>NZ_LQPV01000032.1:0-35074 GCF_002101935.1 Mycobacterium sp. IEC1808 | reverse complement strand
TAGACAGCTCGCACTTCACTCGGAGGTCTTCGTCATGTCACCACGCCACGCCGTCACCAACGTCCGTGGTCAGTACACCTAGCCGCCGTCTGGCGTGATCTGCGCGCAGGCCGTCGATGAAGATGCCAGTGAGGATCTTGTGCTGCGGGCTGGGATCGTAAGAAGGTGGCCGTCGCCAGCACGGCCGGCAGGTCTGCCGCAGCAGCCCGGGTTTGACACGAATCCGCTTGGCGTCGCCGCGCGGCCGACACCGACGCCGCCCTCGACGAGATACTCGACTGGGTCGGGGTGGCGGGATTTGAACCCACGGCCTCTTCGTCCCGAACGAAGCGCGCTACCAAGCTGCGCCACACCCCGCTTGAAGCCTCGACAGCGTATCGCACCAGCCGGTCGGCTGGCCAAACCGCTGGCTACGGGCTAGACCACACGCAGCTGTGCTCGAATTCAACCAGCGCCTTGGCGGGGCCGGCGGGATCGAGCCCCTGCGCGCTGACCCACTCGTCGTTGAAGTAGGTGTCGGCGTAGCGGTCACCGCTGTCGGCCAGCAGGGTGACCACCGACCCGCTGCGGCCCTCGGAGACCATCTCGGCGATCAGCCCGAAACAGCCCCACAGGTTGGTGCCCGTCGACGGCCCCACCCGGCGCCCCAGGACGGCGGTGACGTGGCGGGCGGCGGCAATGGACGCCGCGTCGGGCACCGCGACCATGCGGTCGACCACGCCGGGCAGAAACGACGGCTCGACCCGCGGCCGGCCGATGCCCTCGATCCGCGACGAGGTGGGCATCATGATGTCATCGCGGTCCTCGGCGTAGGCGGGAAAGAACGCGGAGTTCTCCGGGTCGACGACACACAACCGGGTCGCGTGCCGCCGGTAGCGGATGTAGCGGCCGATGGTCGCGCTGGTGCCGCCGGTGCCCGCCCCGACCACGATCCACTCCGGGACGGGGTGCTTCTCGTCGCGCATCTGCTCGTAGATCGACTCGGCGATGTTGTTGTTGCCGCGCCAGTCGGTGGCACGCTCCGCGTTGGTGAACTGGTCCAGGTAGTGCCCGCCGGTGTCGTTGGCGACGCGCTCGGCCTCGGCGTACACCTGGCTCGAGTCCGTCACGAAATGGCAACGGCCGCCTTGTGATTCGATCAGCGCAATCTTGGCGGCGCTGGTCGACGCGGGCATCACGGCGACGAACGGCAGCCCCAGCAGGGCGGCGAAGTAGGCCTCCGACACCGCCGTCGAACCCGAGGACGCCTCGACGACGGTGGTGCCCTCGCCGATCCAGCCGTTGCACAGCGCGTACAAAAACAACGAGCGCGCCAGCCGGTGCTTGAGGCTGCCGGTGATGTGCGTGCTCTCGTCCTTGAGGTACAGCGCGACGTCCGCGTCGCCGCCCCACGCCGACGGCAGGGGATAACGCAGCAGGTGGGTGTCGGCGCTGCGCCGCGCGTCGGCCTGGATCAGCCGGATCGCGTCGTCCGTCCAGCTTCGGGGCAGGGTGCGGACCGCGATCCGGGTCCGTTCGCTCAACGCACCGAAGCGGTCGGCTGTGAACGGCTCAGGTCGCTGGTGGAATCGCGGTCGCCCATGGGGCTGGCGATCAGCGTCAGCAGTGTCGCCTCGGGCCTGCAGCAGAATCGCACGGGCGCGAACGGCGAGGTGCCGATCCCGGCGGAGACGTGCAGCGCCATGTTCGCGCCCCAGCGCGACGGTCCCTTGGCCCGCGAGCGGTCCAGGCCGCAGTTGGTCACCAGGGCGCCGTAGAACGGCAGACACAGCTGCCCGCCGTGCGTGTGCCCGGCCATCACCAGCTGATAGCCGTCGGCGGCGAAGCGATCCAGGACCCGGGGCTCGGGGGAGTGAGTCAAACCGAGCCGCAGGTTCGCGGCCGGGCTGGCCGGCCCCGCGATCGCGTCGTAGCGGTCCCGGTCGATGTGCGGGTCGTCCACGCCCGCGGCGGCGATGTGCAGCCCGGCCACCTCGAACTCGCGGCGGGTGTGCGTCAGGTCGAGCCAGCCGCGCTCGGTGAACGCCGCCCGCAGGTCCTGCCAGGGCAGCGGCTCGCCGCGGACCCGGTGCGACGGGTTGGTCAGGTAGTTCAGCGGGTTCTTCAGGCGGGGCCCGAAGTAGTCGTTGCTGCCGAAGACGAAGACGCCCGGCCGCGACAGCAGGTCGCCCAGCGTCTGCACCACCGCGGGCACCGCCTTGGGGTGCGCCAGGTTGTCGCCGGTGTTGACCACGAGGTCGGGCTCCCAGGCGGCCAGCTCGCGCAGCCAGGCCTGCTTGCGGCGCTGGTTGGGCGTCATGTGCAGGTCGCTGATGTGCAGCACCCGTAGCGGCGTGGAGCCCGGTGACAGGACGGGCATCGTTATCTCGCGCAGGACGAACGCGTTGCGCTCGACGAGCGAGGCGTAACCGATGCCGGCCAGGGTCGAGCCGAGCGCGACGGCGCCGGTGCGCTTCAGGACGGGGGCAATCGGGCGAACGTCAGCCATGCAGGAAGCCTACTGCCGGTTGCGGTGTCGGGGCGTATAGCTTGCGCCACAAGTCCGTGTTGCGGGCCGCTACGGAGGTGGCGCCCCGGGCGGCGGCGGGGGCGCCAGCAGCGGAATCGTGATCGGCGGCAGGCCGGGAATCTCGACCACCTGCGACCCCACCACCGGTGGCGCGCCCTCGGGCGGTGGCGGTGGCGCCGGCGGGATGCCGTTGCTGACCTGGATCGTGATGATCGAGCCCGGAATCGTCTGGCCGGACGGCGACGTTCCGACCACCTCGCCCGCCTTTGCGCTGCTGTTCACGGAGTTGGTCTGGTCGGCGACCGGGAAGCCCGCCTCCTTGATGCGCTGGCGGGCCGCGTCGACGTCCAGGCCGGTGACGGCCGGCACCCGGGACGCCGGGGAGCCCTCGACGTAGCGGGGATCGGTCGGCGGCAGCTTCACCTCGCCGAAGTTGTTCGCGATCGGTTTCATCGCGGTGAACCAGGTGCGCGCCGGCTCGTTCCCGCCGTAGAGGTCGCCCTCGCCGCAGTGACGCAGCGGGGCGGAGCACAAGTCCGTCGGGTTGGGTGAGTCGTCGTAGATGTAGTTGGCCGCCGCGTAGTGGCTGGTGAAACCGACGAAAGCGGAGGATCTGTGCGCCTCGGTGGTGCCGGTCTTCGCGGACACCGGCAGGTCCCAGCCCGCCGCGCCGGCCGAGCCGGCCGCCGTGCCGCTGCCCACGGCGTCCTTGCTCATCGCGTTGGCCATCGTGTTGGCCAGGCCCTCGGGCACCACCTGATCGCAGGTCTCGGTCGTCACGGAGACCTCGTTACCGTTGCGGTCAATCAGCTTGTCGATCGGGTTCGGCGGGCACCACACGCCGCCGGAGGCCAGGGTGGCGGCGACGTTGGACAACTCCAGCGCGTTCACCTCGATCGGGCCGAGGGTGAACGAGCCGATGTTTTGCCGCTTGACGAAGTCGGCCAGGCTCTCGTTGCTGTCGCGGTTGTAGTCGCGCGCGGTGCCGGGATCGGCGTAGGACCGCAGCCCCAGCTTGATCGCCATGTCCACCGTCCGGGTCACGCCGACCTGCTGGATCAGCTTGGCGAACGCGGTGTTGGGCGAGGTGGCCAGCGCGTCGGTCACGTTCATCGAGCCCCGATAGTTACCCGCGTTGACGACGCACCAGGTGTCCTTTGGGCAGCCCTTGGCCCCGCCGCTGCCCATGCCCTTGGCCTGGAACCGGCCCGGCACCTCGAGGCTGGCGTTGATGCCCATCCCCATGTCCAGTGCGGCGGCGGTGGTGAAGATCTTGAATACCGATCCGGCGCCGTCGCCGACGAGGGAGAACGGTTGCGGTCGCATCGTCTCGCCGGCGTCGAGGTTCAGGCCGTAGGTGCGGTTGCTGGCCATCGCCATCACGTGGTGGGAGGTCTTGCCCGGCTCGATGACGCTCATGACGCTCGAGATGCCCGGCAGGGTCGGGCTCGCGAACTTGTCGATGGCCGCCTTCACCGGGATCTGCACGTCCGGGTCCAACGTGGTGCGGATCAGGTAGCCGCCCCGGGCCACCTGTTCCTTACTGATCCCCGCGCGCGACAGGTACTCCTGGACGTAGTCGCAGAAGAAGGCGCGGTCGCCGGCCGCGATGCAGCCACGGGGCAGCTCGTTGGGTTGGGGCAGCACGCCCAGCGGCGTGGCCTTCGCGGCGCGCAGGGCGTCGGCCTCCTGGGGCAGGTTCTCGATCATGGTGTCGAGGACCAGGTTTCGCCGGGCCAGGGCGCCGTCGGGGTTCGTGTACGGGTTGAGCGCGCTGGTCGACTGCACCATGCCCGCGAGCAGGGCCGCCTGCTGCCAGTTCAGATCCGAGGCGTTGATGCCGAAGTAGGTCTGGGCCGCGTCCTGCACACCGAACGAACCGTTCCCAAACGACACCAGGTTCAGATAGCGCGTCAGGATCTCCGGCTTGGTGAAGGTCTTGTCCAGCGTGAGCGCCATCCGGATCTCGCGCAGCTTGCGCGCCGGGGTGGTTTCGACCGCCGCGCGCTTCTCGGCGTCGGTCTGGGCGGTCACCAGCAGTTGGTAGTTCTTGATGTACTGCTGTTCGATGGTCGACCCGCCGCGGGTGTCGACGTCGCCGGACGCATAGCCGGCCAGCCCCGTCAGGGTGCCCTTCCAGTCAACCCCGTTGTGGTCGGCGAAGCGCTTGTCCTCGATCGAGACGATCGCCAGTTTCATGGTGTTGGCGATCTTGTCGGTGGGCACCTCGAAGCGGCGCTGAGAGTAAAGCCAGGCGATGACGTTGCCCTTCTTGTCGACCATCGTCGACACCGCGGGCACCTCGCCCTGCGTCAGCTGGGCGGACCCGTTGGCGACGACTTCAGAGGCCCGATTGGACATCAGCCCGATCCCGCCGGCGAGCGGAAACATCAGGGCCGTGGCGACGACACTGGCCAACAAACAGCACCCCGCGAGCTTGAGAACCGTGAGCGCGGCCGGGGGGCGGTCTGACATGCGCTCTAGGGTAGCCGCCCCCGCTCACCTGGCCACGCCACGAGTTGGCCCAAAGCCCTCGCGCACCGTGACCAGCGAACTTACGATGGGGCTCGGCAAAAAATTTTCGGTTCCGTCACGGGTCAGCCACCGAGGTGAAGTGCGCGGGGCGCCGCTCGGCATTATCCTTTTCGCTAAGGCTGCACGCCCGTCCCAAAAAAAGCGTTATCAGACTGTTGCGCAATTGCCACCTGACCACCTAACTTAGACACACGGTGAGATTCAGATAACACCGATTTGCATGGTGTGGCGTAGATCGCAGCAGGGGTCTGCACCCGAGGAGGGCGGCCGCGACAAGCGGTCGGAAGGAAGGGAACAGCTCGTGTCAGGTTCACGGCCGGCCGCACGTCGAACGAACATCGCGGCTGCTCAGGGCGTATTGCGGAGTGTCGACGCCGAGGAACGGATCGCATGGGTTTCGAAGGCGCTGTGTCGGACCACTGACCCCGATGAACTGTTTGTTCGGGGGGCCGCCCAGCGTAAGGCGGCGGTGATCTGCCGCCACTGCCCGGTGATGCAGGAGTGTGGCGCGGACGCGTTGGACAACAAGGTCGAGTTCGGAGTGTGGGGCGGTATGACCGAGCGTCAGCGCCGGGCGCTGCTCAAGCAGCATCCAGAAGTCGTCTCCTGGCAGGACTTCTTCGACAAGCGCCGCGGCCGCAGCGTCGGCTGATTCGAGATTTCTGACCAAGCCCTCGGCTGTAGGCAAACTAACGGTTCTGAAAATAACCGTTTTCATGATTACGTAATTGTTACAGCCCTAAGCGCCGCTCTTAATTGGACTGTGTTCAATATACAACTGGCTCGTGTTGAATACGAGCTGGCTTGTGCCCAATAGAAATTCGACAGCAACGAGCCCGCAGGAGCCCACCGGGAATCGCTCGTGTCAAATAGCTTCCGCACGCGTCTGACCGGCGTGTGCCCGCCAGATTGATTCGCTCACCGAGCGCGTGTGCTCAACCGCTCGCCGCGCGGGCCGCCTCGTCGCCGGGGGCGGTGATCTGATCGGCGAGCGCCCGCAGCGCGTCGAGATCGGAAACGTCGAACGGCAGCGACGGAACCCCGATGACCGGCACATGCGGGTGGGCGCCGGTGAAACGGGAGAGCAGCCTGATCTCCCGTTTGGCGGTTTGCGCCCGGTCGGCGTGGATCTTCAGCACGGCGGAAGCCAGCGCGGCGGCCTCGGAATCGGAGGCGTCGAGCGTCTCGCTTCCGTCGATGGCCCGTTCGACCGGCAGCGAGCACAGCGTCGGGTGGGTGCGGTTGAGAACCAGCCCCGCGAGCGGCATGCCCTCCTGCGACAGCCGGTCGACGAAGAAGGCCGCCTCGCGCAGCGCGTCGGGTTCGGCGGCCGACACCACGACAAACTGAGTGCCGCGTCTCTTCAGCAGCGAGTAGGTGCGGTCGGCCTTTTCCCGCCAACCGCCGAAGGTCGATTCCAGTGACTGCACGAATGAACCGATGTCGCTGAGCAATTGGGAGCCCATGATCGTGGACATGCCCTTCATCGCCAAACCCATTGCGCCGGTGACCAATCGGCCGATGCCGCGGCCGGGTGCGAGCAGCAGCCGCCACAGCCGGCTGTCCATGAAGCTGCCCAACCGTTTCGGCGCATCCAGGAAGTCCAGCGCGTTGCGCGACGGCGGGGTGTCCACGACGATGAGGTCCCAGCGGTCCTGGCTCAGCAACTGGCCCAGCTTCTCCATCGCCATGTACTCCTGCGTGCCGGCAAGCGACGTGGCGACCGTCTGGTAGAACTGGTTGTTCAGCAACGCCTCTGCCCGCTCGGGGCCGGAGTACTGCATCACCATCTCGTCGAAGGTGCGGCGCATGTCGAGCATCATCGCGTGCAGCTCGCCGGGCACTTCGGGCGCCAACGGCACCCGCTGCGGGGTGTTGCCGAGGTCGTTGACCCCGAGCGCCTGCGCCAGCCGCTTGGCCGGGTCGATCGTCAAAACGCATACCGTGCGGCCGTATTCGGCGGCGCGCATCGCCATCGCGGCTGCGGTGGTCGTCTTTCCCACCCCGCCGGCGCCGCAGCACACCACCACCCGATTCGATCGGTCGGCCAGGATCGCGGCCATATCAAGGGTTTTCGTCGTGGCGCTCATCGGACCCCCTGCTGCGCAAGAGTTTCCGACAGCTCATACAGGCTTCCGAGGTCGATGCCATCGGAAATCGCCGGCAGCTCCAGCCGCGGGACCTTCAACGCGTCGAGTTGCTGCGCCGTCTCGGCGCGTGCGGTGATCCGGGTCGCATGCTGAATGGTCTCGGTCAGCAGGCCCGCAAAGTCGGTGTCGGCGAGCTTGATTCCCGCCATTTGAAGGCCGGCCCGCACGGAGTCAGCGTCCACGTCCCCCTCGGCGGCCTTCGCCAGATCGCGCGGCTCCAGGAACGACGGGATGTTGCGGTTCACGATCACGCTGCCGATCGGCAGCTCCATTTCGGCCAGCTCCTCGATGGCCTCGAGCGTTTCCTGCACCGGCAGCGCCTCCAGCAGCGTGACCAGATGGATGGCGGTCTGATCGGAGTGCAACAGCTTCACCACACCCTCGGACTGCGAGTGCACCGGGCCGCCCTTGGCCAGGTCGGACACCGCCTTGGTGACGTCGAGGAAGCGCGCGATGCGGCCGGTCGGCGGCGCGTCGACGACCACCGCGTCATAGACCGGGTTCTTGGCCCCCTTTTCGAGGCGGACCACCGACTCCTTGATCTTGCCGGTGAGCAGCACGTCGCGCAGGCCGGGCGCGATCGTCGTCGCGAACTCGATGGCGCCGATGCGTCGCATCGCCCGGCCCGCGATGCCGAGGTTGTAGAACATGTCCAGGTATTCGAGGAACGCGGCCTCGATGTCGATCGCCAGCGCGTTGACCTGCCCGCCGCGCTCGGCGGTGGCGATCTTGACCTCCTCGTAGGGCAGCGGCGGGACGTCGAACAGTTGCGCAATCCCTTGGCGGCCTTCGACTTCGACGAGCAGGACCTTGCGGCCGCCCGCCGCCAGCGTGAGGGCGAGCGCGGCCGCGACCGTCGACTTACCCGTCCCGCCCTTGCCGGTCACGAAATGTAAGCGCGCCCTCGACAAGCGGGCGGGCCAACCGACGGAACTACCGCCGTTTCCAGTGGATGCCACCTTCGCATGCTAGCCCGGCCGCCGCACCGCCCTTGGGCTGGCCAGAGCCCTGGAAAGCTGACCGATAAGCTCGCGTCATGAGCCAACCCACCGCATGGGAATACGTCACGGTCCCGCTGTTGACGCACGCCACCAAACAGATCCTGGACCAGTGGGGCGCCGACGGCTGGGAGTTGGTGTCCGTGCTGCCCGGGCCCACCGGCGAGCAGCACGTCGCATATTTGAAGCGCCCCAAGTAGAGATGAGCGCATCGGCCCGGCTCGGGCGGCTCGGCCTCATGCTTCCCGAGGTGGTTGCGCCGCTGGCCTCCTACGTTCCCGCGGTGCGGACCGGCAACCTGGTCTACACCTCGGGTCAGCTGCCGATGCGGGACGGGAAGCTCCCGCGGACCGGGAAGGTCGGCGCGGAGGTCAGCCCCGAGGACGCCAAGTCGCTGGCGCGGATCTGTGCGCTCAACGCGTTGGCGGCCGTGCATTCGCTGGTGGGCATCGACGCCGTTGCCCGGGTGGTCAAGGTCGTCGGGTTCGTCGCCTCGGCTCCGGGTTTCAACGGGCAGCCCAGTGTCATCAACGGCGCCTCCGACCTGCTCGGCGAGGTGTTCGGCGACCGAGGCGCCCACGCGCGCTCGGCGGTCGGGGTGTCCGAGCTGCCGCTGGATGCGCCGGTCGAAGTGGAGCTGATCGTGGAGGTTGGCTGACGGCCGTGACCGAGACCGCCGAGTCGCTGACCCATCCCGCATACGGCAGGCTGCGGGCGGTCACCGACACTGCCTCGGTGCTGTTGGCCGACAACCCGGGCCTGATGACGCTGGAGGGCACCAACACCTGGGTGCTGCGCGGCCCGGGCAGCGACGAGCTGGTGATCGTGGATCCCGGCCCCGACGACGACGAACACATCGCCCGGATCGCCGCGCTCGGCCGCGTCGCGCTGGTCCTGATCAGCCACCGGCACGGCGACCACACCGACGGCATCGACAAGCTCGTCGAGCTGACCGGGGCGACGGTCCGGTCCGCGGGCAGCGGATTCCTGCGCGGCCTCGGCGGTCACCTGACCGACGGCGAAGTGATCGATGCGGCCGGCCTCAAGATCAAGGTGATTGCGACGCCCGGCCACACCGCCGACTCGCTGTCATTCTTGCTTGACGATGCCGTGCTGACCGCGGACACCGTGCTGGGCCGCGGCACCACCGTCATCGACAAGGAGGACGGCAGCCTGGCCGACTACCTGGAATCGCTGCGGCGGCTACGCGGTTTGGGCCGACGCACGGTGCTGCCCGGGCACGGCCCGCAGCTGGCCGACCTGGAATCCGTCGCGTCGGGCTACCTGACGCACCGGCACGAACGCCTGGAGCAGGTGCGCGCCGCGCTGTCGGATCTCGGTAACGAGGCCACTACGCGCGAGATCGTCGAGTACGTCTATGTCGACGTCGACGAGAAGCTCTGGGACGTGGCCGAATGGTCTGTGCAGGCGCAGCTGGACTATCTGCGTACTCGGTAGCGCGAGCAGACGCAAAAGCCCCTTCTCGCTCGGCGTGTCGGGGCTTTTGTGTCTGCTCGGCGGGGGAATTCAGCGGGCGCGCCTCGCGAGCCTCTCGGAGTCTGAGATCAGCACGCTCTTGCCCTCCAGGCGAATCCAGCCGCGGTGGGCGAAGTCGGCCAGGGCCTTGTTGACCGTTTCCCGCGAAGCGCCCACCAGTTGGGCGATCTCCTCTTGGGTGAGGTCGTGGGTGACCCGCATCGCGCCGCCCTCCTGGGTGCCGAACCGCTGGGCCAGCTGCAGCAGCTGCTTGGCCACCCGGCCGGGCACGTCGGTGAAGATGAGGTCGGCCAGGTTGTTGTTGGTCCGCCGCAGCCGTCGGGCAAGGACCCGCAGCAGTTGCTCGGCGATTTCCGGGCGATCCGCGATCCACGCCCGCAGCGCGTCGCGGTCCATCGACACGGCCCGAACTTCGGTGATGGTGGTCGCGCTGGAAGTCCGCGGGCCCGGGTCGAAGATCGACAACTCGCCGAACATGTCCGACGGGCCCATGATCGTCAGCAGATTCTCGCGGCCGTCCGGCGACCGCCGGCCGATTTTGACCTTCCCCGAAACGATGATGTACAGCCGGTCGCCCGGTTCCCCCTCGGCGAAAACCGTGTGACCGCGCGGGAAGTCGACGGGTTGCAATTGCTTGGTCAGCGCGGTGACCGCGCCGGGCTCAACCCCTTGGAAGATTCCTGCCCTTGCCAGGATCTCGTCCACCGTTGCCTCTTCAGCTTCCACTTGTGATACGGGCAGGCCAACCCTGCCCGTGTGACGTAAGTCTAGAGGTAGGCCAATTGTGTCCAACGTGCCACGCTACACACGATTGACGTGTCTAGTCCCCCTAAATTGCGGATTAACACGCGAACCGGCCCGTATCGGCGTCGGTAGGCCGGCCTCATCGCGGTCACCCAAGGTGGTGGCAAACACCGGCTTGGCGTGCCGCGGTCCGATCGCCGGTTGCGCCGGCGGTGCATCCGCGGGCCGCAGGGCCTGGCGCCGGTGCAGGTATTCCAGCGCCTCCGGCATGCCTTCGCGGGCCAGCGTGTGCACGTCGACGGCCTCGGCGTACTCGAGGAACTCGTCGACATCGGCCACCGAGACGGTGTCATTGGACAGGTCGGATTCCAGCCGCCCCAGACCGAACGTCACGAGCATCAACAGCCCGGGAACGCACGCCACCAGCAACCATGACACAGGGAAAGTAAACATGGCTTAGGTCTCAGCCAGATCACGAAATCAGTACTCTGTCGTAGGTGACAGCGGCAAAGGCATCCGGACGTCCGAAGTCAACGCCTTCCGCGCCCGACGGTGTCGTCGCCGATCGCTGGTCCAAAGAGACGCGAGTGGGGTTGGTGCGACGGGCGCGGCGAATGAATCGCGCACTGGCGCAAGCGTTTCCGGACGCCCACTGCGAGCTGGACTTCACGACGCCGCTGGAGCTGACGGTGGCCACCATCCTTTCGGCGCAGAGCACCGACAAGCGGGTCAACCTGACCACGCCGGCGTTGTTCAAGCGGTACCGCTCCGCGCTGGATTATGCGCAAGCCGACCGCGACGAGCTGGAAAACCTCATCCGTCCCACCGGTTTCTTTCGCAACAAGGCGTCGTCGCTGATCGGCCTGGGGCAGGCCCTCGTCGAGCGGTTCGACGGCGAGGTGCCCTCGACGATGGCCGAGCTGGTCACCCTGCCCGGAGTGGGCCGCAAGACCGCCAACGTCATCCTGGGCAACGCCTTCGGCATCCCGGGAATCACCGTCGACACCCATTTCTCGCGCTTGATGCACCGATGGCGATGGACCATCGAGAAGGATCCGGTCAAGATCGAGCACGCGGCCGGCGAGCTGATCGAACGCCGGGAGTGGACCATGCTCAGCCACCGCGTCATCTTTCACGGCCGCCGGGTCTGCCACGCTCGCAAACCGGCGTGCGGCGCCTGCATCCTCGCCAAGGACTGCCCGTCCTTCGGGCTGGGCCCCACCGAACCGCTGCTCGCCGCGCCGCTCGTCCAGGGCCCGGAAACCGAGCACCTGCTGGCCCTGGTGGGGCTCTAATACCGGGGCGCGCGACGTTGACCCGGACAACCCGGTGGACTATCGCGATCCTGGCGGTGGTGGCGGCGTTGATCGCGGCGCTGGTGGCTTCGCTGCACGACGACTCGGCACCGAGCGCGACCACTCAGGCGCCCGCCCCCCGCGAGCACCGCGACGCCGACACACCCGCCGCGCTGGCGGGTCCGCGCGAGCGCGCCAACCTGCCGCCGTGTCCCGCCCCCGGCGGCGGCCCCGGCCCGGCGGCGCTGCGCGGCGTCACGGTGGAATGCGCCGCCGACGGTTCTGCCGTCGACGTCGCCCGCGCGCTGGCCGGGCACCGGGTGGTCCTCAACCTCTGGGCCTATTGGTGCGCGCCGTGCGCGGCCGAACTTCCCGCGATGGCCGAGTATCAGCGGCGGGTCGGGGCGGACGTGATGGTGGTGACGGTCCACCAGGACGAGAACGAGACGGCCGGGTTACTGCGGTTGGCGGAGTTGGGTGTTCGGTTGCCGACGCTGCAGGACGGCCGTCGTCGGGTCGCTGCCGCGCTGCGTGTGGTAAATGTGATGCCTGCGACGGTCGTCCTCCGGTCGGACGGTAGCGTTGCGCAGATGCTGCCGCGGCCTTTCGCCAGTGCCGACGAGATCGCAGCTGCGGTCGGAAACGACGCGGGATAGGCAGATTTGACTGGACCGAGGGAGGCGCCGGTGAGTTCAGTCATCCCGCTGATGCCCGACGTGTCTCCGCCTTGGTTGCGTCCGCTGGTGGACAACGTGGGTCAGATCCCCGAGGCGTACCGGCATCGGCTGCCGGCCGGGGTGTTGGCGATGGTGACCGCGTCCAAGGCGGCGGCATCGATGGCGTCATTCCTCGGTGACGACCGCGAGGCGGCGGTGCTGGTGTTGTTCTCGGGTCCCGAGTCCGGTCCGGCCGACGGCGGTGTGCCCGACGATGCCGACCTGTTGCTGACCGTGCGGGCGTCGACATTGCGCCACCACGCGGGCCAGGCGGCCTTTCCCGGCGGCGCCTCCGATCCCGGCGACGACGGCCCGGTGGCCACCGCGCTGCGCGAGGCGCAGGAGGAGACCGGGATCGACGTCAGCCGGCTGCGTCCACTCGCCACGATGGAACGGACGTTCATCGCGCCGTCGCGGTTCCACGTCGTCCCCGTGCTAGCGTACTCGCCGGACCCCGGGCCGGTGGCCGTCGTCGACGAGACCGAAACGGCGATTGTGTCGCGGGTTCCGGTGCGCGCCTTCATCAATCCGGAGAACCGGCTGATGGTGTACCGGGGCAACCTCGGCCGTCGCTGGGCCGGCCCGGCGTTTCTGTTGAATCAGATGCTGGTGTGGGGATTCACCGGCCAGGTGATTTCCGCGGTGCTGGATGTCGCCGGCTGGGCCCGGCCCTGGGACACCACCAAGATCCTGGAGCTGGACGAGGCGATGATGTTGGTCGGCGACAAGGGCGGCCCCCGTCGATGAACATGAATTCGATGACACCGTCGCAGTGGCTCGACATCGCCGTGCTGGCAGTCGCTTTCATCGCGGCCATCTCGGGCTGGCGTTCGGGGGCGCTGGGCTCGCTGCTGTCGTTCGTCGGCGTGTTGCTCGGCGCCATCGCGGGCGTGCTGCTGGCGCCCCACATCGTCAGCCACATCGCCGCGCCCCGCGCCAAGCTGTTCACCGCGCTGTTCTTGATCCTCGCCCTGGTGGTCGTCGGTGAGGTGGCCGGCGTGGTGCTGGGGCGTGCCGTTCGCGGCGCGATCCACAGCCGCGCGATCCGAACCGTCGACTCGGTCATCGGCGTGGGCGTCCAGCTGGTGGTGGTGTTGACCGCGGCGTGGCTGCTGGCCACCCCGCTGACCCAGTCCAAGGACCAGCCCGAATTGGCCGCCGCGGTCCGGGGTTCGCGGGTGCTCGCGCAAGTCAACGAGGTCGCGCCGCCCTGGCTCAAGACGGTGCCCAAGCGCCTCTCGGCGCTGTTGAACACCTCCGGTCTGCCCGCGGTGCTCGAGCCGTTCAGCCGCACCCCGGTGATTCCGGTCGCGTCGCCCGATCCGGCGCTGGCCACCAACCCGGTGGTGACGAACGCGGCGCCGAGCGTGGTCAAGGTGCGCAGCCTCGCGCCCAGCTGCCAAAAGGTGTTGGAGGGCAGCGGATTCGTGGTCGCACCCGATCGGGTGATGACCAACGCGCACGTGGTGGCCGGGTCCAACAGCGTCCAGATCTACGCCAGCGGCAGCCCCCTCGACGCGACCGTGGTCTCCTATGACCCGTCGGTCGACATCGCGATCCTGGCCGTCCCGAACCTGCCGCCGCCGCCGTTGGCGTTCGCCCAGGGCGAGGCGAAAAGCGGCGAAAGCGTTGTGGTGCTCGGCTATCCGGGCGGCGGCAACTTCACCGCCACCCCGGCCCGGATCCGCGAGGCCATCAGGCTCAGCGGACCCGACATCTACCGGGATCCGGCGCCGGTCACCCGCGACGTGTACACCATCAGAGCCAGTGTGGAGCAAGGCAATTCGGGCGGTCCGTTGATCGACCTCAACGGCCGTGTGCTCGGCGTCGTGTTCGGCGCCGCCGTCGACGACCCCGACACCGGCTTCGTGCTGACCGCCGACGAGGTGTCCAGCCAGCTCTCCAAGATCGGCGACACCCAGCAGGTCGCCACCGGGTCCTGCGTCAGCTGACGGGACGTCCGTACACCAGCTCGAGGAACTTCATCAGGTGCCGGTTGATTTCCTCGGGCGCCTCTTCGTGGCTGAAATGTCCTGCGCCGGCGACGGATACGTAGCGACCCTGGGGGGCGTAGCGCTGGGTGCGGTCCACCGGGTCGGCGAGCACGTAGGGGTCGGCGTCACCGCGCAGGTGCAGCAGCGGCAGGCCCAGCTGCCGGCTCATCGACTTCATGAACCGCCGGCCCTCGCCGCGCAGCTGGCTGCGCACCGCCCAGCGCTGGTATTCCAGCGCGGAGTGCGCGGCCGCCGGAATCCGAATGGCCGTCCGCATATGCCGGATTGTCTGCGAAAAATCCTCGGACGCAACCCATTTGGGGCAGCTCCGGCTCCGGACGAGGCGCTCGATCTCCGCGGCGTCATGCCGGGTCAGCAACCGCTCCGGCCAAATGGGCAGCTGGTATTGCAGCAACGTCGGCAGCAGGGCGTAGCCCTGGTCGCGCCGGGTCAGGGTTGAGCGCCGCAGCGCCGCCGGGTGCGGCGAGCTGATCAGCGCGATGGCGCGCACCAGCCGCGAATGCAGCAGCGCGGTGGCCCAGCAGGCCAGCCCGCCGTCGGCGTGGCCGACCAGCGTCGCCGACGAGTGCCCCAGCGCGCGGATGAGCCCGGCGGTGTCGCCGGCCAGCGTCCAGCCGTCGTAGCCGCGGGGCGGTTTGTCGCTGCCGCCGTAGCCGCGCAGGTCGACCGCGACCACGCGCGCCCCGGTCAGCCCGCGCAGCTGATGGCGCCAGGACCACCAGAACGATCCGAAACCGTGCAGCAGCATCACCAGCGGGCGCGCGGTGGCCGGCTGCGCGGGCGGAACGCCGTCACCTTGCGCGTCGGGCAGGGCTTCGACGACGTGGAATCGGATGCCGTTGGCGTGCACGTCGAGGTGCCGCCATGGCCCGTCGATGCGGGTGACCGACGGATCTGGTGCCGGCATCTACCAACCCGAGGGGTCCGCGGGCTTTTCGTGCCTGCCGCCGCCGGACTCGGTGAGCTCCTTCGGGCTGGTGGCGGCCTTCTCGTGGCCGGGGGTGAGCGCGGTGCGCGTCTCCTTGACCGATTCGATGGTCTGGCGCGGGCCGCGGATGCGGCGGACCTTCAGGAAGCCCAGCAAGCCGAGCACGGCGCCGACGACCACCATGATCCCGAACACGATCAGGAACGCCACCCAGCGCCACAGCCATTCGTCGAGCAGTTCGGCAAGGAAGAAAAAGAAGAAGAACGTGGAGTAGAACAGCACCACCAGCGCGGCGATGAAATAGACGCTGCCGGTCAGGCCCTTCTTGACGTCCCGGGTGATCTCGGATCGGGCCAGTTCGACCTCGGCGCGGACCAGGGTGGACATCTGCGCTGTGGCGTCTTTGATCAGGTCACCGATCGACGGCTCGGCCGGCTTGGCGTGCGGGTCGGCCAACGGGATCGTGGTCAGCGTGCTGGGCACACCGTTGTTGCGATCGTCTTTGCTCACGGACCGTCCTCTCGGTTCTCTCGTCGCGGTTCATGTTGCCATGCGGTGCGATGCCAGACGAGGCCAGCTGAAGGCGCCGCAGGACCGTGGAGTTCGGCGCCCAGACAGCGAAACGGCCGCCGCGGCGACGGGCGGGTCGATCCCCTTGAGCGGGAATGGAATATGGCGGGGCACCAGGTTGCGTCGTCGGCGCTGGCGAATCCGCCACCCTGGCCGACTACACTGACCAGGCCGCTCAGGATGTCCGACCGCTCGATGGGGGTGTTGCTTTGCAGACGGCCTACCGTTGCTACAAGGCGGTGATGGTGGCCGTGCTGGTGGCCCTGATCAGCGTCCCGGCCACGGCGGCCGGCGACGACCGGGTCCCGATGGGCGGCGGCGCCGGCATCGTCATCAACGGGGACACGATGTGCACCCTGACGACGATCGGCACCGACGCGGCCGGGGAGCTGATCGGCTTCACCTCGGCGCACTGCGGGGGTCCCGGCGCGCTGGTCGCGGCCGAGGCCGCCCAGGATCGCGGCCCGCTGGGCGTGATGGTCGCGGGCAACGACAATTTGGACTACGCGGTGATCAAGTTCGATCCGGCCAAGGTGGCGCCGGTGGCCAACTACAACGGCTTCGTGATCAGCGGCATCGGCCCGGATCCGACGTTCGGGCAGGTGGCCTGCAAGCAGGGCCGCACGACGGGCAACTCCTGCGGCGTCACCTGGGGGCCGGGTCAGGACCCGGGCACCATCGTCATGCAGGTATGCGGTCAACCCGGTGACTCCGGGGCGCCCGTCACCGTCAACAACCTGCTGGTCGGCATGATTCACGGCGCGTTCAGCGACAACCTGCCGACCTGCATCATCAAATACATCCCGCTGCACACCCCGGCGGTGGTGCAGTCGTTCAACGCGATCCTCGCCGACGTCAACGCCAAGCACCGGCCCGGTGCCGGGTTTGCGCCGCTGCCGGGCTGACGCGTTCACCGAGCGTCACGCCAGAGTGGCGCTCACCGTCGAGTGTCGCGCTGGCGTGACGCTCGCGAGCGGTTGCGCGCCGGCCCCGGTGCGGGCTACTTCGCGCTCCTGATTGCGTCGAACACGCCGGGATCGAGCAGCGTCGACGTGTCACCCAACTCGCGTTTTTCGGCGACGTCGCGCAACAGCCGGCGCATGATCTTGCCGCTGCGGGTCTTGGGCAGTTCGGGCACCACGTGGATCTCGCGCGGCTTGGCGATGGGGGAGATCTCGCGGGCCACCTCGGCGCGCAGCTCGTCGACGATCCCGTCGTGCACCTGGTACTCGGCGCACAAGACGACGAACGCGCAGACGGCTTGGCCCGTGGTCTCGTCGGTCTTCGCGACCACCGCCGCTTCGGCCACTCCGTGGTGGCCGACGAGCGCCGACTCCAATTCGGCGCTCGAGAGCCGGTGCCCCGACACGTTCATCACGTCGTCGATGCGGCCCACCACCCAGATGGCGCCGTCGCGGTCGTAATAGGCGCTGTCGCCGGCGAAGTACCAGCCCTGCTCGGCGAATCTGGACCAGTAGGTCTCGACGTAGCGCTCCGGATCGCCCCAGATGCCGCGCAGCATCGATGGCCACGGCTGGTCCAAAACCAAGTAGCCGGTGATGTGTTCGCCGTGATGGACGGCAGGCGTCAGTCGATCGCCGTGGTCGTCGACGATGCTCGCGGAGATGCCCGGCAATGCCCTCATCGCCGAACCCGGTTTGGCCGCGGTGACCCCGGGCAGCGGGGAGATCATCGCGGCGCCCGTTTCGGTCTGCCACCAGGTGTCGACGATGGGCAGGCGGTCGGCGCCGATCACCGTGCGGTACCAGCGCCACGCCTCGGGGTTGATCGGTTCGCCCACCGTGCCCAGCACTCGCAGGCTGGACAGGTCGTGCGCGTCGGGGATCTCGCGTCCCCACTTCATGAACGTCCGGATGAGCGTGGGCGCGGTGTAATAGATTGTCACCCCGTACTTTTCGATGATCTCGAAATGCCGGTGTTGGGTCGGCGAGTCGGGCGTTCCCTCGTACAGAACCTCGGTGACCCCGTTGGACAGCGGGCCGTAGACACCGTAGGTGTGTCCGGTGACCCAGCCGATGTCGGCGGTGCACCAATAGACGTCGCTCTCGGGTTTGACGTCGAAGACGTAGTAATGCGTGTAGGAGGCTTGGGTCAGGTAGCCGCCGCTGGTGTGCACGATGCCCTTGGGCTTGCCGGTGGTGCCCGAGGTGTAGAGCAGGAACAGCGGCTGCTCGGCGTCGAATGCCTCGGGGGTGTGTTCGTCCGAGGCGGCGTCGACGACATCGTGCCACCACAGGTCGCGGTCGTCGTTCCAGGACACGTCAATTCCGGTGCGCCGCACCACCAGAACGCGCTCGACCGAGCTATCCGGATCCGAGACCGCCTCGTCGGCCGCCTCCTTCAGCGGCGCCGGCTTGCCGCGGCGGAACTGCCCGTCCGTGGTGATCACCAGCTTGGCCTGGGCGTCGGCGATGCGGGCCCGCAACGCCTTGGCGGTGAAACCGGCGAACACGACGCTGTGCATGACGCCCAGGCGCGCGCAGGCCAACATCGCGACGACGGCTTCGGGAATCAAGGGCATGTAGATGGCGACGCGGTCGCCGGCGACCAGGCCGAGGTCAGTCAGCGCGTTGGCCGCCTTGCACACCTGTTTCTGCAGATCGGCATAGGTCAGGCTGCGGCTGTCGCCGGGCTCGCCCTCCCAGTGGATGGCGACGCGATCCCCGTGTCCGGCCTCCACGTGGCGGTCCACGCAGTTGTAGGCGACGTTGAGCTTGCCGTCGGCGAACCATTTGGCGAAGGGCGCCTCCGACCAGTCCAGGATCTCGGTGAACGGTGTCGCCCACGAGAGCCGGTTGGCCTGCTTGGCCCAAAACGCCAGCCGGTCCTGCTCGGCCTCGCGGTAGAGCTCCTCACCCGCGTTGGCCTGCTCGGCGAACTGCGCCGACGGCGGATAAGACGTCGGTCCTTCGGTGTGGGTGGCGGTCACAGGATTCCTCCTAGCGTCGAGGCTCGTCAACCGTCAGTGAGCCTAGACCTTCCTGATGAAAAGCCGCCGCCCGATCCGGGGTCAAACACGCCCGCGTGCCGCATAATCACCGATGTGCCGGGACTGCACGCGCGGCGACCAGCCCTCAGCTTCGCCGCGGCCGCAACGGCTTACGCGGCGGCGACGATGTCGGGGTCGCCCGCGTGGGCCGAGCCGTCCGACGCCATCGACCAGCCGACGCCGTGCTGGTCGGAGCAGGTCGCCGTCAGCGCTTCCCCGACGCAGGCCGCCGTCGGCCACCGCGGCGTGACGCTGCTGTTCGCCCTCGCCGGTGGCGCGGACCCCTGCACGCTCACCGGTTACCCGAGCGTTGACTCGGGCAGCGGCGGGCCGCCCATCCACGCCCAGCCGACGCCGCGCGGCTACCTGGGCGGGTTACCCGCCGGCGCCGACGACCCGCCGACGGTCACGCTGTCGCTGTCGACGCAGGGCCAGGCGGTCGTGGAGGGCGTCGCCGTCGACGCCGACGGCAAGCCGTGCCCCGGCTACACCGACCTGGCCGTCAGCCCTCCGGCCATCCTGCAGGTGTTCACCGTGCCGGCAGCCATCGATGCGTGCCGGCTGGAGGTCCATCCCGTCACTGCGGGTTGATGCCGGTCAGGTGCGTGCCAGGCAGTAGACGCGCGGCGGCACCGGATAGGCGATGGCCTTGTCGCCGGGCGCGCACCGTGTTGTGTCCGTGCTGCCGTCGAAGCGCTGAACGACTCGGTCCAGGGACGGCTGGGGCTCGGCGCAGTCGTCCGGCCTCATCGTCAGGTTTTCGGCGCCGTTGGTCAGCTGGTAGCAGCGGCCCTGCTGGAGGTTGAGCGCGAAGCACAGGATGGCGGAGTCGTCGGTGTATCGGCTGTAAACGGAGTTATCGCGTTTGCCGTCCGGGCAGTTCGCCGTGGGGCTGCCCTTGTAGGCGAGTTGATAGGTATTCGCCGGGTTCGCGCAGTCGTTGGCCGGGCTGGAACTGAAAGTCCTTGCGAGAAACTCGTTTTGGTCGATGCACTGGCCCACCGGCATGGACTTGTCGGCGTCGAACAGGCTCCGTTTGTTCAGTCGCACGAGGTTTCCCGCGATTCCGAGCGCACCCAGGGTGAGCAGCACGGCACCGACGACGATCAGCGTGGTGGCCCACTTCGCAGGTCGGGACTCCGGCGCATCCGGGGGGCCGGCGGTGACGGCCCGCGCGCTGCGCGCGCGTAACCCGATAATCAGACAGACCACACCGATAGCCGGAACGCCCAACACCACCGCCAGATATCCGACCTGAACGCCGACTTCGTGCGAGGTCACAGCGTCATCCTAGCGGCGACGCGGTGCGCCGGTTCGCCATCGCCGACCAGGCGCGCCCGTTCGGTTCGGGGGCCCCGCAGGCCTTAGGGTCGCTGGCATGCGTCGGATGCGGGCCGCGCTGGCCGTCCTTGCCGCCGGGATGCTGGTGGCCGGGACGCTGGCCGGCTGCGGCGGCGGCATGCTCAGCCCCGATCTGGTGGTGGTCAACAGTGGGGAGCCACCGAACCCGTTGATTCCGACCGGTACCACCGACAGCCTGGGCGGGCGGATCCTCGATCGGCTGTTCGCCGGCCTGGTCTCCTACGATGCCGCCGGGAAACCTTCGCCAGAAGTGGCGCAGTCGATCGAGACCACCGACAACATCAACTACCGGATCCTGCTCAAACCGGACTGGAAGTTCACCGACGGCTCGCCGGTGACGGCCCACTCGTTCGTCGACGCGTGGAACTACGGGGCGCTGAGCACCAACGCCCAACTGCAGCAAGACTTCTTCAGCCCGATCGACGGGTTCGACGAGGTCGCCGGTGCCGATGCAAAGCGGACCACCATGTCCGGGCTGCGGGTGGTCAACGATCTCGAGTTCAGCGTGCGCCTCAAGGCGCCGACCGTCGACTTCGTGCTGCGGCTGGGCCATAGCGCGTTCTACCCGTTGCCGGACAAGGCATTTCGGGACATGGTGGCGTTCGGACGCAACCCGGTCGGCGACGGCCCATACCAGCTTTCCGACGGACCCGACGGGCCGGCGTGGGAGCACAACGTGAAAATCGACCTGCGGCCCAACCCCGGCTACCACGGCAACCGCAAGCCGCACAACAAGGGCCTGAGGTTCGAGTTCTACGGCAACCTAGACACCGCCTACGCAGACCTGCTGTCAGGCAATCTCGATGTTCTGGACACGATTCCGTCGAGCGCTCTGACGATCTACAAGCGTGATCTGGGCGGTAACTTCGCCAGCGGTCCGGTCGCGGTGAGCCAGTCGCTCGACACGCCGCTGCGGCTGCCGCACTTCGGCGGCGAGGAGGGCCGGCTGCGCCGGTTGGCGTTGTCGGCGGCCATCAACCGTCCGCAGATCTGCCAGCAGATCTTCAACGGAACCCGCAGCCCGGCACGCGATTTCACCGCCCGGTCCCTACCCGGGTTCGATCCGAACATCCCGGGCAACGACGCGTTGGACTTCAACCCCGAACGGGCCCGCCAGCTCTGGGCGCAGGCCAATGCGATCTCGCCGTGGAGCGGCCGCTACCTGATCGCCTACAACGCCGACAGCGGCCATCAGGAGTGGGTGGACGCGGTCGCCAACAGCATCAAGAACGTGCTGGGCATCGATGCCGCCGGCGCGCCACACCCCACTTTCGCGGGATACCGCACCCTGATCACCAACCACACGATCGACACCGCGTTCCGCGCCGGCTGGATCGGGGACTACCCGTCGATGATCGAGTTCCTTGCCCCGCTGTACGCGACCGGTGCGGGATCCAACGACGTCGGATACTCCAGCCGCGAATTCGACGCCGCGCTGGCCGCCGCCGAGGCCGCGCCCAGCCTGCCGGAGGCGGACACGTTGACCAACGCCGCACAGCGAATCCTGCTGCACGACATGCCCGCCGTGCCGCTCTGGTATTACATCGCCGTGCTGGGCTGGTCGTCCGCGGTGCGAGGCGTCACGGTGACATGGAACGGCATGCCCGACTACGAGAACATCGTCAAGGCCTGAAATGGGTTGGTACATAGCGCGCCGGATCGCCGTCATGGTGCCGGTCTTCCTCGGCGCCACGCTGCTGATCTACGGCATGGTCTTCCTGCTACCAGGTGACCCGGTGGCCGCGATCGCCGGAGATCGGCCGCTGACTCCCGCGGTGGCCGCCGCGCTGCGCGCCCGTTACCACCTCGACGATCCCTTCCTGGTCCAGTACCTGCGCTACCTGGGCGGCATCTTCCGCGGCGACCTGGGCCGCGCCTACTCCGGGCTGCCGGTCAGTTCGGTTCTGGCACATGCCTTTCCGGTGACCATCCGGCTGGCGCTGATCGCCCTGGTGGTGGAGGCGGTGCTCGGGATCGGCTTCGGCGTGATCGCAGGCTTGCGCCAGGGCGGGATCTTCGACGCCACGGTGCTCATCACCGGGCTGATCATCATCGCGATCCCGATTTTCGTGCTCGGCTTCCTGGCGCAGTTCGTGTTCGGCGTGCGGTTGGGTATCGCGCCCGTCACCGTCGGCGAGCGGGCGACATTCGGGCGACTGCTATTGCCCGGGATCGTGCTGGGCGCCGTGTCATTCGCCTACGTGGTGCGGTTGACCCGTTCCTCGGTGGCCGCGAACGCGCACGCGGACTACGTCCGGACCGCCACCGCCAAGGGGTTGTCGCGGCCCCGGGTGGTGACGGTGCACATCTTGCGAAACTCGCTGATCCCGGTGGTGACCTTCCTGGGCGCGGATCTGGGCGCGTTGATGGGCGGGGCCATTGTGACCGAGGGCATCTTCAACATCCACGGCGTCGGCGGTGTGCTGTATCAGGCGGTCACCCGGCAGGAGGCGCCAACGGTGGTGTCCATCGTGACGGTGCTGGTGCTGATCTATCTGGTCACCAACCTGCTGGTGGACCTGCTGTACGCGGCCCTGGACCCAAGGATCCGCTATGGATGAGCACTCCGGCTTCTGGGGCGAGACCTGGCGCAAGCTGCGCCGGCGGCCGAAGTTCTTCGCCGCCGGTACCCTGATCCTGTTCGTCGTTGCGGTGGCGGCGTTTCCGTCGTTGTTCACCGGGGTCGACCCCAGCTATGCCGATCCCGCCCAGAGTCTGCTCGGGCCGTCGTCGACGCACTGGTTCGGCACCGATCTGCAGGGCCACGACATCTACGCGCGCACCGTCTACGGAGCGCGCGCGTCGGTCTCCGTCGGGCTGGGCGCCACGCTGGTGGTGTTCGTCGTCGGGGGTGCGGTCGGCGCGCTCGCCGGCTTCTACGGCGGCTGGGTCGACGCGGTGGTCTCCCGCGTCACCGACGTGTTCTTCGGATTGCCGCTGCTGTTGGCCGCCATCGTGCTGATGCAGGTCTTGCACCACCGCACGGTGTGGACGGTGATCGCCATCCTGGCCCTGTTCGGCTGGCCGCAGGTGGCCAGGATCGCCCGCGGTGCGGTGCTCGAGGTCCGCGCCAGTGATTACGTGCTGGCCGCGAAGGCTTTGGGATTGAACAGGTTTCAGATCTTGTTGCGCCACGCGGTGCCCAACGCGCTAGGCCCGGTGATCGCGGTGGCGACCATCGCGCTGGGCATCTTCATCGTCACCGAGGCGACGCTGTCCTACCTCGGCGTCGGGCTGCCGACGACGGTGGTGTCGTGGGGTGGTGACATCAACGTCGCGCAAACCCGGCTGCGGGCCGGTTCGCCGATACTGTTCTATCCGGCCGGTGCGCTGGCGATTACGGTGCTGGCGTTCATGATGATGGGTGACGCCCTGCGCGACGCCCTCGACCCGGCGTCGCGGGCGCTGCGCGCATGAACACGCAAGGCGCGCCGCTGCTGTCGGTCGAGGGCCTGGAGGTTCGGTTCGGAGCGAACGCGCCCGTCGTGTGCGGCGTGGACCTGACCGTGCTGCGCGGTCAGACCGTCGCGGTGGTCGGCGAATCCGGATCCGGGAAATCCACGACCGCCGCCGCGATCCTCGGCCTGCTTCCGCCCGGCGGCCGAATCTCGGCCGGCCGCATCGTGTTCGACGGCCGCGACATCACCGGCGCCGACCGTCGGCTGTTGCGCTCGATCAGGGGCCGAGTCATCGGCTACGTGCCACAAGATCCGATGACCAACCTCAACCCCGTGTGGAAGGTGGGTTTCCAAATCCGGGAAGCGTTGCGGGCGAACACCGATAGCCGCGAGACGCGGCGCCGGGCAATTGAGTTGCTGGCCGAGGCGGGCATGCCGGATCCGGCCAAACAGGCCGGCCGGTATCCCCATCAGCTTTCCGGCGGCATGTGCCAGCGCGCGCTGATCGCGACCGGGCTGGCCGGACGGCCCAAGCTGCTCATCGCCGATGAGCCGACGTCTGCGCTGGATGTCACCGTGCAACGGCAGGTGCTCGACCACTTGCAGGGGCTCACCGACCAACTCGGCACCGCGCTGCTGCTGATCACCCACGACCTGGCGCTCGCCGCCGAACGGGCCGAGTCGGTGATCGTCGTCCATCGCGGCGTGGTGGTGGAATCCGGTGCGGCGCAAGCCATCCTGCGGGAGCCCCGACACGAATACACCCGACGGCTGGTGGCCGCCGCCCCGTCGCTGACACCGGCACCGTCCCGCACCCGGGCGGAGCCCGCCGAGGACATCCTCGTCGCCTCGGAACTGACCAAGGTCTACCGGGAGGCGGGCGGGGTGCCTTGGCGGCGGTCGGAGTTTCGCGTCGTCGACGCGGTGTCGTTTCGGCTGCGCCGCGCGAGCACCCTGGCGATCGCGGGCGAGTCGGGGTCGGGGAAGTCGACGCTGGCGCGGATGGTGCTGGGTCTGTTGCGACCCACCTCGGGCACCGTGGTTTTCGACGGCACCCGGATCGACGACGAGTTGGACCGCGAAGCGGCGCTGGCGTTTCGCCGGCGCGTGCAGCCGGTGTTCCAAAACCCTTACAGCAGTTTGGATCCCATGTATTCGGTGTTCCGCGCCATCGAGGAGCCGCTGCGGATCCACCGCGTCGGTGACCGCAAGCAGCGCGAGCGGGCGGTGCGCGAACTCGTCGACCACGTCGCATTGCCGTCGTCGGTGTTGCGCCGGTTGCCGCGCGAACTGTCGGGCGGCCAGCGGCAGCGGGTGGCGATCGCGCGGGCGCTGGCGCTGCGGCCGGAGGTGCTGGTGTGCGACGAGGCCGTTTCGGCGCTCGACGTGCTCGTGCAGGCGCAGATCCTCGAGCTGCTGGCCGACCTGCAGGCCGAGTTGGGCCTGACCTACCTGTTCATCAGCCACGACCTGGCGGTCATCCGGCAGATCGCCGACGACGTCCTGGTGATGCGGGCCGGCCGGGTGGTGGAGCAGGCGCCCACCGAGGAGCTGTTCACCCGGCCCGCCCACGAGTACACCCGCCGGTTGTTGGAGGCCATTCCCCGTCCCCGATAGGTTGGCAACCTGTGACCGCTGACCCCCTGGCCCCGCTGCTGGCACTCCCCGGCGTCGCCGAGGCCAGCGACCGGGCCCGCGACGCGCTGGGCCGCGCCCATCGCCACCCGGCCAACCTGCGGCGCTGGCCGGTGACGGCCGCCGAAGCGGCATTGCGCGCGGCGCGCGCGTCCTCGGTGCTCGATGGCGGTCCGGTGCGGCTGGACGATCTGGCGGACGCCGCGCAGGTCAGCGAGCCGGTTTTCGGCGGGGCGCTGCGGGTGGCCCAGGCGCTGGAGGGCGGGGGAGGGCCGCTGGTCGGGATCTGGCAGCGCGCGCCGTTGCAGGCGCTGGCCCGCCTGCACGTGCTCGCGGCGGCCGATCAGGTCGACGAGGATCGGCTCGGGCGTCCTCGGCCCGGCGCCGAGGTTGGGCCGCGGCTGGAGTTGCTGGCGGAATTGGTGACGGGCCGTACGTCCGCGCCGGCACCGGTGGTGGCCGCCGTCGCGCATGGAGAGCTGATGACGCTCAAGCCGTTCGGCAGTGCCGACGGCGTGGTGGCGCGAGCCGTGTCACGGCTGGTGACGATCGCCAGCGGGCTGGACCCGCACGGGCTGGGCGTGCCCGAGGTCAGTTGGATGCGGCAGCCGGCCGACTACCGCGACGCCGCACGCGGATTCGCCGACGGCACACCGGACGGCGTCGGCGCCTGGCTGGTGCTGTGTTGCCGGGCGCTTCAGGCCGGCGCGCAGGAGGCTTTGTCGATCGCCGAATCGCTGCCGAATCGATAGCCGATGGCACCGAAATCGGTGGCGCGGAATTTGTTTCACAAATGTAAAGCGGGCGACGTCCCGAATTATTCGGTCCGCCGCCCGCTAGCACGGAACTCGGTTACCAAGCGTGCATTTCTGGGCTGCGTGGGTTGGCCTCGGCGATCTTGCGATGCTTCCGGCTGCAACCCCACCCAAAGGGCCGTCGACGCCTTTCACTTTTCGCAATTACGCAGGCCCGCAACACTTCTGCCATTATCGCGGCTATGACTCCGCGTGGGTGCCGGGTTCCGTGCTGGGCGCCAGGTTCGGGAGAACGATCCTTCTCTTCCGGATCGACCTTGGCCTCACCGGGCTTCCGTGGTTCCTTTGTACTACTAGTCCCCTAGCACATCAAGGCCTAAATGCGAAGCAAAAATCTATTGCCCGAATTGCATGTTTGCTGCGCGGCTAAAAGGCGAAGCGGCGTAGCAACGAGTAGGTGACCGCGCCGGCGGCGAGCGCCGTGACGCCGACTGCGGCGGTGGTCGCGATCGCGGCGCCCGAGGGTGCCGGGATCCGGTCGCGCAGCGACACCGGGCGGGAAAACATCAACACGGGCCAACCTCGCTCGGCGGCTTCTTTGCGCAAGGCGCGGTCCGGATTGACCACGCTAGGGTGGCCGACGGTTTCTAGCATCGGCAGGTCGGTGATCGAGTCGGAATAGGCGTAGCAGTGCTCCAGCGGGTAACCCTCGCGCGCGGCCAGCTCGCGGATCGCTTGCACCTTGCCTTCGCCGTAGCAGTAGAACGCGATCTCGCCGGTGTACTTGCCGTCGTCGACGACCATCCGGGTCGCCATCGCATGCGTGGCGCCGAGCGCCCGGGCGATGGGCGCCACGATCTCCTCCCCGGACGCCGAGACGACGACGACGTCGCGGCCGCAGAGTTTGTGCGCGGCGATGAGGTCCGCGGCTTCGGCGAACACCAGCGGGGTGACGATGTCGTGCAGCGTCTCGTTGACGATCGACTTGACCTGTTCCACGTCCCAGCCGGCGACCATGTTCGTCATGTGGATGCGCATCCGGTCCATCTGGTCATGATCAGCACCGGAGAGCAGATAGATGAACTGGGCGTAGCTGGACTTGAGCACGGCGCGGCGGTTGAGCAGTCCCTGGTTGAAGAAGGGTTTGCTGAAAGCCAGCGTGCTGGACTTGGCGATGATGGTTTTGTCCAGGTCGAAGAAGGCGGCTGTGCGGGCGCGAGGAGCGGTGGTTGCAGGTGTTTCCGGTGAGGTTTGCTGCCGCGCGGCCGAGTCGGAGACGGTCACCGATCCAGCATAGGTCGGCGGTCCGACGGCGCCGTGGAGTTAGGCCCAAAACGGCCGCTCACGAAGGGCCCAAGAACATACTCTCGGTATTTTTGCGGCTCAACGCACCTTTCGTAAGAACAACTACTTGCGTTAGTGCGGACTGTCATGTGTATAGTAAGCATTACTCGGCCTGAGCCGAGGGTGCATCAGCCCGACCCCCCGGGGCTGATACACGACGACCCTCGCCTCCTCCCCCCCTGGCGGGGGTCGTCCCTTTTCTGGGGTAAGTTTTCCCGCCGCAATCGGGCGTGACGCATTGGCCGCCGGGCGTTGCGGGAAAGCGTCCCATCCGCCCCGGCTGAGCTCCCGGGCCACGCGTTTGTACACACTCGCGTCTCTATCCCCAAATCCGGCTTTGGGACTGGTGTGCCAAGGTCACGGCCCCGCAAGGTGGGTTGGTGACGAGCAACATCCGCCCGAAAGCGGCGGCTTCATCGGGCGTGCTGGCGGTGCTGGCGGACCCGGAGTTGCGCGACGAACTGGATCGGGTGGCCGCCGCGGTCGGCGTCCGGGTGGTCCACGCCGGCGGGTCCGCGGTGGGTCGGAAGGCATGGTCGGCCGCCGCCGCGGTGGTGTTGGACGAGTCGGCAGCGGAGCGGTGCGGGCGGGCGGTGCTGCCGAGGCGCGCCCATGTCAGCGTCCTGACGATCGCCGAACCCTCGGCAGCGGCCTGGGCGGCGGCCGTCGCGGTCGGCGCTGAACACGTTCTAAAGCTGCCCGACCAAGAGCGCGAGTTGATCGGCGAGCTCGCTGAGGC
Source organism: Mycobacterium sp. IEC1808 (assembly GCF_002101935.1). NCBI lineage: Bacteria > Bacillati > Actinomycetota > Actinomycetes > Mycobacteriales > Mycobacteriaceae > Mycobacterium > Mycobacterium sp. IEC1808. Next base: position 6,874 of record NZ_LQPV01000032.1, on the reverse strand, counting down.
CGGCGAGGCCGCGCGCGACGACACCCCGCGCGGCGAAGTCGTCGCCGTCATCGGGGGCTGCGGCGGAGCCGGCGCGTCGGTGCTCTCGGTCGCGGTCGCGCGGGCCGCCGGCGACGCCCTGCTGATCGACCTCGACCCGTGGGGCGGCGGCATCGACTTGCTGGTGGGCGCCGAGAGCACACCCGGGGTGCGCTGGCCCGACCTGACGCTGCAGGGCGGCCGGCTCAACTGGCCGGCCGTGCGCGAGGCGCTGCCGCGGCACGGCGGAATCAGCCTGCTGTCCGGCACCCGGCGCGGGTCCGAGGTGGGCGGCGCGGCGGTGGACGCCGTCGTCGACGCCGGACGCCGCGGCGGCGTCACCGTGGTCTGCGACCTTCCCCGCCGCCTCACCGACGCAACGCAGGCCGCGCTGGACGCCGCCGACCTCGTCGTCGTGGTCACCCGCTGCGACGTGCGCGCCTGCGCGGCGGCCGCGGCCATGGGCCCGACGCTCGCCGCGATCAATCCCAATCTCGGGCTGGTCGTGCGGGGCCCCTCGCCGGGCGGATTACGGGCGGCCGAGATCGCCGACGTCACCGGCCTGCCGCTGCTCGCGTCGATCAGGGCCGAGCCGCAACTGGTCCGGCAGCTGGAGCGCGGCGGCCTGCGGTTGGGCCGCCGCGGTCCGCTCACCGCGGCGGCACGTCGGGTGCTCGCGGTGCTGCCCGCGCGGCGAAAGTGGCTGGCGGCGTGAGCGGCTCGCTGATCGAGCGGGTGCGCGAGCGGTTGGCAGCCGAATCGGTCCCGCTGCGGCCCAGCGTGGTGGCCGCCGCGATCCGGGCCGAGTCCGGCGGGATGCTCGGCGATACCGAGGTCCTGGCCAACCTGCGCCTGCTGGAAACCGAGCTGACCGGTGCCGGCATCCTCGAACCGCTGTTATGCGCGGACGGCACCACCGACGTCCTGGTGACCGCGCCCGACGCGGTCTGGGTCGACGAGGGGAACGGGTTGCGGCGCAGCGGCATTCGGTTCGCCGACGAGGCGGCGGTGCGGCGCCTGGCGCAGCGGCTGGCGCTGGCCGCCGGCCGGCGCCTCGACGACGCCCAGCCCTGGGTGGACGGCCAGCTGACCGGCATCGGCGCCGGCGGGTTCGCGGTGCGCTTGCACGCTGTGCTGCCGCCCGTCGCGGCCGGCGGCACCTGCCTGTCGCTGCGCGTATTGCGCCCGGCCACTCAGGATTTGACGGCCCTGACCGCGGCGGGCGCGATCGATCCGCGTGCCGGTGCGCTGATCGGCGACATCATCGCCGCACGGTTGGCGTTCCTGGTGAGCGGCGGCACCGGCGCCGGCAAGACCACCCTGCTCGCCGCGATGTTGGGCGCCGTGCCGGCCACCGAACGGATCGTCTGCGTCGAGGACGCCGCCGAGCTCGCGCCCCGGCATCCGCATCTGGTCAAGCTGGTCGCGCGCTGCCCCAACGTCGAAGGCGTCGGCGAGGTCGCGGTGCGTGAACTCGTCCGGCAGGCGTTGCGGATGCGGCCCGACCGCATCGTGGTCGGCGAGGTCAGGGGCGCCGAGGTGGTCGATTTGCTGGCGGCGCTGAACACCGGCCACGACGGCGGCGCGGGCACCGTGCACGCCAACAATCCGGGCGAAGTTCCCGCCCGGCTGGAGGCGCTGGGCGCGCTCGGCGGCCTGGGCAGAGCGGCGCTGCACAGTCAGCTGGCCGCGGCGGTGCAGGTGCTTCTGCACGTCACTCGGGACCGGACCGGTCGCCGTCGGCTCGGCGAGATCGCCGTGCTGCGCCAGGTCGACGGGCAGGTGCGAGCGGTCACCGTGTGGCACGCAGATCGGGGTATAACGGACGACGCGGGGGACCTGCATCGCCTGCTGCGCGGTCGGATGCCGGCATGACCGGCCTCGCGGTCGGCGCGCTGCTGTTATCCCTTGCGCTGCTGGTGCTTCCGTCGTCGTCGCGGCGCCGGCTGCCGAGACCGGCGCGGGTTCGCCGGCCCCCGGCCGCTGGGGCCGCGGTTGCCTGCGTAGCCTTCGGACTTGCCGCGGCCGCCGTCGCGCTGCTGTCCTGGACGGCGGTCCTCGCCGCGGGGGTGATCGGCGCGACAGTGGTCGTGCGTTACCGACGTCGCCGCCGGATCCGCCGAGCCCTGGACGAGGGCCGAGCCCTGGAAACCGCCCTCGACGTACTGGTCGGCGAGCTGCGGGTGGGCGCGCACCCGGTGCACGCGTTCCACGTCGCCGCCGAGGAAACCATTGGGGCGGTCGGCACGTCGCTGCGGGCGGTTGCGGCGCGGGCCCGATTAGGCGCGGACGTCACGGCCGGCCTACGGGCCGCGGGAGGATCGTCGACGCTGCCCGCGCAGTGGGATCGGCTCGCGGTGTGCTGGCAGCTGGCCAGCGACCAGGGGCTGGCGATCGCCACCCTGATGCGCGCCGCGCAGCGCGATATCGCCGAGCGGCAACGCTTTTCGGCTCGCGTGTCCTCGGGCATGGCCGGGGCGCGCGCCACGGCGACGATACTGGCGGCCCTGCCGGTGCTCGGTGTGCTGTTGGGTCAGTTGATCGGGGCCCGACCGCTGAGCTTTCTGCTGGACGGGCGCGCCGGGGGCTGGCTGCTGGTGATCGGTTCGATGCTGTCCTGCGGGGGGCTGCTGTGGTCGGACCGCATCACGGATCGGGTCGGCGCATGACTACCGCACTGCTGCTCGCCGCTGCGCTCTTGATCGGCCCCGGCCCGTCGGCGGTCCGGGCGCGTGCCGGAGTCCGGGCCGGCGGCCAATTTCGGGGGAGGTCGCCGCGCCGCGGTCCGGACCCGCTGGCGGTCGCCTCCAGCCTCGACGTGCTGGCCGTATGTCTGGAGGCCGGCATGGCGGTGTCGACGGCAGCGGCCGCGACCGCCCCGTCCGCACCGCCGAGGCTGGCCGGGGTGTTGCGCCGCGCCGCGGACATGTTGGCGCTGGGCGCCGATCCCGCTGTGGCATGGGCGGTTCCGCCGACCGGGTCAGTCGACCCGCAAATCGATGCCCTGCTGCGGCTGGCGCGGCGTTCGGCCGCGTCGGGCGCGGCGCTGGCCCGCGGCGTCGCCGAGTTGGCCGATCAATCCCGCCACGAGGCCGCGCATGCGGCGACCGCGGCCGCCGAGCGGGCCGGGGTGCTGATCGCCGGGCCGCTCGGGCTCTGTTTCTTGCCGGCATTCGTGTGCCTGGGCATCGTCCCGGTGGTCGCGGGGCTGGCCGGTGACGTCTTGCAATCGGGCCTGCTGTGAAAGGAAGGGAAGGCATTGATGGTCAACAGGTTTCGCGCGCTCCTGGCGCGGGTGGTCGTGCTGGCGACAGACGAGTCGGGCATGTCGACGGTCGAGTACGCGATCGGCACCATCGCCGCGGCCGCGTTCGGCGCGATCCTCTACACCGTGGTCACTGGCGACTCGATCGTCTCGGCGCTGACGAACATCATCGGTCGCGCGCTCAACACCAAGGTCTAGCGGGCTGTGCGGGCGCGAGCACCGTTGAGGCGGCGCTGGCGATCGCCACGCTGGTCGTGGTGCTGGTGCTGTGCCTGGCCGGGGTCACCGCGGTGTCGATGCAGGTGCGCTGCGTCGATGCGGCCCGCGAGGCGGCCCGGCTGGCCGCGCGCGGCGACGAGCGCTCGGCCCTCGACGCCGCCCGGCGGATCGCGCCCGTGGGCTCGCGGGTCCAGGTGCGCCGGGACGGCGATTTCCTGGTGGCCACCGTGGTGGCGCGCTCGAACCTGTTGCCCTCGTTGGACATTGCCGCCAAGGCGGTCTCGGCGGCCGAGCCCGGCCGATGATCGCGGCTCAGCGACGGTACTCGCCGCCGCGATGGTGGGGGTGCTGCTCTCGGTCGCCTTGGCGGGCACCTATGTCGGCTCCGTGGTGGTGGCGCGTCACCGGGCGCAGGCGGCGGCTGACCTGGCCGCCTTGGCCGCGGCGGCCGGGCTTCCCTCCGGGGCTGCGGCGGCGTGCGCCCGCGCGACGATGGTGGCGCGCGAGATGCGGGTCGACGACGCGCGGTGTGCAGTCGACGATCTCGACGTCGTCGTGACCGTCGAGGTGCGTGTCGCCTTCGCCGGCACGGCGCGAGCGGCCGCGCGGGCGGGCCCCGCCGGCACCGGCTAGGCCGTCTCGCCCGGCGTTGTCGTGAGCCCCGCGGCGGAGACTTCCTCGTTGGTCGGCAACCGCAGCGCGACCAGCCCGGCGAACGTGTCGGGTTCGAGTTCCACCCTGTTGACGGTGACGTGCACGGGCACCCAGTCGTCGTCGTGGCCCCGCATGCGCAGCACCCGGCTGGTCGGGCCCTCGACGAATTCCTTTGTCATGGAGGACTGTAGGTGCTCGTCGTCTGGGTGGACCTTCGGCCGGTCCGTCTTGCTCCCGCGCCAGTCGTAGAACGGGCACGGCTCGTCGAGCCATTTGAGCAGCGCCCAGTTGTCCAGGTCGACGAGCGCCCGGTGGACTCCGGCCTGGGCCAGCCCGTTGAGGATCCGTTGCGCGAGATCGTCCGTGGACACCATCGGGCCCTTGAGTACCGAGCGCCAGTTCATCGCTCGGGCGATCAGGTGGTCGCGGCCGTCCGGCCCGGGCTCCACGGCGGTGCGGGCGACGAAGCCGATCCGAATGGGATTGCCCTGCCAATCGGTGACATCCCAAGTGCTGCAGATTGTTTGGTCGGGCTTGGCCCGAACCGCCATGGCGAGCACCTTGGTTTCGTTCGGGTTGAGCTCTCGCGAGGGAAGGTCCTCCGCGAAGGCGCGGCCGAAGGTCACCTCGACGTCGGGATTCTTGCCGCTGTTGGTCAGCGATTGCCGGGTATCGGTGGCCACACCGAGGGTGAGGTCCCACTTGAGCGGGCCGGGGATCGGCCGTTCGGACGGCTCCGCGTCGGCCGGCCCGGTCCACACGTGTACCCCGTGAATTTGGCCGTCGGACATCACCACCGGCTCCGTGCGGATGACACGGTCGCGCTTGGTGGTGATGCTGGTCAGGCTCTGGCCGGTCTGCACCGACTCGGCGATCGCGGTCCGGACGGCCGCGAGATGCGGGCTGCGGCGCAGGAACGTCGTGATCGGGATGAGGTTTTTGAGTTGGCGCCCCTGCGCGACGACGGCGGGTTCGCCGCCCAACGTTTCCACGAGCAACCAGTCGTGGGCCATGGGCGCATTTTACGGCGGTGCGACGGCCGTCTACGCCGGCGCCGGACCGCCGCCGTCGGGATTGCGTATTCGCCCGTTCGTCGCCCCGCGCGGTGGTACGTTGAGGTTTCTTCAGCAGTGAGGAATGGCGCCCATCACGACGCATGTTCGTGGAGGTCGACCGTTGAGGGGTCGGTCGCCGTCCCGGTATTGCCTGGCGTAAACCGCCGTCCGACCTTCGTACGCTGCCGTCGTTACGGCAACCCGTTAAACCCGTTCAGCCCCAGCAGCCGGCCGCCATTCCCACCCGCGCCGGCGTTGCCGGCGATGGGGCCCGTCCCGCCATTGCCACCGTTGCCGCCGTCGCCGACGACGACGGCGTTGCCGCCGGCACCGCCTTGGCCGCCGCTGCCGGTGCCGCCCTGTCCACCGGACCCGCCGGCACCCCCGTCGCCCAATAGCAGCCCGCTGGTGCCGCCGCCTCCGCCGCTACCCCCGTTGGTAATTCCGGTTCCGCCCGCACCGCCGGCGCCGCCGAACCCGAACAGCCCGGCCGCGTTGCCGCCCGTTCCGCCGGCGCCGCCCGAGGTGGCAAAGCTGCCGCCACCGGCCCCGCCGGCGCCGCCGAACCCGAACAGGCCTCCGCCGGCGCCGCCGTGCCCGCCCGCGCCGCCGGCGCCCAGGTTGGCGCCCTGGGTGAATCCGCCGGTGCCGCCCTGGCCGCCGCCGCCGAACAGCAGGCCGGCATTGCCACCGGCCCCGCCGGCCCCACCCGCGTCATTGCTGCCGTAGCCGCCGTCTCCGCCGGCCCCGCCGGATCCGCCCAACAGGCCGGCGTTGCCGCCCTTCCCACCGGCCCCGCCGGCGTCGATGCCGAACCCACCGGCACCGCCCGCGCCGCCCGCGCCATGGCCAACCAGCGCGCCGAGCAGCCCGCCTGTTCCGCCGTTCCCGCCGGCGCCGCCGTTGCCGCCGGTGCTGCCGCCGCCGACGCCGCCGGTCCCGCCGGCGCCGAAGATTCCGCCCGCCCCGCCGGCGCCGCCGGTGCCGCCGGCGCCTTGGGTGCTCGGTCCGCCCGCTCCGCCGAATCCGCCGGTGCCGGACAGCCAGCCGCCGGCCCCGCCGTGGGCCCCGCTGCCCGCGGCGCCGGGCGTGCCGTTGCCGATCAACGGGCGCCCGGTGAAGGTCTGGAACGGCGCGTTGACGGCGCTCAGTACCTGCTGTTGCGCGGCGTGCAGCGGCGAGGTGGGAGCCGGAGCGTTGAATCCGTCGAGGCCCAACAGCTGCCCACCGATGCCGCCGACACCGGTGGCGCCCGCGGCCGGGCCGGTCCCGCCGACACCGGCGTTCCCGCCGTCGCCGATCAGCACCGCGTTGCCGCCGGTCCCGCCGCTCCCGCCGGCACCGTTGGGACCCTGGCCGCCACCCCCACCGGCGCCGCCGTTACCGAAGAGCAGGCCGCCCCGGCCGCCGGTCCCGCCGGTGCCGCCGGTGCCGGCAAGGTTGGCGTCGCCGCCGGCTCCGCCGATGCCGCCGAAGCCGAGTAGGCCGGCCTTCCCGCCCGCCCCGCCGTCGCCACCGTTGGCCACTTCGCCGAATCCGCCGGCGCCGCCGGCCCCGCCGCTGGAGAAGAGCAGACCCGCGTTGCCGCCGGCGCCACCGTGGCCTCCGGTTGCCCCGCCCATGCTCGCGCCGCCGGCCCCGCCGGCGCCGCCCTGGCCGAACA
>NZ_LQPV01000031.1:0-135146 GCF_002101935.1 Mycobacterium sp. IEC1808 | reverse complement strand
CCCCCGCACCGGCCCCGACGCCCGCCCGCGAAGTCCCGGCCACCCTGAAGCAGCTGTGGACCGCGCGAAGCCCCGGCACCACCGCGCCCGTCGTGGTCAGCGGGACGATCGCCACCGCGGACGGGCGCCAGGTCGACGGGCGCGACCCGGGCACGGGCCAGTCCCGCTGGAGCTACACGCGCGACACGGCCCTGTGCGGGCTGTCCTGGGTCTACCACTACGCCGTCGCCGTCTATAAGGACGACCGCGGGTGCGGGCAGGTCAGCACACTCGACGGCGCCACGGGCCGGCGCGGCGCCGCGCGCAGCGGCTACGCCGACCCAAGCGTGCGCCTTTCCTCCGACGGCACCACGGTGTTGTCGACCGGCGACACCCGGCTCGAGCTGTGGCGCTCCGACATGGTCCGAATGCTGGCCTACGGCGAGACCGACGCCCGGGTGAAGCCGTCCGCCCGCGGGCTGCACTCGGGGTGCCGGCTGATCTCGGCGGCGGCCAGCTCGTCGGCGGTGTCGGTGCTGGAGAGCTGCGCCCAGCAGGCCGACCTGCGGCTGGTCCTGCTGCGACCGGGCAAGGAAGACGACGAACCCCAGCAACATGTCGTGGCAGAACCCGGGATCGGGGCGAATTCGGGCGCCCGGGTGCTGACCGTCTGGGAGAACAACACCGCGGTGTATCTGCCGTCCCCGCAACCCAGGGTCGAGGTCGTCGACGACACCGGCACGACCGTGGCGAGCACGCTGCTGGCCAAGCCGCCGACGAAATCGGCGGCGGTGTCGCAGACGGGCAACCTGGTCACCTGGTGGACCGGCGATTCGTTGATGGTGTTCGAGGCGAGCAACCTGACCCTGCGCTACACGATCGCCGCGGGCGAGACGACCGCGCCGCTGGGCCCCGGCGTCATGATGGCCGGCCGGCTGCTGGTGCCGGTCACCGGGGCGATTGGCGTCTACGACCCGCTCACCGGCGCGAACGAGCGCTACATCCCGGTAAACCGTGCGCCCAGCGCCGCCGCGGTCGTCCCGGCCGCTTCGGGATCGCGGGTGTTCGAGCAGCGCGGCGACACTGTGGTGGCGCTGGGCTGAGCCCGGCCGTTGCGTGTGAATCCTGGGCGGCGACACGCCGAGCGGCGGCGCCGTCAGCTCACACTGAAAGCCGTCAGTTCACACTCGAGCCGTCAAATCTCGACGGCGAACGTCGGCAGCGGCTTGCCGGTCTTCCAGTGCTTGAGCAACGCCTTCGCCAACTCGGCGTAGGCCACCGCGCCTTTGTTCTTGCGCCCCGCCATCACCGACGACCCCGAGGCGCTCGCCTCGGCGAACCGCACCGTGCGCGGGATCGGCGGGGCGAGCACGGGCATTTCGTAGCGGTCGGCGACGTCGAGCAACACGTCGCGGGTGTGGGTGGTGCGGGAGTCGTACAGCGTCGGCAAGGCGCCCAGCAACCGCAGATCCGGGTTGGTGATCTGCTGGACGTCGGCGACCGTGCGGAGGAATTGACCGACGCCGCGGTGCGCCAGCGTTTCGCACTGCAGCGGCACGATGACCTCGTCGGCCGCCGTCAGCCCGTTGAGGGTGAGCACGCCCAGCGACGGCGGGCAGTCGATGACGACCACGTCGAACTGGTCGGCGAGCTTGGCCAGCGCGCGTTTGAGCGCGTATTCGCGGCCGGCCCGCATCAGCAGCATCGCTTCGGCGCCCGCGAGGTCAATGTTGGCCGGCAGCAGCGTCATTCCCTCCATCGTGGTGACCAGCGCGGCGCTCGGCTCGACCTCACCGAGCAGGACCTCGTGCACCGACACCGGCAGCTTGTCGGGGTCCTGGCCGAGCGAGAAGGTCAGGCAACCCTGCGGATCCAGGTCCACGAGCAACACCCGCCGACCCTCGTCCGCCATCGCCGCCCCAATCGAGGCGACCGTGGTCGTCTTGGCGACCCCGCCCTTCTGGTTGGCCACCGCCAATACCCGGGTCTTACTCATGAGCGCGGCTCCTCCTCATCGCTTCGCTCTGCATCGTCACCGCGCGGTCACGAGCGCCCGCCCCTCCTTGTTGCCACGGTCACAGTGCCCATCCTGGCATGTTCGGTCGGCATGCGCTCTAAGCAACGGGCCGGGGATGTCGTCCGGCAGAATCGGTCGGCATGGGCATCTACAACCACCGGCTGGTGCTGCTCCGCCACGGCGAGACCCCGTGGTCCAAATCCGGCCAGCACACGGGTCGCACCGACCTCGAGCTAACCGATCACGGCCGGGTCCAGGCCGAGCTCGCCGGTCGCGTTCTCAGCGAACTGAACCTCGCCGACCCGCTCGTGGTCAGCAGCCCGCGCATTCGCGCGCTGACCACCGCCAAGTTGGCGGGCCTCACCGTCGATGAGGTGTCCCCCATGCTCGCCGAATGGGACTACGGCGACTACGAGGGGCTGACGACCCCGCAGATCCGCGAATCCGACCCCGATTGGCTGGTGTGGACGCACGGATGCCCGGGCGGCGAGAGCGTGGCGCAGGTCAGCGAACGCGCGGACAAGGCCGTCGAATTTGCGTTGGGGCACATGGGCACGCGTGACGTGGTGTTCGTCGGCCACAGCCACTTCTCCCGCTCGGTGATCACACGCTGGGTGGAGTTGCCGCTCGTCGAGGGCAGCCGGTTCTGGATGCTCGCCGGGTCGATCGCCGTGTGCGGGTTCGAGCACGGCGTGCGACAGCTCGCCGCGCTCGGATTGACGGGCAACCCACAGGCGATCGCACCCGGGTGAGCGCCGAACCGCCGTTCGCGCTGTGCGGGCCCCAGGGGACGATGGTCGCCGACGGGGTCCGCACCAGCTACAGCGACATCGCCGCCGCCCAGGAGGCGCTAAGCTCCGGATCCGCCCCAATGGTGTTGGGCGCGTTGCCATTCGACGTGAGCCGGCCCGCGGCCCTGCTGGTGCCGGACGCCGTGCGTACCACCGACGGGCCGCCCGACTGGCCAGCGGGCCCGCTGCCGCCGGTGCGCGTCGCCGCCGCGCTGCCGCCGCCGGCCGACTACCGCGCCCGGATCATTCGCGCCCGCGACGAGTTGGCGGCAGAAGACAACCCGTTGCACAAGGTGGTGCTGGCCCGCGCCCTGCAACTGGTCGCCGACGCGCCGCTGGATGCCCGCGTGATCCTGCGCCGGCTGGTCACCGCCGACCCGGCCGCCTACGGCTACCTCGTGGACCTGAGCGCCGCCGGCGACGACTACGCGGGCGTGGCGCTGGTGGGCGCCAGCCCCGAACTTCTGGTCGCGCGCACCGGCGATCGCGTGATGTGCCAGCCGTTCGCCGGTTCGGCCCCGCGGTCCGCCGACCCGGAAGCCGACGCGGCCAACGGGGCCGCGCTGGCGGGCTCCGCCAAGGACCGCCACGAACATCGGCTGGTGATCGACACCATGCGGGCGGCGCTGGAACCGCTGTGCGACGAGCTGACCATCGCCGAAGAACCCCAGTTGAGCCGCACCGCGGCGGTCTGGCACCTGTGCACCCCGATCAGTGGCCGCCTGCGCGACAAGTCAACCACCGCAATCGATCTGGCGCTGGCGCTGCACCCCACCCCGGCGGTCGGCGGCGTTCCGACAAAGGCCGCGACCGAGCTCATCGCCGAGCTGGAGGGTGACCGCGGCTTCTACGCCGGCGCCGTGGGCTGGTGCGACGCGGCGGGCGACGGCCACTGGGTGGTGTCGCTGCGCTGCGCGCAGCTGTCGGCCGACCGCCAAACCGCGCTCGCGCGCGCCGGTGGGGGAATCGTCGCCGAATCCGACCCCGACGCCGAAGTCGCCGAAACCACAACGAAATTCGCCACCATATTGAACGCGCTGGGAGCCGGGCAATGACGGAAAACATCCGCCGCGCCATCCCGGCGGACGCCGGCGATATTACCGACATGATTCACGCGCTCGCCGAATTCGAACGTGCCCGCGAGCAATGTACCGTCACCGAAACGCAAATTTCGACAGCGCTTTTCGGCAATTCACCCGTCGTGCACGGGCACGTGGCCGAGGTCGACGGCGACGTCGCCGCGATGGCGTTGTGGTTCATGAGCTTCTCGACCTGGGACGGGGTGGCGGGCATCTACCTCGAAGACCTGTTCGTGCGGCCCGGTTTTCGCCGCCGCGGTCTGGCCCGCAAGCTCCTGTCGGCGCTGGCCCGCGAGTGCCTCGACAACGGCTACACCCGGTTGTCGTGGGCGGTGCTGAACTGGAACGTCGACGCGATCGCGCTGTACGACGGCGTCGGCGCCGCGCCGCAGCGCGAATGGACCACCTACCGGCTGTCCGGCCCGCCGTTGGCCGAGCTGGCGGGGCGGCCCTGATCGCGGCCGGCGGCCCAGCGCACGGCCGCCGGCGTGAAGAGCAAGACCAACACGCTCAGCGCCACGACCCCCAGCGGAACGCCGAACGCCGGCCGGTGCGAGCCGACCGCCAGGTACCACGCCACCGGCAGCAACAGCAGTTGGGTGAAAACGCCCACCCCGCGGCCCCAGCGCTTGCCAAGCACCAGCGCGCGCCCCGCGGCAAGCACCACGGCGCCGACGAGCAGGAACCACACCGCTGTGCCCAGCCCGTTGACCACCCGTTGGTCGGCCCCCGCGATTCCCCGCACCACCAGCACCGCCGCCATGAGCAGCGCCGCCACACCCTCTACCGCGACGATCACACCCGCCGCGCGGACGGTGGACGGGGCGCGCGGGTTCACAGCGCCAGCGTAGTCACGGGCCATTACCGCACAGCGCGGCCATAACGGCCCCGCCTAAGCTCGTGGATCATGCGCGCCGTGCTGATCGTGAATCCCACAGCCACGTCCACCACCGCAGCCGGTCGCGACCTTCTCGCGCACGCGCTCAAGAGCCGCCTGCACCTGACCGTCGAACACACCAGTCACCGGGGTCACGGCACCGAACTCGCGCACAAGGCGGTCGAGGACGGGGTCGACCTGGTCGTCGTCCACGGCGGCGACGGCACGGTGAGCGGCGTGGTGAACGGCCTGCTGGGCCGCCCCGGCACCGCGGCCTCGGGGCACGTGCCCGCCCTGGCGGTGGTGCCCGGCGGGTCGGCGAACGTGCTGGCCCGCTCGCTGGGCATTTCGCCCGACCCGGTCGCCGCGACCAACCAGCTCATCCAGCTGCTCGACGACTACCGCCGTCATCAGACGTGGCGTCGCATCAGCCTGATCGACTGCGGCGAGCAATGGGCCGTGATCAACGCCGGGATGGGCGTCGACGCGGAGGTGGTGGCCGCGGTGGAAAGGCAGCGCGACAAGGGTGTCAAGGTCACCCCGTTGCGCTATTGGCGCGTGGCGATCCCAGTCACCTTGGCTTTTCGCCGTCGCGAGCCGATCCTGACGGTGGAGCTGGCCGGCCGCGAGCCCGTCAGCGGCGTGCACTTCGCGTGGGTGTCCAACACCAGCCCGTGGACCTACAGCAACAGCCGCCCGCTGGTCACCAACCCCGGCTGCAGCTTCGAGTCGGGCCTCGGGGTGTTCGCGCTCACCGAGATGAAGGTGTTCCCCACGCTGCGGCTGGTCAGCCAGCTGCTGGGCAACGGTCCGAAGGGCGAACCGAAACAGCTCATCCGCGACGACAACGCCAGCTGCCTGCGGGTGACCTCGACCGGCGACCCGGTGGCGAGCCAGTTCGACGGGGATTACCTCGGCCTGCGCCAGACCATGACTTTCAGGACGGTCCCGGATGCGCTGCCGGTGGTCGCGCCGCCCGGAAAAAACCACCTCTGAGCTGCGGAGACCTGCCAACCGGACGAAAATCACAGAGGAAATCGCGCGGCAGTGTAGTACAACGGACTAAGGGCTCGAATAAGAAGTCTGTGAAGTGAGATAGCCCACGAGCTACGCACGACTATTGACATCTGTAGAGCCTGTGAAACGATCGAAAGGTTGCATGCAGAAATTCATGTAGGGGCGCGGACCCTTTTCTTGTGCACGCTTTAACAGCCGAAGAAAAAGACCGTGCGCCTTGCTGCGCACTCAGTGAGGAGTAACAACTTATGGATTGGCGCCACAAGGCGGTCTGTCGCGACGAGGACCCGGAGCTGTTCTTCCCGGTAGGGAACAGCGGCCCGGCGCTCGCACAGATCGCTGACGCGAAACTGGTCTGCAATCGGTGCCAGGTGACCACGGAATGCCTTTCGTGGGCCCTGAACACCGGCCAGGACTCGGGCGTCTGGGGGGGCATGAGCGAAGATGAGCGGCGCGCACTCAAGCGTCGCAACGCCCGGACGAAGGCACGCAGCGGAGTCTGACGCAGTCTGCATACGGTGCGGCCCCGACGATTGTCGGGGCCGCACCGTTGTGTAGGCGTCCGTCTATATCAACAATCTTGTTCGCCGCCCGATCGGCACCCGCAACACCACATCGGTGCCGCGGGCCGGGGCGTGCCGCATCCCCAGCGTGCCGTCCAGCTCCGCCGACACCAGGGTCCGCACGATCTGCAGGCCCAGGCTGTCGGAGTTGTCCAGGCTGAAGCCGTCGGGCAGTCCGCGGCCGTCGTCGTGCACGACGACGTCGAGCCAGCGTGCCGAGCGCTCGGCGCGAATGGTGACGGACCCTTCCTGGGCCGCCGGGTCAAAGGCGTGCTCGATCGCGTTCTGGACGAGTTCGGTGATCACCATGATCAGGGCCGTCGCGCGGTCGGAGTCCAGCACGCCCAGGTCGCCGACCCGGTTGATGCGGATCGGCCGGTCCACCGACGCCACGTCGTTCATGATCGGCAGGATCCGGTCGATGACCTCGTCGAGGTTCACCTGCTCGTCCACCGACATCGACAGCGCATCGTGCACCAGGGCGATCGACGACACCCGGCGCACCGACTCGATGAGCGCCTCCCGTCCCTCGGCGTTGGCGGTCCGCCGGGCCTGCAGGCGCAGCAGCGCGGCCACCGTCTGCAGGTTGTTCTTGACCCGGTGGTGGATCTCGCGGATGGTGGCGTCCTTGGAGATCAGGGCCCGGTCGCGGCGCTTGACCTCGGTGATGTCACGGATCAGCACCGCGGCACCGGCGCTGGCGCCGTGCACCACCAGCGGCAGCGTCCGCAGCAATACCGTGGCGCCCCCGGCGTCGATCTCCATCCGCATGCTCCGCCCGCCGGCGAGCAGGTCGAGCACGTGCTCGGCCAGCTCCTGCGCCTCGAACGGGTCGGAGATCAGCGGCCGCGTCACCTTGACCAGGTTGCGGCCCTCCAGCTCGGCCGTCAGCCCCATCCGGTGGTACGCCGACAGCGCGTTGGGGCTGGCATAGGCGACGACGCCGTCGACGTCGAGGCGGATGAAGCCGTCACCGGCCCGGGGGGTCGAGCGCGACATGACCACGTCGCCGACGTCGGGGAAGGTGCCCTCGGCGAGCATGTGCATGAGGTCCGTGGCGCACTCCTGGTAGGCGGTCTCCAGCTGGCCGGACGCGCGGACGGCGGCTTCCGCGGTTTGGTGCCGGGTCAGCACCGCGACCACGTTGCCGCCGTAGCGCACCGGGGACGCCTCGACGTGCGGGCCGGGCAGCTCCGACGAATGTTGTTGGCCCGCCGGGTGTTCCTGCACGACGACGGCGCCGGTGTCGAAAGCCTCGGCGACGAGCGACAGCCGGTCGGCGGGGACGACGCTGCCCACGGCGTCGGTGAGCAGCACCGTGGGCGCGGTGTTCGGGCGGCACTGCGCCACGCACACCAGCACACCGTCGTCGCGGCGAACCCACATCAGGTAATCGGCGAACGACAGGTCGGCCAGCAGCTGCCACTCCCCCACAACCGCGTGCAGGTGATCCACCGCGTTGCCCGGCAGCATCGTGTGTTCGGCGAGCAGATCACCGAGCGTGGACATCCATCACCCCCGCATCGATTCCCGGCGGCAGATACGAACGGCCCAAACGGCTAGCTGATGACGGCGATAAGGTCGCCCGCCTGAATGACGTCGCCCACCGACACGCTCACCTTGCTGACGGTGCCGTCGACTTCGGCGAGGACCGGGATCTCCATCTTCATCGACTCCAGCAGCACCACGGTGTCGCCCTTGCCGATCTGGTCACCCTCGCTGACGACGACCTCGAGCACGCTGGCCACGATCTCGGCGCGAACATCCTCCGCCATCTTCACCCCACTCATCCTGGCCGTTGGTGCATGCCGACTGCTGGTCTGTCGAGCTCATGTATATCGAACCACAGGACCGGTCGGGACCGCGGCACGCGGGGCGTGAGACAATGTGAGGCAAGCTAACGGGTGCGCGGCGCCCGACCAATCACGGAGGTTCGAAGAGATGGCCAAGCGTGGCCGAAAGAAGCGCGACCGCAAGTACAGCAAGGCCAACCACGGCAAGCGGCCCAACTCCTGACGGAGTAGCTACTCCCCGCCGCGGATGATGGTGGTCCGGCGGATTTCCAGCCGGAGGCGTTCCTTGAGGCCCTCGGGAGCCTTCTCGCCCGTGCACTTGGTCGCGATCAGCGCCTTGAGCCGCTCCTCGATGCCGTAATGCTGGAAGCATCCGGGGCACGCCTCGAGGTGCTGGCGCAGCCGCTCCTTCGCTTCGGGCGTGCACTCGCCGTCGAGCAGGGTCCATACCTCGGCGATCACTTCGGCGCAGCCCAGGCCGTGGGAATGGCTGTCATCGGCGCGGGGCTCGGCAGGGCCGGCAGACTCGCTCATGACGGCACCTCCTCGTGCGCATGTTGGCCGCGGTTGAATCCGCGCTCCTTGGCCACGTCGGCCAGGAGACCGCGCAGCTGACGTCTGCCGCGGTGCAGCCGAGACATTACCGTCCCGATCGGCGTGTCCATGATCTCGGCGATTTCCTTGTATGGGAAACCCTCGACGTCGGCGTAGTAGACGGCCATCCGGAACTCCTCCGGCAACGCCTGCAGCGCCTCTTTGATCTCGTTGTCGGGCAGCGCCTCGAGCGCCTCGACCTCCGCCGAACGCAGGCCGGTCGAGGAATGCTCGGCGTTGGACGCCAACTGCCAGTCGGTGATCTCCTCGGTCGGGTACTCGGCCGGCTGGCGCTGCCGCTTGCGGTAGCTGTTGATGTAGGTGTTGGTCAGGATCCGGTACAGCCAGGCCTTGAGGTTGGTGCCGGCCCGGAACGAGCGGAATCCCGCGTAGGCCTTCACCATCGTTTCCTGCAGCAGGTCCTCGGCGTCGGCGGGGTTGCGCGTCATGCGCAGCGCACCACCGTAGAGCTGGTCCAGCAGCGGAATCGCGTCGCGCTCGAATCGCGCCGTGAGTTCCTCGTCCGTCTCCTGCGGCGGTGCCGGTTCGGCAGCCCCCAGAGTCGCCTCGCCGTCGGTATCGGCCATCTTCAGTAACACGGTCCCTTCTGCAGCGATGTCGCCGGCCGGCACCCAGAAAGCCGCCGAGCTCGCAAGCGACCGGGTCAACTGCTCGTCCCGCTGGGCAGCGCCCATCAGGCACGTCGCGGTTGGCACCAGACTGCTCCTCCCAATCTAAAGGCTGCCCCTGACAGTGTCCGTCCGGGCTGCGCATCTGCATCAGAAACCGACTGTTTCAACAGCATGGGGCAGCCGGCTATTTCCCGGGCGGAATCGGGGGCGGTTCGGGCGTGGCGTTAATGTGACGCCATGTCCCTGAACGGCAAGACCATGTTCATCTCCGGTGCCAGTCGTGGAATCGGCCTGGCGATCGCCAAACGCGCCGCGCAGGACGGCGCCAATGTCGCGCTGATCGCCAAGACCGCCGAGCCGCACCCCAAGCTGCCGGGCACGGTATATACGGCCGCCAAGGAGCTCGAGGACGCGGGCGGGCAGGCCCTGCCGATCGTCGGGGACGTCCGCGACCCAGATTCGGTCGAGGCGGCGGTGGCCAAGACCGTCGAGCAGTTCGGCGGCATCGACATCTGTGTGAACAACGCGTCGGCGATCAACCTGGGCTCGATCACCGAGGTGCCGATGAAGCGGTTCGACCTGATGAACGGCATCCAGGTGCGCGGCACGTACGCCGTCTCGCAGGCCTGCCTGGCGCATATGAAGGGCCGGGAGAACCCGCACATCCTGACGCTGTCGCCGCCGGTGCTGCTCGGCAAGGAGTGGTTGAAGCCGACCGCCTACATGATGGCCAAGTTCGGCATGACGTTGTGCGCGCTGGGCATCGCCGAGGAGATGCGCGAGGCGGGCATCGCGTCGAACACGCTGTGGCCACGCACGCTGGTGGCCACGGCCGCGGTGCAGAACCTGCTCGGCGGCGACGAGGCGATGGGCCGGGCGCGCAAGCCCGAGGTGTATTCCGACGCGGCCTATGTCATCCTCAACAAGCCCGCCCGCGAGTTCACCGGCAACATGCTGCTGTGCGAGGACGTGCTGGTCGAATCCGGCGTCAAGGATCTGTCGGTCTACGACTGCATTCCCGGCTCCAAGCTCGGCGTCGACTTCTGGGTCGACGGCGTCAACCCGCCGGGGTACACGGGGCCCTAGTCGTGATCGCAAGCGCGGCGGAGCCGGGCGCAGCGGGTCACCACCATCAGAAGACCATGGCCGCCGCTGCCACACCGGGCATCGCGGCGCTCGTCAAAGCCGGTGTGCCGCACGAGATCGTCAAGTTCGATCACGATCCGCGGGCATCGTCGTTCGGCGTGGAGGCGGTCCACGCGCTGGGCCGCGCCGGCGTGGTGGCGGAGCAGATCTACAAGACGCTGATCATCTCCGTGCCGGACGGGCTGGCCGTCGCGATGGTGCCCGCGGCGTCCAGATTGTCGCTCAAGGCCGCCGCCGCGGCGCTGGGAGTGGCCAGGGCCGAGATGGCCGAACCCGGTGCCGCGCAACGGGCTACGGGATACATCGTCGGCGCGGTGTCGCCGTTCGGGCAACGCAAGCGCCTGCCCACGGTCGTCGACGCCGGCGCGCTCGCCTTCGACCGGGTGTACTGCAGCGCCGGCCGTCGCGGCTGGGACGTCGCGGTGGCGCCTTCCGACCTGGTCCGGCTGACTGGCGCGGTCACCGCGGACATCCAGGCCTAGGCGCGTTCCGGCTCCGCGAGCGTAACCGCACTGCGAAAATCCGCGCACCAAAGGTGTTGGGGCGCTAGGCGCGTGCCCCCGGTTCGTCAAGGAACTTCTCGATGACGGGCGCGAGTTCGACCGCGTTGTGCACGACGTCGATGTGCCCGCCGGAATGCAGGTGCAGCCGCGAGTGCGGCAGCAACGCGTTCATGATGCGCGCGTTGACCACCGGGATGATCGGGTCGTCGGTGCCGGCCACGATCAGCGTCTCCTGCCGCAGCGCGGGCAGGGCGAACAGGCTGGTCCACACCGAGCCGGCGAGCAGCTGGTGCAGGTAGCCGACCTTCGATCCGGCGTGCAGCTGCCGCACAAACAGCCGCGCGACGTCTTCACCGTGAGCGCGGACGGTACCGCCGTAGAGCTCACTGGCGATGGCGGCGGCATAGTCGGGATCCGAGAACCTTCGTGGCGTGGCCATTTTCGCCAGCACCGACAGGCGGGCCGGCACCATCAAGACGCCGGTGCCGGTCGCCACCAGCACCATCCGCCGGCAGCGGCGCGGGTTCTGGAACGCGAACTGCTGGGCGAGCGCGCCGCCCCAGGACAGCCCCAGAACGTCTACCACGCCGACGCCCAGCTTCGTCAGCACGCGGCCCAACACCCAGGCCAGGTAGGGAAAGCCGTATGGGAGCAGGGACGTCGGCGATCCCCCGGTCCCGGGCACGTCGAACCTGATGACCGTGCACTCCAACCGCTCGACCAGCGGATCGAGCACCTCCAGGCTTGCCCCGATGCCGTTGCACAGCACCAGCGGTACGCCCGTTCCCTGTCGCACGTTGACCCGGATCCGCTGGCCGCCCGCGGTGATATAGCGCTGTTCGCCGATCGTGCTGGGCGTTATCACGCGGAGGCGCCTTTGCGGTGCGCTGCGCTTCACTCACTTCTCCATCACGTAGCCGCCGGGGGCCGGCCCGAGCGGCGGGAGGCCTTCTGCCCCAAGGGTTGTGGGTGCGTCGACTTGCGGGCCGCTGCGCTCGGCGAGCCAGCCGGCGTAGTCCGGCCACCAGGAGTCGCTGGACTTCTGCGACGACTCCAGCCACTGCTTCGGGTCTTCGACATCGACGGGACCGGTTCGGAAGGACGCCTTGGGGTTGCCGGGCGGGTTGACCAACGCGGCGATGTGGCCGCTGGTCGAGAGCACAAAGCGGTTGTCCTTGCTGCCCAGCAGTCGCGCGCTGCGATAGGTGGCCTGCCACGGGCAGATGTGGTCGGCGATGCCCCCGACGACGTACGCGTCGGCGGTGACGTTCCCCAGGTCGACCGGGCTGCCCAGCATGGTGAGCGCGCCGGGGGTGACGAGGGCGTTGCGCTGCGCCATCAGGATCATGTCGCGGTGCAACGCGGCGGTCATCCGGGTGGTGTCGGCGTTCCAGAACAAGACGTCGAAAGCCGCCGGCTTGCGGCCCTGCACATAGTTGTTCACCCAGTAGCGCCAGACCAGATCGGTGGGCCGCAGCCAGGCGAACATTTCCGCCATGTCGCGCCCGTCCAGGTAGCCCTTCCGGCGCGAGACCCGGATCGCCGCCTGGGCCGCGCGGTCGCTCATCATGGCGGCGGCGAAACCGGCCCGAGTCTCGTCGAGCACGGTGACCGACAGGTTGAGGCCCGCGATCCGGTCGCCCCCTCCGATGTCGGCGAGGTGGGCCGCCGTCATCGCCGCCAGGATGCCACCCGAGCAGGTGGCCAGCAGGTGGGTGCTGTCGGTTCCGGCGATCTTCTGCACCGCATCCATCGCCTCGACTATCGCGGCGCCGTACGCGTCGAAGCCCCAATCCCGGTGCCGCTTTTGCGGATTGCGCCACGAAATCGCGAAGACCTGTTGCCCTTGCTGGACGAAGTACTCGATCATGCTGCGCCCGGGGGCGATGTCCATGATGTAGAACTTGTTGATCACCGGGGGCACCATCAGCAACGGGATCTCGTTGACCTTCGGCGTTTGCGGCGCGTATTGGATCAGCTCGAACATCGACGTCCGCAGGACGACCGCCCCTTTCGTGACGGCCACCGTCTCGCCCACCACGAACGCGTCGGGTTCGACCATCGCGGGCACCCTGGGCTTCGAAAGCATGTCCCGCGCAAAGGCTTTCAGCCCGCGCACGGCGCTAAGACCGCCGGTGTCGATCATCGCCTTCCAGCCCAGCGGGCTGATCAGCGGGTTGTTGCTCGGGGCCAGGCCCTCGACCAGGTTGTCGATGACGAACCGCATTCTCTCGTTGTCCCGCCAGTCCAGCTGGGCGTCGGCGAGCAGCCCCTCGGCGGCCTCGGCCGCCGCGAGGTAGGCCTGCATGATCCGGTGCAGTACCGGGTTGTCCTGCCAGGCGGGGTCGGAAAAGCGCTTGTCGGCCCGGGCCGGGACGCGCTCCGAATTGCCCGCCGCGACGGCGCCGAGCTCACGCGTCAGCGCGCCGACCCGGCCGGCGACCGCGCCGGGCTGCTTGGCGAGGTTGACACCGAAGCGGGTCCAGGTGTCGTCGGGCATCATCCGGCTGACGAACGGCTTGGTGGCGCTAGTCAGCAGGAGATCGAGCGGGGCGGCGAGCTCGTCGGGTTTGGTCGTTTGGGTAGTCATGGCTATCGCGTGCTTTCGGTTGTCGGGGCGGTGATTTCGCGTTTGAGGAGCTTGCCGGTCGGTCCCTTGGGCAGCGTGTCGACGAGCCACACCAGGCGGGGGTACTTGTACGCGGCCACGCGGGCTTTGACGTAGTCGCGCAACTCTTCCGGCGTCGCGACCGCGCCCTGCTTGAGCGCGACCGCGGCGCCGACGTCCTCGCCGAGGGAATCGTGCGGGACGCCGATGACGGCAGCCTCGGCCACCGCGGGGTGCTCGTAGAGCACCTCCTCGATCTCGCGGGGATAGACGTTGTACCCGCCGCGGATGATCATGTCCTTGGTGCGGTCGACGATGTAGAAATAGCCGTCTTCGTCGACGCGCCCGACGTCGCCGGTGTTGAGCCAGCCGTCGGCGGTGATCGCGGCCCTGGTCGCGTCCGGAAGGTTCCAGTAGCCCTTCATCACGTTGTGGCCGCGGATCTGGATCTCGCCCGTCTCCCCCCGCGGGACCTCGACGCCGTCCGGGCCGACCACCCGCATCTCGACGCCCTCGATCGGGGTGCCGATCGAGCCCGCCTTGCGGGGCCGGTCCGGATGGTTGAACGCGGCCGCCGGGGAACTCTCGGAAAGCCCGTACCCCTCGAGAACCGTGCACCCGAAAGCCTTTTCGAAGTCGGTGAGGACCTGCAGAGGCAGCGCCGCGCCGCCCGAGACGCAGGTGCGCAGGCTCCGCGTCGCCCGGGGCGCCGTCTCGTCCGCCACGCCGAGCAACGCCGAATACATGGTCGGCACCCCTTCGAACACCGTGACGCCGTCCCGCTCGATCACCTCGAGGGCCTTGGCCGGGTGGAAGCGCGGAATGAGCGTCAGCGTCGCACCGCTGAGGACAGAACCGTTGAGGGCGCACGTCAACCCGAAGACGTGGAACAACGGCAGGCAGCCCATCACGACGTCGTCGGGCCCGAGCTTGACCAGCGTCCGGATACTGACCTCGGCGTTGCGGCCGAGGTTGCCGTGGGTCAGCGTGGCGCCCTTGGGTTTACCCGTGGTCCCGGACGTGTGCAGGATGACGGCGACGTCGTCGTCGTCACGCTGCACCGGGGAGGTTTGGGCGGGCAGGTCGGCGATGAGCTCCGTCAGCGCGGCGTCGTCGACGATCCAGCAGTGCGCCCCGGCCTCGGCCGCCCCGGCGGTCGCCTCCTCGGCGAAGGCGGGCGTGGCGAACATGGCCTTGGCGGCGGTGTTGGACAGGTAGTAGGAGACCTCGCGGGCCTTGAGCAACGGGTTCATCGGGACCGCGACGGCGCCCCGATACATGATGCCGTAGAACGCGATGGCGAACGCCGGTGTATTGGGCAGCATCACGCCTACCCGATCGCCCGGCCCGACTCCCGCGCGCTCGAGCAGCGTCGCGACCCGGGCCGCGGTGGCGTCGAATTCGGCGTAGCTGAACCGCAAGTTGTCGCAGCGCAGCGCCACCCGTTGCGGGTGACGATCTTTCGATGCGACGAGGTTGGCGCTCAACGAGGTCATAGGGTGCCTCCGGGACGTGGTTTCCTGCGTGCATCAAGCGTGATCCGGGCGGCCCGGCGGGACAATGTTTGCGGAAACAACGACCGTGCCGGTTGGCTGTGACCGGTCACATTCGCCGGCGCCCGGGCATAAGGTTTGCGGTATGAGCGTGGCATCGAAAAGCCGCGGCGTCCGGCCGGGCCCAACAGTGGACCCGCACGTCGTGGAACTCGGCAGGCTCATGCTGACCCGCGCCCCGGCGCTGGGGACGGCGATGGCCGACCTGCTGTGCCGCGAGATCGCGGCCTACCGCGACGGCAGCGTCGTCACGAAGGAGCAAGTGGCCGAAAGCTGCGTCGCGAACGTGACGTTCATCTTCGACTCGCTCACCGGCGGCGCCGACGTCGACGTCTCGCCCGCGGAGCGCACCGGCACCGAGCGCGCGCTCGCCGGTGTGCCGCTGCCGGCGGTGATGACCGCCTACCGCATCGGTTTTCGCTCCGTGTGGGAGGAGACCCTGTCCGTCGCCCGTGCCGCGGCGATACCGACCGACGCCATCTTGGATGCCACCGCCCGGATCTTCTTCGCGCAGGACACCTTCACCCAGGCGATGGCCACCGCCTACCGCCAGCAGCTCACCACGCAGATTCTCGAGCGCGAAGAAGAACGGTCGGCGTTGGTGGAAGCGCTGCTGGCTCACCGGATCACCGACAGCCAAAGCCTCTGGGAGGCAGCGGATTTGCTGCGACTGCCCACCTCGGGGCCCTACGCCGTGGTGGCGGCCGAGCTGCCCGCGATCGGGAAGCTGGGATTGCCGGCGATCGAAAACAAGCTGTCGGCCCGCGACATCCGGTCGGCGTGGCGGCTGCTGCCCGACCTGCAGGTGGGCATCGTCCACCTTCGGGGTCCGGAACCGACCGACGGGCTGAACGCCCTCGTCGAGGTGCTCCGCCAGGCCGCAACCGCGCGAGTGGGCATCAGCCCGGCGTTTCAGGAGCTTGCCGACACCAGCGACGCGCTGCGACTGGCCAGGGTCGCGGTCACCGGCAAGCCCTCCGGCGAATCGCTGGTCTCCCTTTTCGACGACACCCCGCTCGCCGTCGCGGCGGTCAGCGCGCCCGAAGCGATGGCCAGGATCAAATCGATGGTGTTGTCGCGCGTCGACGAACTGCCCGACGAGGAACGCACCATCCTGATCGACACGTTCCGGGCCTGGGTCGAGGCGGGCGGCTCGGCCAACGACACCGCGGCGAAGATCTTCTGCCATCCCAACACGGTGCGGCACCGGTTGCGCCGCATCGAGGAGCTGACGAGCCGATCCCTCTCGCGGCCAAGGGATCTCGCCGAGCTGTGCCTGGCCTTCGAGGTCGAGCGGCGACTGCCCTAGCCGGTCAACGCCTTCGCCCGGCTGCGGGTTTGGAACGCCGTGATGACGTCCATGATGCCGATGACTATCAGCCACCACCCGGCCACCAGCGTGAGGACCGCCATCGAGTCGATCGGCGAGATGATCAGCACGCCGCCGCCGATCACGAGGATCACACCGGAGAGCGCCTGCCAGCCGCGTCCGGGCATGTGATCAAAGGACAGCGCAGCGACGAGCAGGGTCATCCCGCGGAACACCCAGCCAATGCCGATCCACAGCGCCAAAAGCCAGATCGCCTCGAATTTGTCGCGGAAGCAGAAGAATCCCAGCACCAGCGACACGACGCCGGTGAGGAATGCCAGCACGCGCATTGCCGCACCGGCGTGTGTGCCAAATGCAGCAAACATGTATCCGACTCCGGACACCACCAGGTAGATGCCGAACAGGACACCCGCCACCAGCAGTGTCTTGCCAGGCCAGACCAGCACGATGACGCCCAGCGCCACGGCGGCGAGGCCGATGAGCAGGAGCAGCTGCCACGCACTGCGAGCAAGCTGCTGTAACGGACCTTCAAACACGGTCTGATCGGTATTCGTCATGACAATATGATTCGCCCCCGTCGGCGTAAAGAAAATGTCTTTGGCAACACAATTCGGTATCGCACAATGGCGCCGCCAACACCGCGCAGCGCTCTTGGATAACGGATCGTCCGCGGCGCCCCATTGTCCCCGGAAGACAACAACGCGTCGCAAGTTCGTCGCTCGGCGACATCCGTGCGGCGCCGCGGCGCCGTTAAGTTCTGCCGCGAGTCAGACCGCAACATCTTCGATTCCGCTCAGCGGGGAAACGCAGGCACATCATGTTCGAATCAATGCTGGTGATCGCGAGCTACGTGACGGCGGTCTTCGCCCCCGTGCTGATTCCGGTGACCGTCCACGCCGTCCACTTCTTCCGCGACCTGCGACCGACCTACCGGCCGATCCGTGCGGTCTCGGCGGTTCGCCTCCCGCGGCTCGCGGTGCCTCGTCGCGTCGCCGCTCCCGCCATGGGCTGACCCTCAGGGCTGGCGCAGCACCGCGCTTCCGTACCAGTGGCAGGCGAGCAACGCCACCTCCACGTCGAGCCGGTCGGCGCCGATCTCCCGCCCGCGCCTCGCGACGGCACGTCCGACCCGGTACTTGACCGAGTTGAAGTGCATGTTCAATTCCTCGGCGGCCAGCTTGTAGCTGGAACCGCAACCCAGAAAGACACGCAACGTCTCCCGCAGTCGCGCGTCGTTGTCGTTGTCGCTCGCGAGATCGCCGAGCACCGTCGCGACCCAGCCCCGCATCCGGTCGACGTCGCCGCCCAATCCCGCCACGACCGACAGCCCCGGATCGGTGGCGGCGACCACCGTCGGAGCCGAAGCGTTCGGCCGCCGCCCGGCCGCCGCGACGCCGCGGGCCTCCACCGCGTCCCGGTGGGTGCGGCGAAAACCTTCGACACCGGCTCCGGCCGACCCGAGCGCCAGGTTCGGCGAGTCCGGACGGGTCCGCACAAACCGGCGGATCTTCGTGACCACGTCGGCGGCGTCGATCGGCGCGGCACGGTAGGGCAGCCAGCCCCATGCGCAGCTTTGGTCGGCGGCCACGAACAGCGGCCCGGCGTCGACGGCGACGGCTTCGCCCAGCTCGCGCAGGAATCGTTGCAGCCTGGCCAGTTCGTCACCCGCGCCATCGCCCTCCGGGTACCACATGACGAGGCCCAGGTGGTACCAGCGCAGCGGATAGCGGATCGCCGTGGTGGCCGCGTCGGCGTCGACGGCCTTGGTGGCGGCCAATACCTCGCGCACCCGCAGGCCGCGCAGGCTGTTCTGGTTCTCCAGCCACCGCTCGCGTTCGTCTTCGTAGACGGCGACGACCTGTTGGGACATCCAGTCGATGTAGGAGAACATCGCGGCACTCATCGCCTCGATGACCGCCACCCGCAATCCGTCCGGGATATCGACCTCGCGCAGCTCGGCGAAGATCAGCTCGTTCATCCGGCGCTGGCCGAGCCGGTAGGCGCGCACCAGCGCGTTGACGGGCACCCCGTGCTGCGCCAACCTTCGGGCATACTCCAGCGCCGCGGTCGGCGCCTCGACGCGCTCGACGGCGATGTCGTAGCGCAACGCGCGCAACATCGTGTCGACGTTTCCCTCGATGCTGGCACCGAGCAGCTCCATGATCCGAGGTTCCCGCGGCAGGTCCGGAATCTGGTTTTCCAGGGCGCGATGGATCTCGGCCGTCGCGTCGGCCAACCGCCCGTGCAATCGGCCGGCGACCTCGGCGACGCAACCCCTCACTCCGACGACGTCGGCGTCCGGGGCGTCGACGTGCGATTTCTTCACCTCAATGACGTTAGACGCGACGTTGTCTTCTGGCGATAACTCCGGCGAGCGGTTTTGTCGATCGGCGACTGTGTCCCGCCGCACACGGAACCTAGCGTTGCGGCCACGCTTACTCCCGACGCCGAAGGAGCGAAGGAAATGGGATTCACCAAGCCGGTTCTCCCAGCGGTCGACCCGGATAGCTTCCTCGGGAAGCCACTGATGGAGCGAATGCGGATCCTCGTCCTCGATTGGGGCGAAAAGGGCTTCGGCTCACCGAGGATGGTGCACACCATCTACCTCCTGAAGTTGGTCGTGTTCTTCGCGATCGGCGGCATCACGGTCACGACGGCGACCTCGGGGCTGCCCGCCTTCTGGCACGTCACCCAGTGGTGGAACCAACCGATCGTCTACCAGAAGGTGATCCTGTGGACGGTGCTGCTGGAAGCCATTGGCGTGGCCGGTTCATGGGGACCGCTGGCCGGCAAGGTCAAGCCGATGACCGGCGGCATCCTGTTCTGGGCCCGGCCCGGCACCATCCGGCTGCGCCCGTGGAAGTGGGTGCCGTTCACCGCCGGTGACCGGCGGACCTGGTTCGACAGCGCGGTGTACCTGGCGCTGCTGGGCAGCCTGGCCGTCGCGCTGCTGTCGCCCGGTGTGCACAGCGATTCGCTGTCAAAGGCGTTGCCCCACAACACTTCCGGGCTGGTTAGCCCCGCGCTGCTGGTCGCGCCGATCGCGCTGCTGGTGCTGATCGGGCTGCGCGACAAAACCATCTTCCTCGGCGCCCGCGGCGAACAGTACTTGCCGGCGCTGTTCTTCTTCGCCGCATTGCCGTTCGTCAACATGATCGTCGCGTGCAAGATGCTCATCGTGGTGGTGTGGATCGGCGCCGGGTTCTCGAAATTCGGCAAGCACTTCTCCAACGTCATCCCGCCGATGGTTTCCAACACGATATTCACCCCCAAATGGGTGCGGCGGGCGCACTATCGCGACTTCGGGCGCGACATGCGGCCGTCGCGGCTCGCGGACTTCATGGCGCACGTGAACGGCACCACCGTCGAGATCGCCGCCCCCCTGGTGCTGTTCTTCTCGACGAACAAGTGGCTGACGCTGGCCGCGGCGATGCTGATGGTGGGATTCCACCTGTTCATCATCTCGACGTTCCCGCTGGCGGTGCCGCTGGAATGGAACGTCGTGTTCGCGTACACCACGATCTTCCTGTTCCTCGGCTTCCCGAACTGGAATGGGTACGCCCCGTGGGACATGACGCCGCCGTGGCTGGCCGCCGTCATCGCCGCCGCCCTGCTCGCCTACCCGGTGCTGGGCAACATCCGGCCCGACAAGGTTTCCTTCCTGCCGTCGCTGCGTCAGTACGCGGGCAACTGGGCGTCGGCGGTGTGGACCTTCACACCGGGCGCCGAACAGAAACTGAACCGGGTCACCCGCACCGCGTCCAACCAGATCGACCAGTTCATCGGGGCCGGCTACGAGCCGAAGTGGGCGGAGATCACCCTGCAGAAGGTGGCCGCGTGGCGCTGCATGCACAGCCAGGGGCGCGGCCTGTACTCGCTGCTGTTGACCCACCTGCCCGACGTCGACACCCGCGCCGTGCGCGACGGTGAGTTCGTCTGCAACTCGCTGATCGGCTTTAACTTTGGCGACGGTCACCTGCACAATGAAGACTTGATCAGTGCCGTGCAGAGTCAAGCCGCGTTCGAACCGGGCGAATGTGTCATCGCCTGGGTCGAGTCGGAGGCCTTCGGCAGCGGTGTGCAGCACTACAAGCTGATCGACGCGGCGCTCGGGGTAGTGGAGCGCGGCACGTGGAAGGTGGCCGACGCGGTCGCCGAGCAGCCATGGCTGCCGAACGGCCCGATCCCGACCGAGGTCGAATGGTCGCTGCGCGACGCGGCCGTTGGGTTGCTGCTCGACGCGACGGCGGTTAAGGAAAGTGCGCTGGCATGACTTCCGCAGTGGTGGTGGGGGGCGGGCCGAACGGGCTCGCCGCCGCCATCTGCCTGGCCGCCGAGGGCGTGCAGGTCACCGTGCTCGAGGCCGCCGACGAGGTGGGTGGCGGTGCCCGCAGTAGCGAGGCGATTTTGCCGGGCCTGCTGCACGACCACTGCTCGGCGATTCACCCGATGGCCGTCGGCTCGCCGTTCCTGAGCCGTTTCGAGTTGGAGCGGTACGGCCTGACATGGCGATGGCCCGCAATCGATTGCGTGCATCCCCTGGACGGCGGCGGCGCCGGCGTCCTGCACCGCTCGGTGGGGCGGACCGCGGCCGGTCTCGGACGCGACGGATCGCGCTGGCGGCTCGCGTTCGGCTATTCGGCGGCCCGGTTCGACGCGCTGAGCGAGGACATCATGCGGCCCCTGCTGCGGCCGCCGCATCACCCGTTGATGCTGGCCCGGTTCGGCGCGCCGACCGTGCTCCCGGGGTCGACGTTCGCCCGCTTCTTCCGCACCGACGAGGGGCGGGCGTTGTTCGGAGGCGTTGCCGCCCATGCCTTCAGGCCGCTGCACTACCCGATGACGTCGGCCATCGGGATGGGCATCCTGGCCGCCGGTCACCGGTACGGCTGGGCGGTCGCCGAAGGTGGGTCGCAGGCGATCACCAACGCGATGGTGGGGCTGCTGACCGACCTGGGCGGCAAGATCGAGGCCGGCGTCCGAGTCCAGGCGGCGTCGGAGCTGCCGCCGGCGGACGTCACCATGTTCGATCTGGCACCGGAGGCGGTGGCGGGTATTTTGGGCGACCGGCTGCCGCGTCGAGTCTCGCGCGCCTTCACCAGGTTTCGCCGCGGGCCGGGCGCGTTCAAGGTCGACTTCGCCGTCGAGGGCGGCGTGCCATGGACCAACCCCGACGCCCGTCGGGCGGGCACCGTCCACCTCGTCGGCACCTACGCCGAACTGGCGGCGACCGAGCGGGACATCCATGCCGGACGCATGCCCGAGCGGCCGTTCGTGTTGGTGGGCCAGCAGTACCTGGCGGATCCGCAACGCTCGGTGGGCAATACGCATCCCGTGTGGAGCTACGCCCACGTGCCCAACGGCTATGCGGGCGACGCGACCGAGGCGATCATCGCCCAGATCGAGCGCTTCGCACCCGGCTTCCGGGAGCGCATCGTCGGCCAGGCGGTGCGCTCGACGACGCAGATGGCGTCCTACAACGCAAACTATGCCGGCGGCGACATCATGACCGGGGCCAAGGACATTCGCCAGCTGACGTTCGGGCCGCGAATAACGTTGTCTCCCTATACTATTGGCGTACCCGGCATGTACATCTGCTCGGCCGCCACCCCACCGGGGCCCGGAGCGCACGGAATGTGCGGCGCCAACGCCGCCGCGCAGGCCCTCGGCTACGTGCGCGCCGTCGCCTGATCGCCGCCCCGCCAGACGAGCTGTCGCCGGGCGACAAACGCGGCGGCATTCTTCGTCGATCCGCGACGATGGAATCGACGGGCCGCGACCTTAACGTCGTCACGACGTTTCATTCCTCTCCCAACGAAGGGACCTCGCCATGGCATCGCCCGGCAAATCGGATTTCGAGCTGTTCAAGCTTCCCGACGAGCACCACGAGCTGCGCGTCGCGCTGAGGGACATCTGCGAGGCCGAGATCGCGCCGTATGCGGCCGACGTCGACGAGCACGCGCGTTTCCCGGAGGAGGCGCTCAAAGTTCTGAACGACACCGGCTTTTCGGCGGTCCACGTCCCGGAGGCCTACGGCGGGCCGGGCGCCGACTCGGTCGCCACCTGCATCGTGATCGAAGAGGTTGCCCGCGTGTGCGTCTCGTCGTCGCTGATCCCCGGGGTCAACAAGCTCGGCACCATCGGGCTGATCCTGAACGGCTCGGAGGAACTGAAGCAGCAGGTGCTGCCGACGCTGGCATCGGGCGACGCGATGGCGTCGTACGCGCTTTCCGAGCGGGAGGCCGGCAGTGACCCGGCGTCGATGCG
Organism: Mycobacterium sp. IEC1808; assembly: GCF_002101935.1. NCBI lineage: Bacteria > Bacillati > Actinomycetota > Actinomycetes > Mycobacteriales > Mycobacteriaceae > Mycobacterium > Mycobacterium sp. IEC1808. The sequence continues at coordinate 112,397 of NZ_LQPV01000031.1, read as the reverse complement.
CACCCGTGCGCGCGCCGCCGGCGACGACTGGGTGCTCAACGGCACCAAGTGCTGGATTACCAACGGCGGCAAGTCAACCTGGTACACCGTCATGGCGGTAACCGACCCGGACAAGGGCGCGAACGGGATCTCGGCGTTCGTCGTGCACAAGGACGATCCCGGTTTCACCGTCGGCCCCTCCGAACGAAAGATGGGCATCAAGGGGTCACCGACCACCGAACTCTACTTCGAGGACTGCCGCATCCCGGGTGACCGGATCATCGGCGAGCCCGGCACCGGCCTGAAGACCGCGTTCGCCAGCCTCGACCACACACGGCCGACGATCGGCGCGCAGGCCGTCGGTATCGCCCAGGGCGCCCTCGATGCCGCCATCGCGTACACGAAGGAGCGCAAGCAGTTTCGCCGCGCGATCAGCGACTTCCAGGGCGTGCAATTCATGCTCGCGGACATGGCCATGCGGGTGGAAGCCGCGCGGCTGCTGGTCTACACGGCCGCCGCGCGGGCGGAACGCGGCGAAAAGGGTTTGGGATTCATCTCATCGGCCGCCAAGTGCTTCGCCTCCGACGTTGCCATGGAAGTCACCACCAACGCCGTGCAACTGTTCGGCGGCGCGGGCTACACCCGCGATTTCCCGGTCGAACGGATGATGCGCGACGCCAAGATCACCCAGATCTACGAGGGCACCAACCAAATTCAGCGCGTCGTCATGGCGCGCGCGTTGCTGGCGTGACGCTTCATCGGGCGGACCCTTGCGCTACTGTAGTCGATTGACTACAGTAGCGCAATACGGTGCCATCTGAGGCATCACAGGAGGATTCGATGGATACGTTTGTCAATGCGGCCGCCAAGATGGTCGCCGCGGGCGTGCTGGCTTTCGCGGGTTTGATGACGGTCGGCGTCGGTGTCGGCTACGCGGACACCATCCAGACCGAGGGCAGCTATCCGACCCGGGAGGCCTGCCAGGACGCCGGCCCGGGCGTGAAGGCCTCGACGCCGGGGAACTGGAACAACTTCTGGTGCGTCCCGGACCATACGGCCGCCGGCCAGTGGCGCTTGGTGCTGAGCAACTGACGTCACGCGGCCATTCTCAGGGATCGCCCGGGCGGCTCGTCGTGCTGACCGGGCCGCCCGGAGCTGGGAAGACGACCGTCGCCGCGCTCCTCGTCCAGCGCCACCCCCTTGCCGTGCACTTGCACGCCGACGACTTTTGGCACTTCATCCGTAGCGGTGCCATCCCGCCGTATCTTCCGGAGGCACACGGGCAAAACACCGTTGTCATCACGGCGCTTGCGCGCGCGGCAGCCGAGTATGCCGCCGGGGGTTACCACGTAATCGTGGACGGCATCGTCGGCCCCTGGTTCATCGAACGCTTTTGCGCCGCCTTGGATCCCGCGCTCGCCCAAATCCACTACGTGGTCCTGCGCCCGGACGAGTCCACCACCTTGCAGCGCGCGGTAAACCGCGGTCCTGATGCGCTAACCGCCTCCGAACCGATCCGGAGCATGTATCGCCAATTCACCGACCTCGAACGCTACGAGCGCCACGTCATCGACACGACCGACCTCGATCCGACGACGACCGCCGATCGTATCGAGCAGGCTTTGGATACAAGACAATTCATCGTCGGCACTACGAATACCGATAGAAGCCCTCACCGGTCTTGAGGCCGAGCTTGCCGGCGTCGACATAGGACTGCAGCAACTCGCGCACGTGCTTCGGTAGGTGCGGAAACTCTTGGGCGTAATGGTTTTCGATGTCGAGCACCACGTCGAGCCCCACCAGGTCCATCATCTGGAACGGCCCGGCGGGCACGCCCCAGTTGACCCGAAACATCCCGTCGACGTCCTCCGGCCGGGCGACGCCCTCGGCGACCACGGCCAGCGACTCGCGCTTGATGGCCGCCCAGATCCGGTTGAAGATGAAGCCGGTGGACTCCTTGCGCGCCTCGAAGGGGAAGACGCCGAATTCCGGCAGCACGGCCAGCAGCGTGTCGAGGAGCCCGCGGTCGGTCTGACCGTCGGACATCAGGTCGACCGCGTTGACCTCCGGTGGCATGTAGAAGTGCACGTTGCACAACCGGGTTTTGTCGCGGACGCCGGCGGCCATCAGGCGCGAGGGGTACGACGAGGAATTGGTGCCGAAGATGGTGTCGGGGGGGGCCGCTTGATCAATCTGGTCCCATGTCGCGATTTTGATCTCGAGCTTCTCCGGGACGGATTCGATGACGAGCCAGGCGTCGGCCAATGCCTCCTCGAGCGATCCCGCGCCGGCCGCGCTGCCCACTTCGCCGAAGCCCCGGTCGGCCACTACCTTCGGCACCGTCTCGGTCACGTATTGCACGGCGGCGGCGCGCTGTTCGGCGCGGGGCGCGAAGATCCGAACGGTGCCGCCGCGGGTGGCGAACATCAGCGCGATGCGCCGGCCCAATGTTCCGGCTCCGATCACCGCGACCGGGCGGTGCTGGATGTCCTCGAACGTGTACGTGTACGAACCACTCACACGAACACACTAAGCCGCGCTCGCACGCGAAGCTCCGTCGCCGAAACACAAACGATGCGCCGAGGATTGTCGCGCGAAGACAGCCGATTACTACAGCACGATCCCGGCGGCGTTGCCCAGGATGATCTGCTGGCCGCCGGGCGGCAGGTAGCCGCCGGTCGGCCCGTAGACGCCGTAGATCGGGTCGGTGGGGCCGGCCCCGGCGTAGATGTCGTTGATCCAGCCGGTGGCCAGGGTGTACACGGCCGCGGTGTTTCCGGGCGGGGAGAACCGGGTGATCAGCTGGGCGGCGAAGTCGACAAGGGGATGTCCGCCGATCATCGAATCGACGTGCGAGCCGTTGACGAGCTCGACGCCGACGAACTGCCCCGGATACAGGCTGATCAGTTGGTTGGTGGTGGCGCCGAACGCGTTCCACGGCTGGGGCGGCGCGGCCACCACGTAGTCGGGAATGTGCAACGCCTGCAGGTTGGCCACCGACGTGGCGAAGGCCGAGGAATCCATCGCGACGCCGTCGAACATGATCACGCCGAGGAGGTGATTGTTGGCGGTGTTGGTCCCGAGGTCGGCGATGTAGTCGCCGGCGGCGATGGTGGCGAGGCCCCCGCCGGCCGAGTGTCCGGTGAGGATGAAGTCCGCCGGCAGCGTGCCCTGATAACCGGCGTGGTTGGCGCTGATGTTCAGCGCCGTCTCGCTGCCGAGGAACAGCGAGGCGACGCCCTGCTGCAGCTGCGGGCCGCCCAACCAGGCGCCGAACGGCAACGGCAGCGACGGCACGGTGGGCACCACCACGATGCTGTCGGTTTGCTGGGCCAGCTGCATGGCCAGCGGGTCGTAGAACCACCCGATCGCCCCGAAGCCGTGCTGCAGGTAGATGACGCCGTTGGCGTGCACGGAGCCGTCGGCCTGGGTCGGGAAGTACCAGTGCGCCGGGGCGGGCAGGCTGAGCTGACCAAGCGGAATTCCGAAGATCGAGGCTTCACCAAGCGGAATCTGCAGGAAGGAGAACCCCGTCTTGACCCCGGTCACCCCGTTGGTGGTCGGCGCGGTGGTCACCGCCCCGCCGGTGGGCGTCGTGGCGAGCAGCGACTCGGTTTGACCGGTGCCGGTGGCGCTGGCGAACAGCGGGTGCCCGAGCAGCCGTTCGATGGGCGACAGGACTCCCAGGCTCTCCACCTGTTGCTCCAGCGCCTGCAGCGGCGGCACGTTCGCGGCCTCGGCCGCCGCATACGCGGCGCCGGCCGCGCTCAACGCCCGCACGAACTGGGTCTGCAATGCCATCGTCCGCGCGGTCAACGTCTGAAACTCTTTGGCGCAGCTGCCGAAAACGTTCGCGACGGCCGCCGACACCTCGTCGCCGGCCGCGGCGACGATCCCCGTCGTCGGCGGCGCCGCCCCGGCGGCGGCCCCCTTGACCGCCTCCACGATCCCGGTCAGGTCCTGCGACGCGTCGACGAGGGCCACGGGCGCTGCGATCACGTACGACATCGGTGGCTCCCATCTCCTGCGGCGCGCCAGGCTCAGGACTGCAGCAGATGGTAGCGAGGTCGCGCGCTACAGGAGCTTCATTTGCTCCGACTGCTCTTCGACCGGATCCAGCAGCTGCGGCCCGTTGTTGCGCACGCTGTTGACCAGCGTCGACACCTCGCGCATGCGGATGTCCCGCACGTCGGGTGGTCGGGTGAGCAGCTCCTCGTCGATGGGGGCGTCCGGGTCCAGCCAGCGGTCCCAGTCGCGTTCGGGCAGCGCCAGCGGCATGCGGTCGTGGATCTCGGCGAGTTCGCCCGGCGCGTCGGTGGTGATGATCGTGCAGCTCAGCAGCGGCGAGCCGTCTTTGGCCGGTTTCCAAACCGACCACAACCCCGCCATGAACAGCGGCTCGCCGTCTTCGCGGAACATGAAGAACGGCGTCTTGGCCGACTTCTTGCCGGTGCCGTCGGAGTTGACGCGCCACTCGTAGTAGCCGTCCATCGGGATCAGGCAACGCTTCGACTTGGCGCTCGAGCGAAAGGCGGGCGAGCTGGTCACCTTGTCGGCGCGGGCGTTGATCAGCAGCGGGCCCTTGCTCTCCGGCGCCCCGTCGGGGCCGGCCTTAGCCCACGGCGGGATCAGGCCCCAGCGCATCAGCCGGACCCGCCGCGTGGGGTCGTCGTCGGGCTCGGTGTGCCGGGTGACGACGGTCGCGATGGTCGCGGTCGGGGCCACGTTGTAGTTGGGCTCGCCCGCGCGTTCAGACGCCCCGGTCGCCTCGTCGATCGCCTTGATCTTCTCGGCCAGCTTGGCCGGATCGGTCGTCACGGCAAAACGTCCGCACATAACACCCATGGTGCCCGGTACGGCAGGATGAAGCACGTGAGCTCGTGGACGGCCCCCCAGGCGACCGCACCGGTGCGCGCGACCGTCACGGTTCCGGGCTCGAAGTCGCAGACCAACCGGGCGCTGGTGCTGGCGGGACTGGCGGCCGCGCAGGGGCAGGGCACCTCGACGATCACGGGCGCGCTGCGCAGCCGCGACACCGACCTGATGATCGGGGCGCTGCGCACGCTGGGCCTGCGCGTCGACGGGCCCGGCTCCGAGCTGACGGTGAGCGGTGCGATCGCCCCGGTGCCCGGCGCCACGGTGGATTGCGGCCTGGCGGGCACGGTCCTGCGCTTCGTTCCGCCGCTCGCGGCGCTGGCCGATTCGGTCGTCGAGTTCGACGGCGACGAGCAGGCCCGCGCCCGGCCCATCGCGCCGCTGCTCGACGCCCTGCGGGGCCTGGGCGTGAAGATCGACGGGAACGGTCTGCCCTTCCGGGTCCACGGCGGCGGGTCCGTCGCGGGCGGCACCGTGGCCATCGACGCCTCAGCGTCCTCGCAGTTCGTTTCGGGCCTGCTGTTGTCCGCGGCGTCGTTCACCGACGGCCTGACCGTCCAGCACACCGGGGCGGCGGTGCCGTCCGCCCCGCACATCGCGATGACGATCGTGATGCTGCGCCAGGCCGGGGTCGACGTCGACGACTCCGTCGCCAACCGCTGGCGGGTAGCCGCAGGCGCGGTCGCGGCCCGGCACTGGGAAGTGGAACCCGACCTGACCAACGCCGTCCCGTTCCTGGCGGCGGCCGTGGTGAGCGGCGGAACGGTGCGCATCACCGGCTGGCCGTCGACCAGCGTGCAACCCGCCGGCGACATCCTGAGTGTCCTGGGCAAGATGAATGCCGTTGTGACGCAAACAGATTCGTTTCTCGAGGTGAGCGGGTCGGCCGATTACGCCGGCTTTGACGTCGACCTGCGCGCGGTCGGGGAGCTGACGCCGTCGGTGGCGGCGCTGGCCGCCCTGGCCACCCCGGGATCGGTGTCACGCCTGTCCGGCATCGCCCATCTGCGCGGCCACGAGACCGACCGGCTGGCCGCGCTGAGCGCCGAGATCAACCGCCTGGGCGGCGACTGCGCCGAGACGCCCGACGGTCTGGTGATCACCGCGAAACCGCTGCACGCCGGGACCTGGCGCGCCTACGCCGACCACCGGATGGCGATGGCCGGCGCGATCGTCGGGCTGCGCGTCACCGGGGTGGAGGTGGACGACATCGGCTCGACCGGCAAGACGCTGCCGGAGTTCCCACAGCTGTGGGCGCGCATGTTGGAGCCCGGTGACGATGCGGGCCGCAACGGGGGCCCGAGGAGGAGGCGGGCAATCGAGCCGGAGCCCGGCGGTTGAGGCCCGGCGACTACGACGAGTCCGACGTCAAGGTCCGCTCCGGCAGGGGCTCGCGACCGCGAACGAAGACCCGTCCGGAGCACGCCGACGCCGAGGCCGCGATGGTGGTCAGCGTCGACCGCGGACGCTGGGGGTGCGTGCTGGGGGGCCGGCCCGATCGCCGGGTCACGGCCATGCGGGCGCGCGAGCTGGGCCGCACCCCGATCGTCGTCGGCGACGACGTCGACCTGGTCGGCGACCTGTCCGGGCGAACCGACACCCTGGCCCGCATCGTGCGGCGCGGCGAGCGGCGAACGGTGTTGCGGCGCACCGCCGATGACACCGATCCCACCGAACGCGTGGTGGTCGCCAACGCCGACCAGCTGCTGATCGTCGTCGCGCTCGCCGACCCGCCGCCGCGCACCGGGCTGGTCGACCGGGCGCTGATCGCTGCCTACGCCGGCGGTCTCACGCCGATCCTGTGCCTGACCAAGACCGACCTCGCGCCGCCGGGGCCGTTCGCCGAGCAGTTCGTGGACCTGGACCTGACGGTGGTCGCCGCCGGCGTCGACGATCCGCTCCTGGCGGTGGCCGGCCTGATCGCCGGGAAGATCACCGTGCTGCTCGGGCATTCCGGCGTCGGCAAGTCGACGCTGGTGAATCGCCTTGTGCCGGAAGCGGATCGGGCCGTCGGAGAGGTCACCGAGATCGGCAGGGGCCGGCACACGTCCACCCAGTCGGTCGCCCTGCCGCTGGAAGGCTCCGGGTGGGTGATCGACACGCCGGGGATCCGCTCCTTCGGCCTGGCCCACATCCGGCCAGACGACGTGCTGGACGCGTTTTCGGATCTGGCCGAGGCGATCGACGACTGCCCACGGGGCTGCGGGCACATGGGGCCGCCGGCCGACCCGGAATGCGCACTGGACACCCTGTCCGGGCCGGCGCTGCGCCGCGTGGCCGCGGCCCGCCGGCTGCTCGCGGTGCTCAGGGAGACCTGACGGCCTATCGAGCGCGCGTGTTTGTACGGCGACACGCCGCGAAAGCCGCACGCTTGCGGACCCTCGCTGCTCGCGATGCTCAACCAGACTTAGCCAGCCGCATGCCGAGCTCGCCCGGCGGCACCAGATGCCCCTCGGCGCAGCGGATTTCGACGCTCACCTCGGCGCCGCAGCCCACGTGCGTGAGCCGCAGCCGGTGACGGCCCGGCAGATGACGCCGGCCCCACTCGAACATCGCCCAGACCACGGGCATGAAATCGACGCCGGCCTGGGTCAGCACGTACTCTTCTCGGGCGCGCTGCCCGGGCTCGCGGTAGGGCCGCCGCTCCAGTAGGCCGAGTTCGACGAGTTCGGCAAGCCGCGCCGACGTGGCCGCCTTGGTGATGCCGACCCGGCGGGCGAAGTCGTCGAAGCGGGTGGTGCCGTAATACGCCTCGCGCATGATCAGCATCGCGGACTTGGTGCCGACCACGGCCATGGTCTTCTCGATCGCGCATTCACCGACCGGCGACCACTTCTCGCGGTCCGCCAGAGCGCCTTGAAGGAATGTCATGTAGATCACCTCCCGGTCTGGGTTGATTTTAGTGTACCCAGATGTTTACCTGGGTACAGCTAGCAATACCTAGCTATTAGGCCTCAAGGAGGAGCCATGGTTCAAGGTCGCGACGCCGTCATCGTCGGTGCCGTACGCACCCCGATCGGCAAGGGCAAGGCCAGCGGCGCGCTGCACGACGTGCTGCCCGCCGACCTGCTGGCACACAGCCTGCGCGAACTGGTAGCCCGCACGGGCGTCGACCCGGAGCGCATCGACGACGTCATCGCCGGCGCCGTCACGCAGGTCGGCGACCAGGCCGTCAACATCGCGCGCAACGCGCTGCTGGGCGCGGGATTCCCTGAGTCGGTTCCCGGCGTCACCATCGACCGGCAATGCGGCAGTAGCCAGCAGGCGATCAGTTTCGCCGCGCAGGGCGTGCTCGCCGGCGCCTACGACCTCGTCGTCGCGGGTGGCGTCGAGTCGATGAGCCGCGTCCCGATGGGTAGCTCGGTGCTGCCCGGCAGCAACCCGTTCGGTCACGACATGGCGCAGCGCTACCCCGACGGGCTTGTCCCGCAGGGCATCAGCGCCGAGCTGATCGCCGCGAAGTGGGGCTTCTCGCGCACCCAGCTCGACGAGTTCTCCGCCGGCAGCCACGACAAGGCCGCCCGCGCCACCAAGGACGGGCTGTTCGACAACGAGCTGATCCCGATCGCGGGGTTGGCCACCGACGAGATCATCCGGCCCGGCACCACGGTCGAGACGCTGGCCGCGCTGCAGCCGGCGTTCTACAGCGACGCGATGAACGAGCGCTTCCCGCAGATCAAGTGGGAGATCACGCCCGGCAACTCGTCGCCGCTGTCCGACGGCAGCGCCGCAGTGCTGATCACCACGAGCGAGGTCGCCAAGCAACTCGGGCTGCGTCCGCTGGCGCGCATCCACACCACCACCGTGGTGGGCTCCGACCCGCTGTACATGCTGACCGGGGTCATCCCGGCCACCGAGAAGGTGCTGCGTCGCGCCGGGCTGACGCTGGCCGACATCGACCTGTTCGAGGTGAACGAGGCGTTCGCGCCCGTCGTCCTCGCCTGGGCGCACGACACGGGGGCCGACCTGGCCAAGACCAACGTCAACGGCGGCGCCATCGCGATCGGCCACCCGCTGGGCGCCAGCGGCGCGCGCATCATGACCACGCTGGTCAACGCGCTCGAGCAGCGCGGCGGACGGTACGGGCTGCAGACGATGTGCGAGGGCGGCGGCATGGCCAACGCCACCATCATCGAGCGGCTAGGCTAGGCCGGTGACCGAGGCCCGGTTCGACGGCGTGCGCGTGCGGTACGACAGCTCCAAGAGCTACGACGAGGTGCTCGCCGCGCTGCTGGCCGACATCGGTGACAAGTCGGTGCCGGTCAACGACATCGCGACCACGTCCGGCGAGTGGGATTCCTTCCGGGAGCGGATCGAATCCCACGTCGGCCCAAGCGGATTCATGCTTTTCGGTTTGTTCGACCATGGGGCGTGGATCACCAAGACCGGCATCGACCGCAGAGTGCTGCGCGTGATCCTCGGCAACCCGCTGATCGCCATCACGATGCTGCGCCACGACGTGAGCGCCGGGTTGTTCGCCCCGGTCGAGCTGCTCCTGACCGACGAAGGCGAGGGAAGCAGCCTGACCTACGTCAAGCCGTCATCGCTGATGGTCGTCGAACCCAACGCCGAATTACTGAGCGCGGCAGAAGAACTCGACGCCAAGCTGGCGGCACTGGCCGAGAAGGTGACCCAATAGACGTTGAATTTGCCCGAGTTCAGCGAGTGAACATGCCGCGGACATAGGGCAGCGTCGTCGACAAGTAGTACTGCAGGCCCGTCTGTAGGTCACGTTCCCATTGGCGATAGACCGCCTCGGGAAATTCAGCGATCCAGAAGGTGTCCGGTATCGCATCAGGCTCGTCCGATACGGGACCGAGCTTGACTTCGGCGGTGATGACGCCCTCGCCTTCTTCGCGAGACATCCGCGCGAGAATGCGGCCGTTACCGTCGACGATCTGAGCCTCGCCCAGGTAACGAGACGGGTAGCTCTCGGCCGAATCGGGCCAAGACCGCCCCACAAATCGTCCCGCGTGCGCGGCGTGAACCACCGGCACCCCAAGCATTTTCGCGAATCGGCTCGGCGCGGCTTTCATAACTTCAAGGCCGAACTCGGCCGAAGGGCCGTCTGCCGGTCCGGTGTCCTTTCCGCCCCACCATCCCGAACCGCCGACCACGATGTCCACTTTTCCCTTTAACCGCGCGGCCGTCCTGGATCGGATGAACTCCCAACACAGCGCCGCGCCTATGTTGCCTTGCGGGGTGGAGAGCACTCCGTCGTCGTTTCCTCCGACGTAGTAGCAATTCTCCCAGAACGTCGGGTCGTCCTTGTCATGTCGGTGGGTGCGTCCGTCCGGCAGCGCCAGCACAAAGGTGTTATAGACGTGGCCTTCGCGCCATGCCAGAAACGAGCCGCCGACAACGGCATTGCCTTCGCGCGCCAAGTCCAAGAGCAGCCGGGCCGGAGGTCCGTCGATCGCCCGAGTCGTCGACGCCATATCGGGGGAGAACGCATTGCCGGACGCAAACAGCTCGGGCAGGATGACCAACTTTGCGCCGCGTTCGAAAGCCACCCGCACGAGGCGTCGCGCCATCGCCAGGTTGACGTCGACATTCCCCAATTCGGCGAGCATCTGAATCGCCGCGACACGAATCGTCGGCTTGGGGACGGTGGCGGCCTCGTCCTTCGCCATCGCCCGGATATTACTCGTGCTGCATGCTCCCGACCAGGGTAAGGGCTTGCCGGACGGCCCTGCATGGCAGGAACGCTTGGTCCAGCCGCGAAACCGAGTCGAGCTTCCTTGCGCCCCTTACGGTGTGCCTTGCCAATGTTTGGCAAGCGGGCTACCGGAATACTTTTCGAGCATCAGACGGGAGAAGGACAGCAACGCACTGCGAGGCCGGTGGTTCACGACGACTTGCCGCGTCTGTCCCGCCGCGTTGAAGGTGACCCAGACGATAACGTTGGTGCGCACGCCGCGGATCTCCGTCGTGTAGTCCTCGACGAAGCCATAATCGCCAACGGGCCCGGCGAAGTTGAACTCCTGGTTGTCGTACACCTCGCGCGCCGTCACCACGATTGAGCGAACGTCTTCCGCGCCGTGCGCAGCGCCGTCCATTGCCGCGGCTTCCAAGGTGACGTCCTCGGCGAGGTTGTCCAGCCATACCGGGTAATAGGGCTTGCCCATGTAGGTCACGGTGCGTCTCCCTCGAAACCCGGTCAGCCGGAAGGCCGCTAACGGCCTGGGGAATCAGTCGAACTTGCTGGAGTACTGCGGGCAGTAAACGCCGGTCGCCGCACCCATGATCTTGGCCAGCGAGGTGTCCTGCAACTGCGGGAGCCCCTGTTTCGCATCGGCGAAGGTCTGCTCGAAGGTGAACCCGTGAGACCAGTCCGTGCAAACGGCGTGCCCGATCTGGACCATCGTCTGGTCCCCGCTGCTCGGCCAGGTGATTCCCTTGTCCTTCAGCGTTTGCAGGTAGGCGTCATCCATTGAGTCGGCGCTCGCGATCGCGGCGGTCAAGATTACGACACCGCCCAGGACGGCAGCGAGCGGGGCGGTCAATCGTGCGGCCTTCTTCATTCGTCGACTCCTCGGTGTGGCCCCCCTGGTGCCTACGCGGCAGCAAATAGATTATCTGCATCCCGCCGGCTGGCAAATCGGGGCGGTGCACCGCGCCGAAGTGATCTGCGATGACCTTGAATGTGCGTGTTCAGCTCGGTTGGGCCAGACCACAAACCCGGTACACCGCACCCAGCCCTTGTGGCGTGCCAGGCCAATGTTTTTGCAGCATCTGCGGGCCGGCGGTACGCACGACGATGCGCAGCATGACCGCGACGACAACGGCGTCGTCAAGGAACCCGATGACTGGGATGAAATCCGGTATCAGATCGATGGGCGAGATCAGATACCCCAGCAACAGCATCAGCTCGACGCGGACCATCCGCGGCACCGCGCCGTCGGTGGCCACGCGCTTGAACAGCCGCAGTAGGTCGGGCAGCAACCGGATCATGTCGCCGACGCCGAGGTCGTCGGGTTTGGTCAGCCAGATTGCGGCAATAAGGACGAACCAGGCCAGCACGATGCCGCTGAGGACACCGATCAGAATCGACCACACCGCCGAACCCCAGAAGCCTCTAGCGCTTTGCCGAGCGTCCCGCGCGTGATCTTGCTGCCGTGCGTGGCCGCCTCGATGGCCGGGAGCCGGTGCGCCCTTTGGCTCCGGAGCGCGACGCGACGCGCCGCGTCGGCCCGCCATCGGAGCGATGCGTCAGATAGTGCACACCCAAAAGCGTTCCGCCGACTGGCAATAACAGCGGCCACTCCACCAGACCAGCCGCTCCGACGGCGGCCACCGTGAGTGCCGCCGCGGGAATGGACCGACTGCCGGTGCTCAGGCCACTTTGGACACCGCCGACCACACCCTGGACACCACCGACCACTCCATTGACGGCCGCACCACCAATTGCGCCGGCCGCGGCAACGCTGGCGTCAACAGTGCGACTGGCCGCGCGCAGCGTGCCCCTCAAGACGTCCATCTCTGCTCCTTTGTACTTTCAATTCAGCAGCCCCCCAACGGGATTCGCTACTGGTATGGAGCTGAATCGCCTACCGGCCCGATGTCGACCTCGCCAGTTCTTCCCCCGCGCGGCGCTCGACTAGCAGTGGAACGAAATTGCGCAGAGTGCACTGGTCAAACCGCCCATAGGTGTGTTCGACGACCGCCGCAACGTGAGTGTGCGGAAGTTGCGCGTACTTCTGGGCAAGACGACGCTGAACCGCCTCGATCTGTGCCCGCTCTTCTTGAGGCACGCCAGCAACCCCATACACCGAAGAAGCTTAACCTAGTGGTCGCCGCAAATAAACGCGGTGTTCACCAAGCCCGGCGGCTCGTTTTCGGTTGCCGCCAAAGGGCAGCGCAGAGTTGCGGCCGCGCACCGGGAAAAAGCCCGCAGGTGCGGAAGCCGCAGCGTGCCGCACCTGGCTGCGGGTCATTTTCCGAATTTTTATCGCCATAAGCTGCCAGGCAGCGAGTGGCGCGGGGGAAGATCACTCGGTGGATAGGTGGCAGGTTGCACAGGCTGTCGAGTTCGTCCGAGCCTTGCGCGTCCAGCTGGGCGAGATGACGAGCCAGCTATCTTGGGTAGAACGCCAGGATCTCACGGCCACCAACGCCCGATCGTGCGCACTCCGGGCGGAAGCGGCCACGTTGCGCCGAGACATCAAAGAGGCACAATCGATCGTCGATCGACTCGAACGGCGCTACCTCGAGCGGCATGTCGCCCCCAGGATTGCGCGGGCCGCGCCAAGGCCCGTTCCGCGTTAAGAGCGCAGCCGCAGATTTCCAACAAAGGTTCTGCCTCAGAGCCAGCCGGTGCGGGCGGCGGCAACCGGCTCGGCGGGGGCGGGGGCCAGCGTCCCGTCCCGCACGCCGTCGAGCATCCGTTTCACCGCGGCGACGATCTCCGGGGCCGCCGCGACGAGCCCCGCCAGATCGGCCTCGCTGACCTCGTCCAGGGCGACGCCCGCCCGCTCCAGCACAGTGGCCGGGTCGGCCAGCTGGCCGGCCAGCCAGGCCACCGGGTCGGCCGACAGCTCGGGGACGAAGTGCCGGCGACCCGGCTCCCAGCCGTCGAAACGGGGGTGGTGATGGGCCCGATCCAGCGTCCCGGGCGGGCTCTCGGTGGACCCAAAAAGGTCCACCCGCCAAACCGGGCGGGCAAAGGCGATCGGGACGCCGGCGTAGATCGATCCCTGCGGCTCGGCCTTGTCGACGAGCCGCAGTTCCACCCGCACTCCCCGTTCCGGGGTTTCCTGACCGGCTAGCGGACTCGGGTCGACGAAATACATGTCGCCGACGACGACACCCAGGTTTTCAAACCCGAACGCTGCGAACATTCCTCGAGCGTAGACCTAAGCCGGTGGCCCGCGCCGAACGTGAAGCCAGCGCGAAATCTCGCAACCAGTTCACGCTCGGCGCAGGCGGAGAGCTACGCGGCCTCGCGGTACCCCTGCTTCGCCTGCTTCTTCGCGCGCCGCCAATCCCGCACGGTGGCGATGGCGGTCTTCAGGCCGCGCCGGCGTCCGGTCGCCGGATCGGTGCCGGCGAAACCGGGCTCCAGTTCGGCGAACATCCGCTCGCTGCGCGTCTCCGGCGCGTTGTCGGCGTCGTCGCGCAGGTACTTGTTCGGCAGCGACAGCTTGGCCAGCGTGCGCCACGTCTTGGCGTACTGCACCAGGAAAGAGCCCGTGGTGTAAGGCAAGTCGTACTTGTCGCACAGCGCGCGCACCCGCACCGAGATCTCGTGCAGCCGATTGCTCGGCAGATCGGGATACAGGTGGTGCTCGATCTGGTGGCACAGGTTGCCGCTCATGAACCGCAGCGCGGGGCCGGCCTCGAAGTTGGCGCTGCCCAGCATCTGGCGCAGGTACCACTGGCCCTTGGTCTCGCCGATCATGTCGGTCTTGGTGAATTTCTCTGCGCCATCGGGGAAGTGGCCGCAGAAGATCACGGCGTTCGCCCAGACGTTGCGGATGATGTTGGCGACCGCGTTGGCCGTCAGCGTGGACCGATAGGTCGCGCCGGGCGACAGCGCGGTCAGCGCCGGGAACGCGACGTAATCCTTGACGACCTGCCGGCCGGCCTTGGCGAGAAACTCGTCGATGCGTTGCCGGGCGTCATCGTTGTCCATCCGCTTCTTGACGATCTTGCCCAATTCCACGTGCTGCAGGCCGACGCCCCATTCGAAGAGCAGCGCCAGCATGGTGTTGTAGAACAGGTTCAAGACGTTGAAGCGCTTCCAGCGCTGATCCCGGGTGACGCGCAGCAAGCCGTAGCCGACGTCGTCGTCCATCCCGAGGATGTTGGTGTACTTGTGGTGCACGAAGTTGTGTGTGTAGCGCCAGTGCTTGGACGACCCGCTCATGTCCCACTCCCACGTCGAGGAGTGGATCTCCGGGTCGTTCATCCAGTCCCACTGGCCGTGCATGACGTTGTGGCCGATCTCCATGTTCTCGACGATCTTGGCCACGCCCAAGGTCACGGTGCCGGCCCACCACGCCGAGCGGCGCGAACTGGCGGCCAGCAGCACGCGGCCGGCCACCTCCAGCGCGCGCTGCGCGGCGATGGTGCGACGGATGTAGCGGGCGTCGCGCGCCCCTCGAGAGTCTTCGATGTCCTGGCGGATGGCATCCAGCTCAACGGCCAGGCTTTCGATGTCAGCGTCCGTCAGATGGGCGAATACGTCGACGTCTGTGATTGCCACTCGTCGTCATCTCCCTGCGGTCGTCTCGTCGGTGCAATACCTACGCTATCGTAACCTACGAATCCGTAGGTTACCTGTGAGTAGCCTTTAGATGTCGACCACGCAATCGCCGGAGGCGGCCGACACACAGGTCTGGATCCGGGTTCCGGGTTCGTGCTCGGCCCCGGTTCGCAGATCGCGGACGTGCCCATCCACCAGGCTAACCACGCAGGACTGGCAGATGCCCATCCGGCAGCCGAAGGGCATCTGCACGCCGGCGCCTTCGCCGGCATCCATCAACGGCGTCGCCGCGTCGGCCGCGACGGAGCGCCCGGTGCGCGCGAACGTGACCGTCCCGCCGGCCCCGGCGGGCGCGGCCTTCGACACGGCGAACCGCTCCAGGTGCAGCCGGTCGCCGACGCCCGCCGACGACCACACCTTCTGCGCCTGGTTGAGCATGCCCTCCGGCCCGCACGCCCAGGTCTGGCGCTCGCGCCAGTCCGCGACCTGTTGATCCAGGGCGGCCAGGTCGAGCCGGCCCTGCTTGCGGGTCTCTCGCACCTGCAAGCGGTAGCCCGGCTGGTTGGCGGCCAGCGCGGCCAGCTCGGCGCGGAACATCACGTCGGATTCGGTGGGCGCCGAATGCAAATGCGTGACGTCGCCAATCTGGTTGCGGCGCACCAACGTTCGCAGCATCGACATCACCGGAGTTATCCCCGAACCGGCGGTCAGGAACAGGATCGACGACGGCGCCGGGTCCGGAAGGACGAAGTTGCCCTGGGGTGCGGCCAGCCGCACGATGGTCCCGGGCTCGACGCCGGCCACCAGGTGGGTGGACAGGAAACCCTCGGGCATCGCCTTGACGGTGATGGTCACCGTGCGGGGCGAGCCGCTGGTCTCGGCCGGGCTCGAGGTCAGCGAATACGACCGCCACCGCCAGCGCCCGTCGACGAGCAACCCGATCCCTATGTACTGGCCGGGCTGATAGTCGAAGCTGAATCCCCAGCCCGGTTTGATCACCAGGGTCGCGGAATCCTCGGTCTCGCGGCGGACCTCGAGGACGCGGCCCCGCAGTTCCCGCGCGGACCACAGCGGGTTGGCCAGATGCAGGTAGTCATCGGGCAACAGCGGCGTCGTGATCCGCGCCGCGAGCTTGCGTAGCGCGTGCCAGCCGGGGTGCCGCTCGGCGCCGGCCACAACGGGTCGCTTGGTGTCGACGACGTTGCCCCTGATCGATGGGTTACGTCTGCCCAGCGGAAGCTCCTGCTCACTAGCCGGCGTCTGGCTTACGCCCAACATTGTCGCCGATTCTGTGCGCTCCACGAAACCTACGGTAGCGTAACCTACGGTGTCGTAGCTAGTCGGAATCCGTCACATTCGGCGCGTCAGAGCAGGTCAAGCAGGAACGGCAACTCCTGGTTCGCATACCAGGCCAGGTCGTGGTCCAGCGCGTCGCCGACGATCAGCTCGGCGTCCTCGTCGCCCAGGTCGGCGGCGTCGATGATCTCGATGGCCCGGATGACGTCCGGCTCGGCGGCGGCGTTGTCGACGTAGGCGGCGACGACCTGGTCGAGCGTGACCGGGGCGCCGAGGCGCACGACGGCGTCGTCGAGATCGGGACGGAACTTGGCCTCCTCAACCTCGGCGGCCAACACCGCGCGCCGGGGCGGCAGGCCGGTGTCGGCCCCGGCCGCGAGCAGTCGCAGCGACCCCAGCGCCGCCTCGCGCAGCGCCACGTCGGCGAGCTCGTCGTCGTCGCCCTCGGCGTAGGCCTCACGCAACGTCGGCGTCACCGCGAACGCGGTGCCGTTGACCGGCCAGAGGGACCCCTCGGCGACGAGCCGCCGCAACATCTCCAGCGTGGCCGGGATGTAGACCTGAATCATCAGCCCCCGACCAACGTGGCCGCGTAGTCGTCGACGTAGTTCGACAGCTCGCGCGGCGGGCGCTGGTAGTTCTCGGCCACCACCGGCTCCTTGGGCAGCTTGACCTTGGGCCGGCCCACGTCGTAGTACTCGATGGTGGACAGCAGGTGAGCCATCATGTTCAGCCGCGCGTGCTTCTTGATGTCGGATTCCACTATGTACCAAGGGCTTACCGGGGTGTCGGTGTGGACCATCATCTCGTCCTTGGCGCGCGAATAGTCCTCCCACCGATACAGCGATTCCATGTCCATTGGGCTGAGTTTCCATTGGCGGACAGGGTCATTCAGTCGCGCCCTAAACCGGTGCAGCTGTTCGGCCTCGGACACGGAGAACCAGTACTTGCGCAACAGGATCCCGTCGTCGATCAGCATCTGCTCGAAGATGGGCGTCTGGCGCAAGAAGAGCACATACTCCTGCGGCGTGCAGAACCCCATGACCCGTTCCACGCCGGCGCGGTTGTACCACGACCGGTCGAAGAGCACGATTTCGCCCCTGGCGGGCAGGTGCGCGATGTAGCGCTGGTAGTACCACTGGCCCCGCTCCCGGTCGCTCGGCGCGGGTAGTGCCGCGATCCGCGCGACGCGCGGGTTCAGGTATTCGGTGATGCGTTTGATCGTTCCGCCCTTGCCGGCCCCGTCCCGGCCCTCGAAAATGATCACTATGCGCGCGCCGACGTGGCGCGCCCACTCCTGCAACTTCACGAATTCCGTTTGCAGCCGGTATATTTCGTTTCGGTAGACATCATCGGAGATTTTGCGCACGGACGCGGTGCTCGATTTCTTCCCGCTCGCCTTCGCCGATGCCCCGTCATTTATCGCGGTGCTCACAATTACGAATCATAGAACCACGCACCGATTTTCACCCCGACTAATCAGCGGGAAGCTTCGAGTAATTCCTCGAGGGATTGGGCCAACAGCCCCGGCAGCAAGTCGACGTCGCTCATCGCCTCGCGGTCGGCGTTGATCCCGAAATACAACATGCCGTTGTAGGACGTCACGCTGATCGCCAGCGCCTGATTGTGCAGCAGCGGTGGGACGGCGTAGGTCTCCAGCAGCTTGGCGCCGGCGATGTACATCTGCGACTGGGCGCCCGGGGCGTTGGTGATCAAGAGGTTGAACGTCCGCTTGGAAAAGCTCGGGAAGCCGGTCGCGACTCGGATGCCCATGGCGTGCAGCGTCGGTGGCGCGAAACCCGACAGGGTCACGATGGTCCGGGCATCCACCAGGCTGCCGGCGGTCGGGTTGGACTCGGTGGCGTGGGCGATCTGCGACAGCCGCACCACCGGGTTGGCCTCCCCCACCGGCAGATCCACCAGGAACGGCGTCACCTGACTGATCGTCTGGCCCGGGCCGGTCGAGTCGAGGTCGTCGTCGGCGTAGATGGACAGCGGCGCCATCGCGCGGATCGTCGCGGTCGGAGACACCGCCACGCCGCGGGACAACAGCCAGTTGCCCAGCGCGCCGGCCACGACGGCGAGCACCACGTCGTTGATGTCGCAGTCGTAGCGCGCGCGCACGGCGCGGTAGTCCTCGAGGTTGCCGCGGGCGACGGTGAACCTGCGGTGCCGCGAAACGGTCGCGTTCAGCGGGCTGCTGGGCGCGGTGCCCCGCGCCACGGCTCGCGCGATGTCGACGGCGCGGCGGCCCGCTTCGAGCAGCTCGTCATAGTTCGTGACCAGTCCGGCCACCGCGGACCCGACGGCCTGCAGCTGCGCACCCGGCCTCGCGATCCAGTCGCCGATCGCGCCCAAGGCCAACCGCGTGTTACCGGGGTCGCGTTCCGGTATCCAGATGTCTTCGGGGAACGGCGGCGGGCGGCGCGTCCGGTCGGCGATCACGTGGCCGATCTCCACCGCCGTCATACCGTTGATCAGCGCCTGATGCGACTTCGTGTACAGCGCAATCCGGTTCTTGGACAGGCCCTCGACCAGGTACATCTCCCACAGCGGCCGCGACTTGTCCAGCGGCCGCGCGGCCAGTCGCGCGATCAGCTCGTGCAGCTGCTCGTCACTGCCCGGGGACGGGAGCGCCGACCGCCGCACGTGATAGGTGATGTCGAAGTCGTTGTCGTCCAGCCACACCGGCCTGGCCGTGCCGATCCGCACCTCCCGGACCTTCTGCCGGTACCGCGGTATCTGGGCCAGTCGCTGTTCGATGGTGGCCAGCAGCGTCTCGTAGCTCAACCCCGCGCGCGGACGCTGCAGGATGGACAGCGATCCCACATACATGGGGGTGGCGGTGTTCTCCAGCCGATAGAAGGACGCGTCCGTGGGGGACAACCGGGTCACCATTACGGCGCGTCCCTCCTGGTCAACTCGTCCTCGGTTCCTTGGGTGAACGGATGTACCCGCCCACGGTAATCGAGCGGATACGCGCCGGATCGAGCTGTGCCATGATGACCACTTACCAGCCCCCGTCTGCCACTCTCCAGCAGGCCAATCCATGGAGAGTGCCCGTTGACCGTTTTCGCCGTGACACCCGTCGTCGACTACGAGCCGCCCAGGCGGGATGTCCCGCAGTGCTGCCAGCCACCCCATCCGACGCCGCGCCGCCGAGCGCGTGCGCCCCGCCGCCCCCTGGCCGGCCAGCCCGTCAGACCACCCAATCCGTCCGCGCCGATGCGCCAGGCGGCCGCCTTCGCCGACGCCGCGCTGCGCCGGGTGCTGGAGGTCGTCGACCGCCGCCGTCCCGCGGCGCAGCTGCGCCCGATGCTGGCGCCCGGCCTGGTGGACTCGGTGGTCGCGATCGGCGCTTCGGCGGCCGGCCGCGCGCGCGGGCGGGAGGGGACGGCGGTGCTGCGCCGGATGCGGCTGCAGCCCTCCGGGCGCCATGACCCCGAGGCCGCGGCCGAGGTCTTCGGGTCCTACAGCCGCGGCGACCGGATCCACGCCATCGCGTGCCGCGTGGAACGGATGCCCTCCAGCGGCCGCTGGCAGATGGTGGCCCTGCACATCGGTTAGTTGGCGGTTAGTTGGGGGCCGCGACCCCCCGCGTACCGGGCCGCCACCGGGCCCATGATCGCCATGACGAAGACGTAGGACGTTGCCAGCGCGGCGACGGCGGGGATCGAGCTGCCCACCAGGCCGATGATGATCAGCGAGAACTCGCCCCTGGCGATGAGCGCGGCGCCCGCGCGCAGCTGGCCGCGCCGCGCCACGCCGTCGCGACGGGCGGCGAGCATTCCGGTGGCCACCTTCGTGGCCGCGGTGACGGCGGCCAGGGCCAGCGCCGCCGGGAGCATCGGCAAGAGCTCGTGCGGGTCGACGGAGAGGCCGATCGCGAGGAAGAAGATCGCGGCGAACAGGTCTCGGAGCGGGCCGAGCACCTGGCGGGCCCGGTCGGCCGTCGCGCCAGTCAGGGTCAGGCCCACCAGGAAGGCGCCGACGGCGGCCGACGCGTGCAGGACCTCCGCCACCGCCGCCACCATCAGGGTGATGCCCAAGACCCGCAGCAACAGCTGCTCGGAATCGGGGTGTTCGACCAGCCGGCCGACGTGGTGGCCCCAGCGGTAGGAGGCGGCGAACGCTGCCAGCAGCGCGCCGACCGCCGCGGCCATGCCGACGACGGCGTGCACCCAGCCCCCACCCGACGCCAGCACCGCGAACAGCGGCAGGTAGGCCGCCATCGCGAAGTCCTCGAGCACGAGCACCGAGAGCACCGCCGGCGTTTCCCGGTTGCCGAGCCGGCCCAGGTCGACCAGCACGCGCGCGATGACGCCCGACGACGAGATGTAGGTGACCCCGGCCAGGGCCAGGATGGCGACGCCGTCCAACCCCAGCAGCCAGCCGGCCACCGCGCCGGGAGTGGCGTTGAGGACGATGTCGACACCGGCGGACGGCAGGTGGTGCCGCAGGCTGGCCGCGAATTCGGTCGCCGAGAATTCCAGGCCCAGGGTCAGCAGCAACAGCACGATGCCGATGGGCGCGGCCGTCGCGATGAACTCGCCGGCCGCGGCCACCGGCAGCAAGCCACCCTTGCCCAGCGACAGACCCGCCAACAGGTAGACCGGTATGGGGGACAACGCGAAACGCCTTGCCAGGGCGCCCAATACGGCAAGTGTGGCCAGGAGGGCGCCGAGTTGAAACAGCAGCGCCCCCGAAACCTGCATCGGCTCAACCCTTGTCGATGATCCGCTCGACACCGGCGATGCCGTCTTCGGTGCCGATCACGATCAAAACGTCTCGCGCGCGCAGCATTTCGGCCGGGCCGGGCGAGGCGAGCACTTCCTCGTTGCGCACGATGGCGACGATCGATGCCCCGGTGCGGGTGCGGGCGTGGGTGTCGCCCAGCGGATGTCCGACGAACGGGCTGCCGGCCACGATGTGGACCTGTCCCGTCTCGATGCCCGGCAGCCCCCGGGAAAGCTCGGTGAACCGCTCGGCGATGCGGGGCGCGCCCAGGATCTGGGCCACCGCCTCGGCCTCGGCGTCGGTCAGGTGCAGGACGGGTCTGGCCTGGTCGGGATCGTCGGGGCCATACAGGACGACGTCGAAATCGCCGCCGCGGCGGGCGATGATCCCGATGCGGTCACCGGTGTGGCTGGTGAATTCGTACCGAAGACCGACCCCGGGCAGCAACACCTCCTTGACATCCATGCCGTCCATCCTTCCAGCCGGACGGCCCCTGCCACATCCGAGTTACACCTGAATCCGCGCGCCCATGACCACCGTCCGGTCGATGGGCAGGCCGAAGTATTCGGCGGCGTCGGCGGCGATGTAGGCGGTGGCGATGAAGAGGCGCTTGCGCCACGGCGCCATGGTCGGCGCGGGCCCGGCCCTCAGCTCCAGCTTCGACAGGAAATACGAGGCCTCGTCGACGGCGATCCGACCCTCGGTCTGCTTCGGGTCGAGCAGGCGCAGCGCGGCCGGGATGTTGGGCCGTTCCATGTAGCCGAACTTCGCGGTGACGTGCACGACCCCGTCTTCGGCATAGCCCAGGGAATCGACCTCGATTCGATCCTCGTCCGCCACCCGGGGCGCCGGCAGCGTCTCGATCGACATGAGCACCGAATGCTCGTGCAGCACCCGGTTGTGTTCGACGTTGGCGCGCATCGCCAGTGGCGCGGTCTCCTTGCCGCGGTTGAGGAACACAGCGGTCCCGGGCGTCCGCACCAGCGGTGGCTTGCAGCCGGCCAGCTGGTCGACAAATTCGCGCAGCGGTCCCTCCGCTTTCGCCCGCGCTTGAGTGACGAGATCGCTGCCCCGCTGCCATGTCGTCATCACGGTGAAAGCCGTGGCCGCGATCAGAAGCGGCAGCCAGGCCCCGTGCACCAGCTTGGTCAGGTTCGCCGCCAAGAACAGGAGGTCGACCGTCAACAACGCGCCGGCGCCTGTCACGATCAGCCACAGGGGGGTCTTCCACCGTTCGCGGGCGACGAAGAAAAAGAGCAGGGTTGTAATGGTGATCGTCCCGGTCACTGCCATGCCGTATGCGAACGCGAGTGCCGCCGAACTGCGGAACGCGAAAACGAGGATGAGCACCGCGACCATCAGCAGCCCGTTGATCCACGGCACGTAGATCTGGCCGATCGTCGACTCGGACGTGTGGACGACCCGCACCCGGGGCAGGTAGCCAAGCTGAGCGGCCTGCGACGCCACCGAGTAGGCCCCGGTGATCACCGCCTGGGAGGCGATCACCGTTGCCGCGGTCGCAAGCAGCACCATCGGCAACCGCGCCCAGCCCGGTGCGAGGAGGAAGAAGGGCGCATCGGTGACACTGTTGTTGCCCAGCAACAGCGCGGCCTGGCCAAAGTAACTGAGCATGCACGCTGGAAGGACTACAAGCAGCCACGCCCGGGTGATTGCCGGTCGGCCGAAGTGGCCCATGTCCGCGTAGAGCGCTTCGGCGCCCGTCACCGCCAGCACGACCGCGGCCAGCGCAAAAAATGCCGTGCGGGGGTAGGTGACCATGAACGTCAGCGCATATTCGGGTGACAATGCCTTGAGGATTACCGGATGCGTGGATATGCCCTCGATGCCGCAAACCCCGATCGCGATGAACCACACGACCATGACCGGCCCGAACAAGCGTCCGATGGCGGCGGTGCCGCGGCTCTGAAAGGCGAAGAGAATAACGATGATCACCGCGGTGATCGGCACGACCCAGTCACCCAGTCGCGGCTCGACAACCTTGAGACCCTCCACCGACGAGATCACCGAGATGGCTGGAGTAATCATGCTGTCGCCGAAAAACAGTGAGGCGCCGAAGATGCCGAGCGCCGCCAGAATCACGACCATGCGACGACTCCGGTTGACGCCCAGCCGGCGCACGAGGGTGATGAGCGCCATGATGCCGCCCTCGCCGTCGTTGTCGGCACGCATCACCAGGGTGACGTAAGTGAGGGTGACGATGACCATCACCGACCAAAAGACCAGGGACACAACGCCGTACAGATTGGCCGTGGTGATCGGTATCGGGTGCGGGTCGCGCGGGTCGAAGATCGTCTGGATCGTGTAGATCGGGCTGGTCCCGAGGTCGCCGAACACGACCCCGAGCGCGCCGATCACGAGCGACGAGCGGGCCTTCTCGGTGCCGAAGACGGCGCGAAGCGGCGACGCGGGCTTGGCTTGCGTGGGCATGGCGCGGTTCCTCCACCGAGGGCTAGCCGGAGGTTGATCGTAAGGCCGTCAACGGCGGAAGACCACCCATCGCATCGCGCAGTACATGTACACGGCTTCGCAGACACCCGCCAGCACTCGGGACAGCTGGTATTGCACCCCGATCGCGGTCAGCGCGCTGGAGACCCCGAGGATCAGCGCCAGGTAGTTGACGACGACCACCACGACGTACACAGCGACCTGCTTCCCGACCGGCGCGTGGGACTGAAAGTTGAAGGTGCGGTTGAGCACGTAGCTGAGCGCGAAGGCGCACGAGTAGGCCACGGTGACGGCGATCGGCACCGGAAGACCGAGACCGCCGCGCAGGCCCGTGAGGATCGCCAGATCGAGGCCGAAGGTGAGCCCGTTGATCAGGCAGAAGCCGAGAAACGTGGGCGCAACGACCGATCCGAGCCCGAACGGAAGCCGATTGACCACCGCCTCGCACCACTGGTGGAATCGGTCCACCCAGCGCGATTGGACGACCCGCGACCCGGTTTGCACACCGGTACGGTGGCATGTCCAGGTATCCGGCACGTGATCAATTGGCCAACGCCGGGCAGAGCGTTGAGATGACCTCTCAACGCCCTGCCGCGAGAGCTAGTGCTGGCCAAGCGCTTCCGCCGCGCGCCGGCGCGGCCGGTGCTTGATCGGGACCAGCATCGGGACCTCGCGACGGTACTGGCGATAGTCGCTGCCCAGCGCCGCGACGAGGCCGCGCTCTTCGATGTGCACGGCGATCAGGATGTATGTCGTCATCGCGATCGAGAAGAGCAGGTGCCCGGCCGTCATGGTGGGGGCCGCCCAGAACGAGATGAGGAAGCCCAGCATGAGCGGGTGACGCACCAACCGATAGAACAAATGAGTGCGGAAATGCAGCTCGGTGTAAGGCTTTTGGCGCCACGCCAAATACGCCTGCCGCAGCCCGAACAGGTCGAAGTGGTTGATCATGAACGTCGCGCCCAGCGCGATCACCCAACCCAGCCAGAACAATCCCCAGAGCAGCACGCGCGCCGCCGGCTGCCGCACGTCCCAAACGACCGCCGGCACCGTGCGCCACTGCCAATAGAGCAGCAGCAGCACGGCGCTCGACAGCACCACGTAGGTGCTGCGCTCTATCGACGGCGGCACGAACCGGGTCCACCACGCCTTGAACGCCGGGCGCGCCATGACGCTGTGCTGGATTCCGAACGCCCCGACCAGCAACACGTTGACCACGATGGCCTCAACGATGGGCGACGACAGCCCGTGATCGACCGTCCGCGGCACCCACAGGTTCGCCACGAACGCAACGAGATAGAGAAAGGCGACGAGGAACAGCAGGTAAGCCGCCGCGCCGTAGGCAAGAGTCAAGTAACGCTTCATGGCCCAAGTGTCGACCGCATCGGCAGCCGGGTATATAGGTCATCTGCCTCATCTTTGCGCGGCGGCGCCCTAGTTATTTCTGACTAGTCGGCCCCCGCTTGACGATTTGAGGCAAACGCCTCATGCGGCCGGCGCAGCGGCGGACCGATGATCGCCCGTGACAAGGCCACTTCGAGAAAGCACGGAGCCCAGATCATGAGCGAATCGACATGTGACACATCAGCCATCGAGTTACTCGGTACTCGGGACGCCGAACCGCCGGGCGGCGCACGGATCGACGCGATCGATGTCAGCAGGCGCGTCGGCGGCCGGCAGATCCTCGACAAGCTATCGCTCTCAGTGGAACCCGGCGAATTGGTCGCGATCGCCGGCGGCAGCGGAGCCGGCAAGACCACATTGCTGGAGATCCTTGCGGGGCTGCGAGCGCCGTCCGCCGGTGAGGTTCGGCACGACGGCGTCGTTCGTCGCGGCAAAGCGCTCGGGGGCAGCGCCGACGCGAAAGTCGGCTTCGTGCCCCAGGACGACATCATTCACCTCGAGATGCCCCTGCGCCGGACGCTGCGCTACGCCGCGCGGCTTCGGCTCCCGGCGGGCACGCCCGCGGTCGAAGCGGAGCGGATCGTCGAGGAGACCATGCGCGACCTCGACTTGGCCGATCGGGCCGACGTGCCGGTGCGTTCCCTGTCCGGCGGCCAGCGCAAGCGGGCCAGCATCGCCGTGGAGCTCCTGACCCGGCCCCGCCTTTTCTTCCTCGACGAACCCACCTCCGGGCTCGACCCGTCGACTGCGGCCGACGTGATGCGCCTGCTGCGCCGGCTCAGCCAGCGCGGGGTCACCGTCGTTCTCACCACCCACGAGCCGGCCGGCATCGACTTGTGCGACCGGGTCGTCTTCCTGGCCCGCGACGGCCACCTGGCCTTCACCGGCAGTCCGGCCGCCGCGCGGCACTACTTCGGCGTGGCGAACCTCACCGAGGTCTACGAGCGCCTGGCCGCCGAGCACACGCCGCGGATCTGGGCCGAGCGGTTCACGCAGAGCCGCGCGAAGTCAAACGCCCGGCCCGGCTTCAGCCGCCAGGCCGTCTCGGCAACCAAATCCGACGTCAGGCGAACCGGCATGGTCCGGCAATGGTGGCTGCTCACCCGCCGCAACGTCGACGTACTCGCCCGCAACCGGCTGACCCTTGCGATCCTGCTGGGATCACCGGTGCTTGTGACGGCGATGATGGCGACGCTGTTCAGGCGCGGCGCGTTCGATCCCGGTGGCGCGGCGGGCGTCGGCCCGGCCCAGATCGTCTTCTGGATCGCTTTCGACGGCTTCTTCTTCGGGCTGACGTACGGCCTGCTGCAGATCGTCGGCGAGATGGCCGTCTTCCGGCGCGAACGCCTGGCCGGGCTCAGCGTGGGCGCGTACGTGGCGTCAAAGGTGACGGCGCTGCTTCCGGTTCTGGCGGGCGTGAGCGCGGTGTTGCTGCTTGTGTTGCGGGCGCTCGGGCGGCTGCCCGCGGCGGGATGGGACGTCTACGCCTCGCTGTTCGCGACGATTGTGATCGAAGCGATCTCGGCGCTGGCCCTGGGCCTGTTCGCCTCGGCGGCCGTTTCCAACGCCGCGCAGGCGGCCCTCGCCCTGCCGATGTTGTGCTTCCCTCAGGTGCTATTCGGTGGTGCGATCGTGCCGACCGACCAGATGGCCACCCCCGGGCGCCTGATGAGCCTGGCGCTGTCCAACCGCCACGCCTTCGATGCGTTGGGGCGCGACCTGGGACTCGACCGCTACACCGCCACGCTGCCGGCCATGTCCGTATACCGCGAGACCTTCCAGGGCGGGAACGCCGCCAGTCTCATCGCGCTCGCCTCGTTCGCAATCGCCCTCACGGTGGCCACCGCCTGGCTGTTGGACCGGCGATCCCGGCCCGGCGCGTCCATGCGGTGACGGGAGCGAGCCGAACGAACGCTCAAAACTTGTGGACGAAGACGTTGATCGGCTCATCCTGCCCCCGCAGAATCAGCGTGCGCCGCTGCATGCCGGCCGTCAGTTCGTCGGCGACCCCACTGGCGACGAGCAACTCCCCGCCCGCGGCGCGTTGTTGCATCCGGGCCGCGGCGTTGACCGGGCGGCCCAGGGCGGTGAAGTCGACGACGGCGCCGCCGACGTTGCCGACGTATGCGACGCCCGCGTGCACGGCGACGCCGGCGTCCAGCCAAGGTCCGTTCGGCGTGCCGTAGCCGACGGCCCGGAGCAACTCGATTCCCGCCTCGACGGCTCGTTGCCGATACCGCGGGCCGCTGATGCCCCGCACGAAAAACGCCATCACCTCGTCACCGATGAGCTTGTCGATCACGGCGTCATGGCGCAGCAGGGTCTGCGTCGCGGCGCCGTAGAACCGGTTGAGCAACGCGGCGAAGTCGGCGGCGGCCTGACGGTGACCCAACGCCGTGGAGCCTCGAACGTCGACGAACAGCACCGCGATATCGACCTCAGCGCCTCCGCGCGGCAGCGCATCGCAACATCGCGTGCACAGGTTGGGGTTCTTGCGGGACCGGCGGAAGCCGGCAACGGCAAAGAGCCGGCCGACGGGGCCGCCGAACGGGTTGTTGCACAGCTTGCATCGCGGCGCCGACGGTAGGTAGCGGAAAGCGTGCCGCGCCCGGACCAGCGATGAGTGGCCCTCGGTCAGCACCGCGTCCCACAACCGCGGCGAGAGCCCCGGGTGCGATTCGTAGAGTTGGCTTCGCCCAGTGCTAAACATGCAGAAATGGTCGCCTCGATTTCCCGCGTGCACATGAGGCATTCGCCCCAAACATTCGAACCAAGGGGCTGGGTTTTCAGCCGGGCGCGCCGCCGGTCAGGCCGTGCCGGGTCGCATACAGGCTGGCCCCGATCCGGTTCGAGACCCCGATCTTGGCATAGATGTGCTCAACATGATTGCGCACGGTCTTCTCGGAAATCCAAAGCGCCGAGGCGATTTCGCGGTTGGACCGCCCCTGGGCCACATGGAGCAAGACCTCGGCCTCGCGCCGGGTCAGGCCCGACGGCCTGGTGGCTCTGCGCGACGGCTGGTGACCCGCGGCCTCCAGCACGGCTT
This sequence comes from Mycobacterium sp. IEC1808, assembly GCF_002101935.1. Taxonomy (NCBI): domain Bacteria; kingdom Bacillati; phylum Actinomycetota; class Actinomycetes; order Mycobacteriales; family Mycobacteriaceae; genus Mycobacterium; species Mycobacterium sp. IEC1808. Next base: position 84,387 of record NZ_LQPV01000031.1, on the reverse strand, counting down.
CAACCGCGTCGCCGTCCAGGCGACCCCGCGCGGCTTCGCTACGCAATCGCGTGGCCGCGGCGGCCCCATCCAGCGCATCGCGATACGGTCGCGGCTCGGTTGAGCCGCAATAGCTTTCGGCCGCGGCGAGTACCCGCTCGCGCATCGACAGATCGTCGCCACGGAGCCCGTTCGGGTACCCCGACCCGTCCAGCCGTTCGTGGTGGTTGACCGCGACCTCCCGGACGGCCTTGAGCCCACCGACGCGGGCCAAGATCCTGCCGGTCAGATACGGATGCAAGTGCACACGCTCGCGTTCGGCGGGGGTCAACCCGCGCGGCTTTTCCCACACCCGGTTGGACACACCGATCCGGCCGAGATCGTGAACGTAGCCGGCCCGGCGCAGCGTGTCGATCTCGTCCGTCGCCAGCCCGGCGCACTTGCCTGCTTTCTCCGCCAGGTCGGCCACTGCTCGCGAATGGCCAAGGGTGAAGGGGCATTTCAGGTCCACGAAATCGCCCATCGCACACAAGAGCCGGTCCAGCGACGAACCACTCAGCGTTTCCCCGGGATCCGGCGCCAAGCCGGCGGCCGTCTCCCACGCGTCTTCGTCGTCGCGCAGCAGCTCGTCGGCGACGTCGCAAAACACCGCGACTATGTCGGGGTCGAACTGTTTGCCGCTGCGACGGCGAACCTCCGCGATCGCGCGGCTCGCGCCGAAGGCGCGATAGTGCACTTCGGCGATGTCGGTGAGCTGCGCCACCCGCATGGTCACGGGTATCTGGCTCCCCGCGGCACCAGTGGGAAGGCCGCTGCCGTCCCACCGCTCGTATGCGAAGGGCAGGGCTTCGCACACGTCCTCGCCGAGGCCGATCTCCTCGGCGAGCAGCGCGGCCGACAGGCAATGTGAGTGCATCAACGTGCCGAGGTTGCCGCGTGCGTCCAAAAACAGCTTCGCCGCCAGCTGGGCCCGTTTCGGCAACGTCGACCCGCGACCCAGGTTGCTGACAAGGAATCGCCGGAACTCAGCGCCGGACCAGTCGATGAAGTGGCTGTCATGTCGCGCCGCGATGTCGTCGCCGAACCACCGCGCGTACTCGTGCGAGTCGGCATGACACCCGATCCACATCACCAGGCCCGTGTAGAAAACCGTCCCGCGCTCACGCTCGCCGAGGCCGAGGCGCTCGGCAAGCCTCGTTCCCATCGCCGCCGACCGCAGCATGTGATCCATGGGCTGGCCGAGCCCGAGGTCGATCGCCAAAGACAGCGCCGCCAATACCTCGGTCCGCGACACCGCTCCGTCGAAGGGCATAAATTCGCCCCTTCCCGGCCCGTCACGGTGGCGACGCCGGTGTAGCCAGACAGAAGCCGACGCCTGATAAGCCTATGGCATCGGCGTTGCCAGGTGGCCGATTGTGCGGCTAGCCGCACACTGGCTACCGAGCGTGCGGCCAGCCGCACACTCGGCGCCAGGGCTAGCGGCGCTTGACCGACTTCGGCGGCTTGGCGCCGCGCCCCTGCTGGCGCGCGGCCGCACGACGCTCGCGGCGGCTGCCGCCGCCGGGTACACCGGCCGGCGCCTTCTGGGCGCCACCGCCATTGCGCTGCACTTGCGCCGAACCGTCCTCGGACGGGCCGGAATACGTGAGTGCGGGCGCCTCGTCATCAATGCCCTTGGCGCGCAACACGCTTGGGGCCTCCTCGCGAGCCGCGGCGGGCGCTTCGCCTTGGTCATCGGGCTGCCCGCCGGCGCCGGTCCCCAGTTCCGCCAGGCCCTCGGGCGTCGGCTGCGGGGCGACCTGCGGGGTCGGCACCGCTTCCACGGTGACGTTGAACAGGAAGCCGACCGACTCCTCCTTCATGCCGTCGAGCATGGCCATGAACATGTCGTAGCCCTCGCGCTGGTACTCCACCAGCGGATCGCGCTGCGCCATCGCCCGCAGCCCGATGCCCTCCTTGAGGTAGTCCATCTCGTAGAGGTGCTCACGCCACTTGCGGTCGATGACGTTGAGCAACACGTTGCGTTCCAGCTGACGCATCGCGCCCTCGCCGGCGATCTCCTCGAGCTCGGCTTCCCTTGCGGCGTAAGCCCTTTCGGCGTCCTTGATCAGCGCGTCGAGCAGCTCGTCGCGAGTGAGGTCGTCGCGGTCGGAGTCGGCGTCGGGGTGGGTCAGCGTCTCGTGCGCAATGCCGACCGGGTACAGCGTCTTCAGCGCCGTCCACAGCGCGTCCAGGTCCCAGTCCTCGGCGTAGCCCTCGGCGGTCGCGCCGTCGACGTAGGCGGTGATGACGTCGCGGACCATGTCCAGCGCCTGGTCCTTGAGGTTCTCACCCTCCAGGATGCGGCGGCGCTCGGCGTAGACCACCTTGCGCTGCTGGTTCATCACCTCGTCGTACTTGAGGACGTTCTTTCTGACCTCGAAGTTCTGCTGCTCGACCTGGGTCTGGGCGCTCTTGATGGCGCGGGTCACCATCTTGTTCTCGATCGGCACGTCGTCGGGCAGGTTCAGCCGGTTGAGCATCGCCTCCAGCGCGGCGCCGTTGAAGCGGCGCATCAGCTCGTCGCTCAGCGACAGGTAGAAGCGCGACTCCCCCGGGTCGCCCTGCCGGCCGGACCGGCCGCGCAGCTGGTTGTCGATGCGCCGCGACTCGTGGCGCTCGGTGCCCAGCACGTACAGGCCGCCGGCCTCGATCACCTCTTCGGCCTCCGCGCTGGCCTCCTCCTTGACGATGGGCAGCTCCTCGTGCCAGGCCGCCTCGTACTCGTCGGGCGTCTCGACAGGGTCGAGGCCGCGGGCCCGCAGCCGCTGGTCGGTGAGGAAGTCGACGTTGCCGCCCAGCACGATGTCGGTGCCGCGGCCGGCCATGTTGGTGGCGACGGTGATGCCGCCGCGGCGGCCCGCCACGGCGATGATGCCCGCCTCCTGCTCGTGGTACTTGGCGTTGAGCACGTTGTGCGGGATGCGGCGCTTCTGGAACTGCCGCGATAGGTACTCCGAGCGCTCGACGCTGGTGGTGCCGATCAGGACCGGCTGGCCCTTCTCATAGCGCTCCTCGACGTCGTCGACCACCGCGATGTACTTGGCCTCCTCGGTCTTGTAGATGAGGTCGGACTGGTCGGTGCGGATCATCGGCTTGTTGGTCGGGATCGAGACCACGCCCAGCTTGTAGATCTCGTGCAGCTCGGCCGCCTCGGTCTGGGCGGTACCGGTCATGCCGGCCAGCTTGTCGTAGAGACGGAAGTAGTTCTGCAGCGTGATGGTGGCCAGCGTCTGGTTCTCGGCCTTGATCTCGACGTGCTCCTTGGCCTCGATGGCCTGGTGCATGCCCTCGTTGTAGCGGCGGCCGATCAGCACGCGGCCGGTGAACTCGTCGACGATGAGCACCTCGCCGTCGCGCACGATGTAGTCCTTGTCGCGGTTGAACAGCTCCTTGGCCTTCAGCGCGTTGTTGAGGTAGCTGACCAGCGGCGAGTTGGCCGCCTCGTAGAGGTTGTCGATGCCGAGCTGGTCCTCGACGAACTCGACGCCTTTCTCGTGCACGCCGACGGTCCGTTTGCGCAGGTCGACCTCGTAGTGGACGTCCTTTTGCATCAGCGGCGCGATGCGGGCGAACTCGGTGTACCAGTTGGAGGCGCCGTCGGCCGGGCCGGAGATGATCAGCGGGGTGCGGGCCTCGTCGATGAGGATGGAGTCGACCTCGTCGACGATGGCGAAGTTGTGCCCGCGCTGCACCAGGTCGTCGAGCGAATGCGCCATGTTGTCGCGCAGGTAGTCGAAGCCGAACTCGTTGTTGGTGCCGTAGGTGATGTCGGCGTTGTAGGCCACCCGCCGCTCGTCGGGCGTCATCTGCGCCAGGATCACGCCGACGTCCAGGCCGAGGAAGCGGTGCACGCGGCCCATCCACTCGCTGTCGCGTTTGGCCAGGTAGTCGTTGACCGTGACGACGTGCACGCCCTTGCCGGCCAGCGCGTTGAGGTAGGCGGGCAACACGCAGGTCAGGGTCTTGCCTTCACCGGTCTTCATCTCGGCGACGTTGCCCAGGTGCAGCGCGGCCGCGCCCATCACCTGCACGTCGAAGGGGCGCTGGTCCAGGACCCGCCACGCGGCCTCGCGGGCCACGGCGAACGCCTCGGGCAGCAGGTCGTCCAGGGTTTCGGGGTTTTTCTCGTCGTTGAGGCGCTGCCGGAACTCGTCGGTCTTGGCCCTCAGCTCGGCGTCGGTGAGCTTCTCGACGTCGTCGGACAACGTGTTGACATAGTCGGCCACCCGCTTGAGGCGCTTGACCATGCGACCTTCACCAAGGCGCAGCAACTTCGACAGCACAGCTATATCCCCTGTGGGTTGGAGTCTTCCTCTTTTTGCGAGGCGGCATCCATCCTAGGTGAAGAGGCAGTTAAGCCCCTCAAACGTCGCTGAACGTCAGGCCAGCCTGATCAGCCCGTAGTCGTACGCGTGCCGGCGGTACACGACGGACGGCCGTTCGGTCTCCTTGTCGTAGAACAAGAAGAAGTTGTGCCCGACCAGCTCCATCTCGTAGAGCGCCTCGTCGACCGTCATGGGCGTGGCCTGGTGTTCCTTGGTGCGGACCACCCGGCCCGGCTCGTGGTCTTGCAGCTCGCCGTGGTCGACCCCCGCGCCGTCGTGTTGATGCGGCTCGACGGGTTCGGAGTTGAAGGCCTTCGCGGGAAGCGGCGCCACCGCGGTGGCGGCGGCCAGCGACACCGGCGTCTTGTCGCCGTAGTGCACCTTGCGGCGGTCTTTGGCGCGGCGCAGCCGGTTCTCCAGCTTGTCGACCGCGGACTCGAAGGCGGCGTAGAAGCTGTCGGCGCAGGCCTCCGCGCGGCTGACCGGGCCGCGCCCGCGCGCGGTGATCTCGACGCGCTGACAGGACTTGCGCTGACGGCGGTTGGGCGCGTGTTTGAGCTCGACGTCGAAGAGATAGATGGACCGATCGAATCGTTCGAGGCGGGCGAGTTTTTGCGAGACGTAGAAGCGGTAATGATCGGGGATTTCGACGTTGCGGCCCTTGAACACGACTTCGGCGTTGAGGGTCGGCTCGGCCGGCTCGCTGCTTTCCGCCGGCGCTTGGTCGAGAGTCTGACCGGAATCCACGGTAAGCCTTGACATACGTGTCAACTCGTTTCCTTTTCCACGTCGCACGCTGTGCGTGCCGGCTTCCTACATGAGCGCCGACGGGGGGTTGGGAGCGGTTTCTTCAGGTCACCGCCGCAGGCTGCCCGCCGATGCAAGGTGTCGGATTCTCACCCCCTTCCACATGTGGCGTATCAACCCGGAAATCGACGACTGCGTTGCGCCGGGTCAAAGATGTTCCTGAAGGTTGTCCTCGACGTTAGCTCGTGTTCGCCTTGGGATGCCACCAATTCCGGGCAGCTGTTGCGAGTTCTTCACATGCGCTTGGCGCCGCGCGGCTTCACGCGGCCGCGATCGCCAGCACCGCGGCCACGCGGACCCCGGCGGCGCGCAGCGTCCGCACCGACTCGCGGGCCGTCGCCCCGGTGGTGACGACGTCGTCGACGACGATGACTTCTGTTTTCGGCCGCCCGCGCAGCACCACCCGGCCGGCGATGTTGCGCTCGCGCGCCGAGGTGCCGAGGCCGACGGAGTCGCGGGCCAGGGCCTTCATCCGCAGCACCGGCGCGACGGCGATGTCGGGGTGCCCGGCCACCGCGGCCCGCGCCAGCCGGGTGACGGGGTCGCCGCCGCGTGCCCGCGCCGCCGAACGCCTCGTCGGCGCGGGCACGATCGTCAGCGGCGTCTCGACCATCCCCCAGGTCAACAGCCGGTGGATCCCGACGGCCAGCGCCCGGGCCAGCGGGCTGACCAGGTCGCCGCGCCCGTTCTCCTTCAGCGCGAGGATCGCCGCGCGCCGCGCGCCGGCGTAGCGACCCAGCGCGAACACCGGCGCCTCGGGTTCGATGTGGGGGCTGACGACGTGCGGCTCGTCGGCCCTGACGTCAAGTTCCGCCGCGCAGGCGTCGCACCAGCGGGTCGACGGCGCCCCGCAGCCGCCGCATTCCAGCGGCAGGATGAGATCGAGCACGGAGTCAGTGTGGCGGGCACGGCCGACAACTACTACTGGCCGGCGCTCACGACGGCGCTCGGTGCGGCTTCGACGAATCGCCGACGCGCCGGCTTCAACACGAAGACGGCCAGCGCCGCGGTTCCCAGATCGAGCGCAATCGCACACCCGAACACCGGAATCCAGCTCCCGGCGTGCTGATGCAGCAGCGCCGCGAGCGGACCACCGAAGACCGAACCGATCCCGAACGAGATGTAGAGCCAGCCGTAGTTCGCTGTCGCGTAACGGGCCCCGAAAGTATCGGTCAAGGTGGATGGGAACAGCGAGAAGATCTCACCCCACCCGAAGAACACCAAACCGGACAGGAGGACGAACAGCGTGGCGTCGTGTCGCGTCAGCAACCAGAGCGTCATGGCAACAGCCTCCAGCGCGAAGGCAAACGCCATGGTGTTTTCCCGGCCCAGTCGGTCCGATACCCAACCGAAAAACGGCCGCGTCAGCCCGTTCGTGAAGCGGTCGATGGTCAAGGCCAGCGGCAGCGCGGCGAGCCCGAACACCAGCACCTTGCTCACACCGAAGTCGGTCGCGAATGTAGCCATCTGCGACGTGACCATCAGGCCCGAAGTGGCCATCATGGTCATCATGAAGAACATCAGCCAGAAGAGCGGCCGCTTGAGCATCTCGGCGGGCCGGTAATCACGCCGAGCGGCGGACGGCCGGGCGCTCGGTAGGTTCAACCCGAGATCCGCCGGCGGCACCCGCAACCCCTGCGCGGCAACGAAACCGACTGCGGCGAACACGATGCCGAAGAGCCACAACGTCGACTCGACGCCATGCGCGGCCAGCGACGAGGCGATCGGAAAAGTCGTCAAAATCGCGCCCATCCCGTAGCCGGCCGCCACCACACCGGCGGCGAATCCGCGTCGATCGGGAAACCACCGGACCACCAGCCCCACGACGCCGACATACACAATCCCCGTGCCTAGACCACCGACGCCGCCATAGGTGAGATACAGCATCGACACGGTGTGCGCGTAAGAAGCGAGCACCCAGCTCGCGCCCGCCAGCAGCGTGCCGATCGAGATCAACCGGCGGGGCCCGAAGCGGTCGACCAGCGCACCCTGGAACGGCGAGAAAAACGCCTGTAACAGCACCAGAATCGAGAACGTAACCTGCAATTCGGGCAAGGCAATCCCGAGTTTGGTGGCGAGTGGCTTGGTCATCAGCGTCCACACATACTGGGGACTCGATATCGCCATCATGCACACCAGCCCAAGGCCGAGCTGAAGCCAGCGAGTCTGCGCCACGGTCGGCGCACTGGGTACAGCCGTGCCGCCCATGGTGTCCGCGTGAACAATCAACGTGTTCCTCCGTTTCGATTGCGTCGCGGCCCGCCCACCATTGAGCCACTCGCGAACCTACATTGCCCGCACCAATCCGCCCGACGAAAAATCGGAAACCGGCTTCCTGCAGGAGTTTTCAACTGAAATCGATTAATGCGACGCCAATGTGCGGTCCTGACAGTAATTTTCGCTTGTTACCCAGGCGTTACTCCCAGTAGCGGGCTTATCAACATCCACTCACAGAAAGCAACAGCCTGGAGTGCGAAACATGAACAGTATTGTCAGATAACGACATACATTGATAAATCTTACATATCCGACGATAAGCGGTGTGTATCAGCCCCGCAGAATAGCGGGTCACCAATTAACCCTTTCGTCGCTGTGGGGCCGCGCGAACAAGCTCGGGTGTGAGCTGGCGTGGGGCTGGTCAGCACTGACACGTCGAGGCGCGCTTACGATCCGATCAGCACGGCGCTGGACGTCAGCGTCTTCCGAAACGATATGTGGCACAAGGCATGAGCCACGGCAGACGTCGCTAGCCCGGCAGCACCGGCAGTGCGCCGGGCACCAACAGCCCGGATACCTCCGACCAGCTCTGCTGGCTTTCGGGGGCCGACGCCGAATACTGCAGCACCCCTTCGGGGGCCGCGACGTAGACGGCCGACGGGTTGGCCGCGACCGTCGTGACCGGCATCTGCAGGCCGCGAGCCGGCGCATCGGAGTTCACCCCGTCGAGGTTGACGTAGGACACCGGGTGGCTGGCGTCGGTGCGGGTCACCACGATGTCATCGCCGGTCCGCCACGACAGCGAGACCACCGAGTTGCCGAGGCCGAAACCCAGCCGCCGCGGGTAGGTCAGCGCGTACTGCCCGGCCTGGGTCTGCTCCACACCGGCGAGGATCACCTGGCCGTTGATCACCATCGCGGCGCGCGTGCTGTCGCGAGACAGCTGCAGGTCGGTGATCGGCCCGGGGAAGGTGGAGGCCACCACCGCGGAATCCACCGGGATGCGCGCGGGCTGCCCCGACGCCGGTTCCTGAATCGCGCGCAGCACGTTGTTGTTGTCGACCACCACCCACACCGCGTCGTCCAGCGACCAGCTGGGCCGCGTCAGGCTGTGCCCGTCGGCGGCCTGGACCGCCTCGCCGCCGAGGTCGCCGATCCACAGCGACGCCGCCTGGTCCGGGGCGCCGCGGCGCAGTGTCACCACCGACGCCACCTGCCGCCCGCTGCGCGACAGCGCGGCGCCGGTCTGGTCGCCCACCCGCCCGAACGCCCCGGGGACGGTGTTGGCGTGCTGGCCGTCCAGCCCGACCAGCGACCCGTTGACCAGGGCGTGCAAGCCCGCCCCCGCGCCGTCGGCCACACCGGGGTCGGTGGCGGCGACGTCGGAGGTGGTCCACCCTTCGGCGAACCGGTCGTCCAGCGGCGCGCCGTCGGCGTTGATCACGTACGGGCCCCGGATGTCGGCCCGGGCCAGCGTCCAGATGATCTGTGCCGCAAGCAATTGCCTGCTGTGCGGATCGGTGGTGGACAACTTCTCCAGCTCGATGCGGGCGCCGCCGTAGCCCTTGCCGATGCCGTTCTTGCCGCCGTCGGCCCGGGTCACCGGGCCGCGCAGCCGCAGCGGCGGGGCCAGCAGGTTGCGCACGGTGTGGGCCATCTCGGGCCGCGGCCCGGCCAGCATCTTGGACACCAGCTCGGTGGCCAGCTGGTCGTGGTCGGACACCGCGACGTAGCGGGGATCGGGCACCACGGTCTTGCCGGTGGGGTCGGCGAAGTACAGCGTGTTGCGTTTGTAGGTGGACTGGAACTGCTGCCAGTCCAGGAACACGCCGTTGGGCAGCCGGTCGATGCGCCAGCCCCCCGACGTCTTGACCAGCTCGATCGGACCCGGGTCGGGCAGCACGCCCTCGGCGGTTTCGAACACGCCCACGTCGGACAGCGAGCCCAGGATGTCGGCGCGCATGGTCGCCGAAACCCGTTCGGCGCCACGGGTTTCCACGAACACCACGTGGTCGATCAGCAGGGCGCTACCGGCGTCGTCCCACGCGTTGGATGCCGACTGGGTGAGAAATTGCCGGGCCGCCAGGTGCCGGTTCGCGGGATCGGCTGTGGCCTTGAGGAATTCGCGCAGCAACACGTCGGGGTCCATGCCCGGGGTTGGCTTGGGCAGGTTGGACGGCGCCGGCCGCTCGACCGTGCCGATGGCCTGCGGGGCCGACGAGCTGGGCACCCCCGCGCAGCCGGCGAGGACGAACGCCGTCGACGACACGGCCAACAAAGCGAGCAGCCGTCGCATCAGACGCTCCGCTCGGCGTGCTCGCGTGGGCGCTGCGGGTCGGGGCGCGGCGGCGCGGGCGGCTCCGGGATCGGCTTCAGCGGCAGCGGGCTGGTGGTGACCTTGTGACCTCGAATCAGGGGCAGCGTCAGCCGGAAGCACGCGCCCTCGCCGGGCTCGCCCCACGCCTCCAGCCGGCCCTGGTGCAGCCTCGCGTCCTCGACGCTGATCGCCAGACCCAGCCCGGTGCCGCCGGAGCGACGCACCCGCGACGGGTCCGAGCGCCAGAACCGGCTGAACACCAGTTTCTCCTCGCCGGGCCGCAGGCCCACCCCGTAGTCGCGGACGGTGACGGCGACGGTGTCCTCGTCGACGCCCATCCGGATCTGCACCGGCTTGCGCTCGGCGTGGTCGATGGCGTTGGCGATCAGGTTGCGCAGGATCCGCTCCACGCGGCGCGGGTCGACCTCGGCGATCACCTCCTCGTCGGGCAGGTCGACGAGCAGCTCGATGCCGGCGTCCTCGGCCAGGTGTCCCACGTTGCCCAGCGCGCTTTGCACGGTGGTGCGCAGGTCCACCGCCTCGACGGACAGCTCGGCCACGCCGGCGTCGTGCCGGGAGATCTCGAGCAGGTCGTTGAGCAGCGTCTCGAACCGGTCCAGCTCGTTGACCATCAGCTCGGTGGACCGGGCCAGCGTGGGGTCGAGGTCGGCGCTGTGGTCGTAGATCAGATCGGCGGCCATCCGCACCGTGGTCAGCGGGGTGCGAAGTTCGTGGCTGACGTCGGAGGTGAACCGGCGCTGCAGGTTGCCGAACTCCTCGAGCTGGGTGATCTGCCGGGACAGGCTCTCGGCCATGTCGTTGAACGACACGGCCAGCCGCGCCATGTCGTCCTCGCCGCGCACCGGCATCCGTTCGGACAGATGCCCCTCGGCGAATCGCTCGGCGATCCGCGACGCCGACCGGACCGGCACCACCACCTGGCGGGACACCAGCAGCGCGATCCCCGCGAGCAGCACCAGCAGCACCGCGCCGCCGGTGATCATCGTGCCGCGCACCAGCTGGATGGTGGCCTGCTCGTTCTTCAACGGGAAGATCAGGTAGAGCTCGAGGTTGGCCACCTGCGACGACGTCGGCGTGCCGATGACCAGCGCCGGCCCGGAGAACCCGTCGGTGTGCACGGTGGCGTACTGATACGCCGCCTGCCCGGCCTTGACGAAGCCGCGCAATGCGTTGGGCACCTGGTCGACGGGTCCGGCCGTGGTGGCGGCGCGCGGACCGTCGCCCGGCACCATCAGCGCCGCGTCGAACGCGCCGGCCAGCCCGGCGCCCGAGGCGGGGTCGGTCTTGGACGTCAGCGTGTTGCGGGCCAGCTGGAGGCTGCTGTCCAGCGAGCGGGTCTCCTCGCCGTTGACGATCCCGGCGACGGTGGTGCGCGCGCGCTCGATCTGCTCCATGGCGGCCCGGACCTTCACGTCCAGCACCCGGTTGGTCACCTGGCTGGTCAGCACGAAGCCGAGCGCGAGGATGACGGCGAGCGACAGGCCCAGGGTCAGTGCGACTACCCGCAATTGCAGCGATCGGCGCCAGGCAGCGCCGACGGCCCGACTCACCGCACCCATGCCCCGCGTCATGGGGCCGGAGCGCCCCCAGCGACTTCTAGTGCGTTGCCGAGACCCCCAGATCAATGACGCCGCTCCTCAGCACTGGCGCCGCTCATGCGGCGCACTGGCCGGTCGCCGGCGTGGCAACGAACCTCCCGGATCACGGAGGTCCGGCCTTGTATCCCACTCCTCGAACGGTCAACACCACGGTCGGGTTCTCAGGGTCTTTCTCGACCTTGGCCCGCAGACGCTGGACGTGCACGTTCACCAGGCGGGTGTCCGCCGGGTGCCGATACCCCCACACCTGTTCGAGCAGCACATCACGAGTAAACACCTGGCGCGGTTTGCGTGCCAGCGCGACCAACAGGTCGAACTCCAGCGGTGTGAGGGAGATCTGCTCGCCGTTGCGGGTGACCTTGTGCGCCGGCACGTCGATGTCGACGTCGGCGATGGAAAGCATCTCGGCGGGCTCGTCGTCGTTGCGCCGCAGCCGCGCGCGCACCCGGGCGACCAGCTCCTTGGGCTTGAACGGCTTCATGATGTAGTCGTCGGCGCCCGACTCCAGGCCGAGCACCACGTCCACGGTGTCGGTCTTGGCGGTCAGCATCACGATGGGCACGCCGGAGTCGGCGCGCAGCACCCGGCACACGTCGATGCCGTTCATGCCCGGCAGCATCAGGTCCAGCAGCACCAGATCCGGGCGCAACTCGCGCACCGCGGTCAGCGCCTGAGTGCCGTCGCCGATGACCGCGGTGTCGAAGCCCTCCCCACGCAGCACGATGGTGAGCATCTCGGCCAGCGAAGCGTCGTCGTCGACGACCAAAATCCTTTGCCTCATGGAGTCCATGGTGTCACCAGATCGGGACAAATTCGGCGCACCACACGGGCGTTTCTTATTCGATACGGCCAAATCGTGACAATTTTGTGCTAGCCGGCGGTCAAAGACGCCGCCAACCGCCCCGGATCGACGTCGGCGTCGACGACCAGCCACCGCCCGCCCCAGCCCGCCGCGGCCAGCTCGGCGTAGACCGCGCCGGTGCGCTGCTGCAGCCCGTCGTCGCGCTCATAACTGTCCCGCGCGCGGCCCGGCTCGTGCTCGGCCCGGTGCCGGGCCCGCCGCGCGGCGAGTTCGGAGGGCACCGCGAGCAGCACCTGCCAGTCGGGCGCGGGCAGCCTTAACCGCTCGTATTCGAGCCGGTGCACCCACGCCGCCGCCTCCCCTGCCGCGTCCTGGTGCAGGCGCGCCGCGCTGTAGGCCGCGTTGGAGGCGACGTAGCGATCCAGGATCACCACGTCGTGGTCGCGGCCCAGCGCCGCGATCTGCCCGATCGCCCCGGCGCGGTCGAGCGCGAACAGCGTGGCCATCGCGTATACCGACGACGCCAGGTCGCCGTGCCCGCCGTGCAACGCTTCGGCCGCGATGTCGGCGGTCACCGACTGCCCGTAACGCGGGAACGCCAGGGTGGCAACCGACTTCCCGGCGGCTTCGAAGGCCTTGCGCAGGCCGTCGGACAGCGTCCGCTTGCCGGAGCCGTCGACCCCTTCGATCGCGATCAGCACGGCGCGAGCCTATCCCGGCCCTCGAGCGCCACGCTGGCGTGACGCTCGAGGCCGAACGCCGCGCTGGCGCGACGCTCGGCGATTCAGCGCCTCAGTAGCGGTAGTGGTCGGCCTTGTACGGGCCGTCGACGTCGACGCCAATGTACTCGGCCTGCTCCTTGGTCAGCTTGGTCAGCTGGCCACCGAGCGCCTCGACGTGGATGCGAGCCACCTTCTCGTCGAGGTGCTTGGGCAGCCGGTACACCTCGTTGTCGTACTCGTCGTTCTTGGTCCACAGCTCGATCTGGGCGATCACCTGGTTGGAGAAGCTGTTGCTCATCACGAACGACGGGTGCCCGGTGGCGTTGCCCAGGTTCAGCAGCCGGCCCTCGGAGAGCAGGATGATCGACTTGCCGCTGTCCGGGAACGTCCACACGTCGACCTGCGGGCGGATGTTCACCTTGGTGGCGCCGGACTTCTCCAGCTGGGCGACCTGGATCTCGTTGTCGAAGTGCCCGATGTTGCCCAGCACGGCGTGGTCTTTCATCGCCTTCATGTGCTCGAGCGTGATGATGTCCTTGTTGCCGGTGGCGGTGATGACGATGTCGGCCTCGCCGATCGCGTCCTCGACCGTCTTGACGTCGTAGCCCTCCATCAGCGCCTGCAGCGCGTTGATCGGGTCGATCTCGGTGACGACGACGCGCGCGCCCTGGCCCTTGACCGACTCGGCGCAGCCCTTGCCGACGTCGCCGTAGCCGCAGATCAGCACCTTCTTGCCGCCGATCAGCACGTCGGTGCCGCGGTTGATGCCGTCGATCAGGGAGTGCCGGCAGCCGTACTTGTTGTCGAACTTGGACTTGGTGACCGAGTCGTTGACGTTGATCGCCGGGAAGGCCAGGTCACCGGCCGCGGCGAACTGGTACAGCCGCAGCACGCCGGTGGTGGTCTCCTCTGTGACGCCCTTGACCGACTCGGAGATCTTCGTCCACTTGTCCTTGTCGGTCTCGAAGCGGTTGCGCAGCAGCTCCAGGAAGACCTTCCACTCGGTGGGGTCGTCGTCCTCGGCGGGCGGCACCACGCCAGCCTTCTCGTACTGCGCGCCGCGCAGCACCAGCATGGTGGCATCCCCGCCGTCGTCGAGGATCATGTTGGCCGGCTCGTCGGGCCAGGTCAGCATCTGCTCGGCGGCCCACCAGTACTCCTCCAGCGTCTCGCCCTTCCAGGCGAACACCGGCACACCCTTGGGCTCCTCCGGGGTGCCGTACGGGCCGACGACCACCGCGGCGGCGGCGTGGTCCTGGGTGGAGAAGATGTTGCACGACGCCCACCGCACCTGCGCGCCCAGCGAGACCAGGGTTTCGATCAGCACGGCGGTCTGCACGGTCATGTGCAGCGAGCCCGAGATCCGTGCCCCCTTGAGCGGTTGCACGTCGGCGTACTCGCGGCGCAGCGACATCAGGCCCGGCATCTCCTGCTCGGAGAGCTCGATGTCGCGGCGGCCGTAATCGGCCAACGACAGGTCGGCGACCTTGAAATCGATGCCGTTGCGGACGTCGGCGGTCAGGGAGCTTTCGGTCGTCGTCATAGCGTGGTCTTCCTTCTTCGACGTTTGGGGGGCTCGCTCGAGCCAAGCGGTACTTAGCTTAGGTATGTTCTTCCGCCACTGTAGCCGCGACCCCATGACGCTCCGCGAACGGCGTCATCAGCCGGGCCAGGTCCGCCGCCACGTCGTGATCGGCCTCCGGCGGCATGGACACGTAGCTCAGCGCCAGCCGCACGATGGCGCGGGCGAGCACCCCGGCGTCCTCGTCGCTGGTCGCCACCCAGCTCTGGGTCAGCGCCGTGGTCAGCCGCGCCGACGCCCGGTTGATGATGGGCCCGCTGTCGGTGGTGATGATCTGCAGCAGGTCGGGCTTGGCGACGCCGGTGAGCAACGAGATCACCAGCGGGTCGGCGGCCGACTCCGCGAAGAAGGAGCGAAAACCCTGCAGGAACGCCTCGTGTATGTTGCCGACGTTTGCGTCGATCGCGGATCCGACCGCGTCGACCAGCCGATCGGCCAGGCGCAGGGCGTACCCCTGCGCCAGGCCCTGGCGCGAGCCGAACTCGTTATAGATGGTCTGCCGGCTGATGCCCGCGGCGCGGGCCACATCCGACAGCGTGATCGCCGACCAGTCCCGGGCCAGCAGCAGGTCGCGCATCGCGTCGAGCACCGAGTCGCGCAACAGGACGCGTGACGCCTCGGCATACGGCATCCGCTTCACAGGCGCGACAGTAGTAGTCGAGGCGTTCACGGTCTGGCCACTTCCACCATTTCGAAGTCGGATTTCGCGGCGCCGCAGTCCGGGCAGCTCCAGTCGTCGGGGATGTCGTCCCAGCGGGTGCCGGGCGCGATGCCGTCCTCCGGCCAACCCAGCGCCTCGTCGTACTCGAAGCCGCACTGGATGCAGCGGAACAGCTTGTAGTCGCTCATGCCGTCACACCTTCCTTCTCGAAGTCCGCCTTCTCGCGCACCGCGCAATCGGGGCAGCACCAGTCGTCGGGGATGTCGCTGAAGGGCGTGCCCGCGGGAAAGCCTTCCCGCGGAGCGCCTTTGGCCTCGTCATAAAGGTAGCCGCAACCCGGGCAGCGGTAGGCGATCATGCCGCCACCTCGTAGCGGGCCAGCAGCTTTTCGCGCAGTCGCGGCTGGACATTGACGCGGGTGATGTCGCCGTCGTAGTGCGCCAGCACGCGGTGGTCCATCACCCGGCGCCACAGCGGCGGGAAGTAGGTCAGCGAGATCATCGACGCGTACCCGCTCGGCAGGTTGGGCGAGCCCTGCAGGCTGCGCAGCGTCTGGTAGCGGCGGGTCGGGTTGGCGTGGTGATCGCTGTGCCGCTGCAGGTGATACAGGAACAGGTTGGTCACCACGTGATCGGAGTTCCAGCTGTGCACCGGCGCGCAGCGCTCGTAGCGACCGTTCGTGCCCTTTTGCCGCAGCAGCCCGTAGTGCTCGAGGTAGTTGACCGCCTCGAGCAGGCTGAACCCGAAGACCGCCTGGATGACCACGAACGGGATCAGGCCCGGGCCGAAGACCGCGATCAGCGCGCCCCACAGCACCACCGACATCAGCCACGCGTTGAGCACGTCGTTGGACAGGTAGGTCCGGGGGTCCCACGGGCTCTTGCCGAGCCGGCGCAGCCGCTGCGCCTCCAGCCCCAGCGCCGAGCGCAGGCTGCCGAACACGCTGCGCGGCAAGAACTCCCAGAAGGTCTCGCCGAAGCGCGCCGACGCCGGGTCTTCCGGGGTCGAGACGCGCACGTGGTGGCCGCGGTTGTGCTCGATGTAGAAGTGGCCGTAGCAGGACTGCGCCAGGGTGACCTTGGAAAGCCAGCGCTCCAGGGAGTCCTTCTTGTGCCCCATCTCGTGGGCCGTGTTGATCCCCACCCCGCCGAGGACCCCGACCGACAGCGCCACACCCAGCTTGCCCGCCCAGCCCAAGCCGCCGTCAAAGCCGAGCCAGCCCAGGTTCGACGCGGTGAACAGGTAGGCCCCCAGGACCACACTGAGGTACTGGAACGGGATATAGACGTAGGTGCAGTAGCGGTAGTACTTGTCGTTCTCCAGCCGTTCCATCACCTCGTCGGGCGGGTTCTGCCCGTCGGGCCCAAACCGCAGGTCGAGGATCGGCAGCAGCACGTAGAGCAGGATCGGCCCGATCCACAGCGGTACCTGCGCGGCGGCGTGCCAGCCGAGCCGGTTGAGCGCCCAGATGATCGGCAGCATCACGAACAGCGCCGTCGGGGCGATCAGCCCCATCAGCCACAGGTGGCGCTTCTTGTCCCGCCAGACCGGCGATTCCTCGGGCCGCAGTGTGGTCATATGCCAAACCTCCTTGATGTCATGGACATTCGCCGAGCCTGTAAATCTGCAGACAAAGTGCGAGTAAAGACCTGCGGAATTACAGGCTCGGCGAACCGGTCGCATCTCGAGGTTGGACAATACGGAAGTTTGCGTCTTGTGTCTAGACAAAAACCGCTATTTTGTAAACCACGAAGATCAGCCGGGCGGGCCCGCCTCCGCCGGGGCCACCGAGGCGAGCTCCCCGGATTGCCGGCGCCCCTGAACGGAGTGCCGGTACCCGTAGCCCACGTATATCGCCGTGCCCACCACCAGCCAGACGCCGAACCGCACCCAGGTCAGGGCGCTGAGGTTCAGCATCAGCCACGCGCAGGCGACGATCGACGCGATGGGCAGCAGCGGCACCCACGGCGCCCGGAAGCCCCGCTCCAGGTCCGGACGGGTGCGCCGCAGGACCATGACGCCCGCCGACACCAGGACGAACGCGAACAGCGTGCCGACGTTGACCATCTCCTCGAGCTTGGCGATCGGAAAGACCGAGGCCGTCGCCGCGATCACGACGGCGACCAGCACGGTGATCCGGACCGGGGTCCCGCGCGCGCCGGTCTTGGCCAGCGACCGCGGCAGCAGCCCGTCGCGCGCCATCGCGAACAGCACCCGGCACTGTCCGAGCACCAGCACCATCACCACCGTGGTCAACCCGGCCAGCGCGCCGACGGCGATGATCTTGCTGGCCCAGTCGATCCCGTTGGCCGCGAAGGCCGTGGCGAGGTTGGCCGGCTTGTGGCCGGGCACGGTCTTGAGCTCGGTGTAGGAGACCATGCCGGACAGCACGACCGACACCGCGACGTAGAGGACGGTCACGATCGCCAGCGACGCAAGGATGCCCCTGGGCACGTCGCGCTGCGGCTTCTTGGTTTCCTCGGCCATGGTGGCCACGATGTCGAATCCGATGAACGCGAAGAACACGATCGAGGCCCCCGCCAGCACGCCGTAGAGGCCGTAGTGGCTGCTGTGCGCCCCGGTCAGCAGCGAGAGCACGGACTGGTTGATGCCCGACGACTCGTGCCCGGCCTCCGGCTTCGGGATGAACGGCGAGTAGTTGGAGCCCTTGATGTAGAAGACCCCGACCAGCACGACGAAAATCACCACCGACACCTTGATGCCGGTGACCAGGGCGGAGAATCGGGACGACAGCTTGGTGCCCAGGCCGACCAGGGTCGCGACCACCGCGACGATCAGCAGGGCGCCCCAGTCGAGGTTGACCGATCCGAGTTGGACTGTGCCACCGGCGAATCCGAACACGTTACCCAGGTAGCTCGACCAGCCCTTGGACACCACGGCGGCCCCGATCGCCAACTCCAGCACCAGGTTCCAGCCGATGATCCAGGCCAGGAACTCACCGAAGGTGGCATAGGAGAACGTGTAGGCGCTGCCCGCCACCGGCAGGGTCGAGGCGAATTCGGCGTAGCACAGGGCCGCCAGCGCGCAGGTGACCGCGGCGATCACGAACGAGATCCAGATGGCCGGTCCGGTGATGTCACCGGTGGTCGACGCGGTGACCGTGAAGATGCCGGCGCCGATCACCACCGCGACGCCGAACACGACCAGGTCCCACCAGGTCAACTCCCTGCGCAGCCGGGTCTCCGGCTCGTCGGTGTCGGCGATCGATTGCTCGACCGATTTCGTGCGCCATCGATTTGCCATTCGTCCGCCTTCTGGGCTTGCTGGGACCTGCTGGGGCCCTTGGACCGCACAGTACTGGGTAGTCTGCGGGCATAGCGGAGAGCGGGGGAAACATGCGCGACCATGCCGTGGTCATCGGGGGGAGCATCGCCGGGCTGTGCGCCGCGCGGGTGCTGTCGGACTTCTACGCGCGGGTAAGCGTGTACGAGCGCGACGAGTTGCCGAGCGCGCCGGCGAACCGCGCGACGGTCCCCCAGGACCGGCACCTGCACATGCTGATGGCGCGCGGCGCGGCGGAGTTCGAGGACCTGTTCCCCGGCCTGCTCGACGACATGGTCGACGCGGGCGTGCCCATCCTGGAGAACCGGCCGGATTGCATTCACCTGGGCGCCGCGGGCCACGTCCTGGGAACGGGGCACACGCTGCGCGACGAGTTCACCGCCTACGTGCCCAGCCGCCCACACCTGGAGTGGCAGGTGCGCCGGCGCGTCCAGGACATCGAGAACGTCGAGATCATCCGCCGCTCGGTGGCCGAGCCGCGGTTCGACCGCGCGCACCAGCGCGTGACCGGCGTGCTGCTCGACCCACAGGGGGACGCGGAGCCGGAGTTCGTGCCGGCCGATCTCGTCGTCGACGCCGCCGGCCGGGGCACCCGCCTGCCGGTGTGGTTGGAGCAGTGGGGATTCGAGCGCCCGGTCGAGGCCACCATCGACATCGGCATCAACTACGCCACCCAGCAGTTCCGGATGCCGGAGGGCCTGATCGCCGAGAAGGTGGTGGTGGCCGGGGCGTCCCACGACGAGTCGCTGGGTCTGGGCATGCTGCACTATGAGGACCGGGTTTGGGTGCTGACCACGTTCGGGGTGGCGGGCGCCAAGCCGCCCGCGACGTTCCCGGAGATGCTGGCGCTGGCCGGCAAGCTGCTGCCCGCGCACTTCAATTCCGCTCTGGCGCAGGCCGAACCCGTCGGCGAGCCGGCGTATCACGCGTTTCCGGCCAGCCGGTGGCGCCGCTACCACAGGCTGGACCGCTTCCCGGACGGCATCGTCCCGCTCGGTGACGCCGTCGCGAGCTTCAACCCGACCTTCGGGCAGGGCATGACGATGACGGTGCTGCAGGCCGGTCATCTGCGCCGGGCACTGCAATCGAATGACCTTGCCCGCGAACTGAATCGGGCCACCGCCCGGACGACCTACCCGGTATGGATGATGAACGCGATCGGCGACATCACCTTCCACCACGCCCGGCCCAAAGGGCGGGTGCCCTGGTGGTGGCGGCCGTCCGGCGCGCTGTTCGACCAGTTCCTCGGGGCGGCCGAGACGGATCCCGTTCTGGCCGAATGGTTTTTGCGCCGGTTCTCGCTGCTGGACAGCCTGTACATGGTCCCGCCCCCGCGGATCGTGGGCCGCGCCATGGCGCACAACATGCGGCTGTGGCTGCGCGAGCGCCGGGAAGCCCGGCAGCGCCCGCTCACAGCCCTACGGTCGCCCTGAACAGTTTGGAGGGCTCGCGCGCGACGAGGCGGATCGGTCCGTCGTCGGCTGCCACCCAGGCCGCCATTCCGCGCTCCAGCGTGAGCGATCCGGACTTCGCGTGCACCGTCGTGCAGCCCTGGGTGCTCAGCAGGATCTGCGGGCCCTCGTGCGCGCAGCCCGCGTCGACCTCGTGGCCGAGGTACTCGCCGTCGAGTCCCAGCAGCGCGACGGCGAACTCGTCGGTCGGCGTCTGGTAGATCTGGCCGAACCCCTCGCGGCGGATGGGCGGGCGCAGCTGCGCCTCGGTGGTGGGCGTGAAGTCCAGCACCCGCAGCAGCTCGGGCACGTCGACGTGCTTGGGGGTGAGCCCGCCGCGTAACACGTTGTCGGAGTTGGCCATCACCTCGACGGCGAAGCCGCGCAGATAGGTGTGCAGGTTGCCGGCCGACACGAAGATGGCCTCCCCCGGGGCCAGGGTGATCCGGTTGAGCAACAACGCCGCCAGCACACCGGCGTCACCGGGATAGCGTTCGCCCAGTTCCAGCACCGTCTTGGCCTCGGCCGCGAATTCCGTTGCCCCGGAACTGACGTACTGGATCGCGCCGTCCAGCACGGCGGGCACCAGCACGTCGATGTCGGGCTGCGGAGCGGTGATCCAGG
This sequence comes from Mycobacterium sp. IEC1808, assembly GCF_002101935.1. NCBI lineage: Bacteria > Bacillati > Actinomycetota > Actinomycetes > Mycobacteriales > Mycobacteriaceae > Mycobacterium > Mycobacterium sp. IEC1808. The sequence goes on along the minus strand of NZ_LQPV01000031.1, from coordinate 63,936 downwards.
TGGTGAACAGCGCGCGCAGGCCGTCGGCGTCGGACTGGTCGTTCAGCAGGTCGATGTACGGGTCGAGGTCGGAGACGTTCAGCGCGCGGAGCAGCTCGACGGTCCGCGACGCCTGGCGAAACCCTGCCAGCGCCTCGAACGACTGCAGCGCCACCAACAGCTCCGGTTTGTGGGAAGTGTCGCGGTAGTTGCGGACCGGCGAGTTGACCGGGATGCCCAGGCGCTCCTCGCGCAGGTACCCCTCGACCGCCTGCTCCGTGCTCGGGTGCGCCTGCAGCGACAGCGGCTCGTCGGCGGCGAGCACCTTCACCAGGAACGGCAACACGTCCCCGAACCGGGCGCGCGACCCCGGGCCGAGCTGTCCCTCCGGGTCGGCGACGACGGCCTCCAGCAACGACACCTCGCCCTTGTCGGTCTCCAGCCAGGCCGGGTCGCCGGGATGGGCCCCGAACCACAGCTCGGCCTCCGGATGAGCCGCCGGAACCGCCCGCCCGGTGAATTCCGCCAGGGCGGTGCGCGATCCCCAGGCGTACGTCCTCAAGGCCCCGCGAAGCAGTTCCACTTGTCTATTTATCCCCGCACCAGTCGCATGTAAACCGCGGCCATCTCCAGCCGAACGGCCAATACTGCCAGTTGCTGCTCGGCGCTGACGGCGCCCCCCAACGCCGGCGCAACCGTGGAGCCGGCCGAGCCACCCGGCCCGTCCGGCACGTCCTCGGCGGCCAGCAAGTACACGTTTTCCAGGCCCGCGGTCCGCGCGGCCACCACCGTCTGCTCGTCGCGCAGCGTCAGGGCCAGCACCCGAAGCCGGTCGGGCCGGGGCCCGTCGATCTCCTCATCGTGAAACAGGTCCTCGACCGAGGACGCGGCGCCCCCGGGGCCATCGGTCGCCGTCCGCAACGCCACCACCGCGTCAGCCAGCCCGGTGGCGGCGACGACCTCGTGGGCGAGCCGCAGCAGCACCGAACTGCCGTGCCGGGCCAGCGCCAGCGTCGCGGCGCAGTCGCCGGCCAGCACCGCCCGGCGACCGACCAGCCGCTCGGCGATGTGCTTGGCCGGGTTGGTGAACAGCTCGCGGCCGGCGCTGTTGCGCAGCGCCTCGGCGTCCAACTCGTCGGCCAGCGGCCCCAGCTCGACACCGGGTCGCGGGTCGACGGCTTGCAGCACGGCCAGTCCGGCGGCCAGGTATCGGCACAGGCCGAACTCGGCGGGTACCCGGACCCGCGGTTCGAGGACCGCGGCCCGCCCCGCCGTCGAGTCGCGCAGCGGACCCTCGTACGGCGCCGCGACGACGACGCGCGAGCCCCGGCGCACCCCGGTCGCGGCGGCGCTCACCAGCGCGGGATCGCCGGGGTCGTCGCCGGCGACGATCAGCACGTCCAGCGGGCCGACCCACGGCGGCGCCTCGCCGACGACCGTGATCGGCTGGGAGGCCGCCCCGCCCAGCGTCGCGGCGAGCAGCGCCCCGGCCGTCTCGGCGGTCCCGCGGCTCGCCACCCAGATCACGCTGCGCGCGCGGTCGTCGGTCCGCAGCGCGTCCAGCGCGCCCTCGTCGGCCGCGGCGCCGATCGCGCGCACCTGCGCGCCGGCCGACGACGCCGCCCGCAGCAGACCCTGCCGGTCGGCTTCCAGCAGGCCGTCGGTGTCTTCCAGGTCGATCGCCCGGGTGGTGCTCACGGGGCGGCCTCTTGGGCCGCGATCTGGGTGCTGATCGCGGCGACCAGCGCGTCGACGTCGTCGACAGTGCGGCCCTCCACGTTGAGCCGCAACAGCGGCTCGGTGTTGGAGCTGCGCAGGTTGAACCAGCTGCCGTCGCCCAAGTCGACCGTCACCCCGTCCAGATGATCGATGGACTGAATCCGGGTGCCGAACGACTTCAGCACCGCGTCCACACAATACGACGCGTCGGCGACCTTGAAGTTGATCTCGCCGGACGATTCGTAGCGCTGGTAGTCGGCGGTCAGTTCCGAGAGCGGCCGGTCCTGTTCGCCGAGGGCGGCCAGCACGTAGAGCGCCGCCAGCATCCCCGAGTCCGCGCCCCAGAAGTCGCGGAAGTAGTAGTGCGCGGAATGCTCACCCCCGAAGATCGCGCCGGTGTCGGCCATCAGCCCCTTGATATAGGAGTGGCCGACCCGCGAGCGCAGCGGAGTGCCGCCGCGCTCGGTGACCAGCTCGGGCACCGCCCGCGAGGTGATCACGTTGTGGATGATCGTGGCGCCGATCTCGCGGCCCAGCTCGCGCGCGGCCACCAAACTCGTCACCGTCGACGGCGAGACCACGTGGCCGCCCTCGTCGACCACGAAGCAGCGGTCGGCGTCGCCGTCGAAGGCCAGCCCGATATCGGCCCCGCTGTCGCGGACGAACTTCTGCAGGTCCACCAGGTTGGCCGGGTCCAGCGGGTTGGCCTCGTGATTGGGGAACGAGCCGTCGAGTTCGAAGTACAACGGCAACACGGTGATCGAGTCGATCGGTCCGAGGACCGCCGGGGCGGTGTGGCCGGCCATGCCGTTGCCGGCGTCCACCGCCACCCGCAGCGGGCGCAGCCCGGCGGTGTTCACCAGCGAACGCAGGAACGTCCCGTAGTCCGCGAGCACGTCCTGATCGGTGACCGTTCCGGGCGGCCCGTCGTACGCCGCGACCCCGGCGATCAGGTCCTCGGTGATGACGCCCAGCCCGGTGTCGGCGCCCACCGGTTTGGCGCCGGCGCGGCACAGCTTGACGCCGTTATAGGCCGCCGGGTTGTGGCTCGCGGTGAACATCGCGCCGGGGCAGTCCAACAACCCCGAGGCGAAATAGAGCTGGTCGGTGGACGCCAGGCCGATCCGCACCACGTCCAGTCCCTGGCTGCGCACCCCGTCCGCGAACGCGGCGGCCAGCGCCGGCGAACTGTCCCGCATGTCGTGGCCGATCGCCACCCGCCCGGCACCCTCGCCGCGCATCAGCCTGGCGAACGCCGCGCCCAGGTCGGTGACGAGCGACTCGTCGAGCTCCTCGCCGACCAGCCCGCGCACGTCGTACGCCTTGACGACCCGGTGAACGGTCGCAGCGGACCGGGGCATGCGAAACTCCTGACGCTCCTGACTGTGGACTCTTGGCGCCAGCCTATCGGCCCGAGGAAAAGCTGTGGCGCGTTAGACCTGGGTGGACCGGCCTAGTCCCGGCCTAGTCTGAGGGGTCGGGCAACACCCGCAGATGCCCGCGGCGCCGACCGGAACGATGCTCGGGAGGCGCGAGCAGCCCGCTGCTCGGCGCGGTGGCATGGGCCCCCGCGTGCTGGATGTGCGGATCGGCAAACCCGTTGACCGGCGTGGCCCCGTAGGGCACGGCCGCGTCGCCCGGGCGGCCCTCACGCACCGCGTCGGCCAGGGCGACCAGGTCGTCCTCGTCGGGATGGACGGGCTCGGCGAGCAGCGGTCCGGCATGGCGCACCAGCTCCCAGCCGCGGGGAGCGGTGATCCGGCCGGCATGGCCGACGCACAGGTCCCAGGAGTGCGGTTCCCGCGCGGTGGCCAACGGGCCCACCACTGCCGTCGAGTCCGAGTAGACGAACGTCAAGGTCGCCACGGCATAGTGCGGACACCCGGGCCGGCAACAGCGACGGGGAACGTTCACGACCGAAAGGCTATCGTGCGCAAACGCCACGGAAGCGCCGGACACGCGCATCCGCCGGACCCGCGATTCCCAACCGTTACCATCGGCCCGATGAGTGATTCCCGCGGCTCCCCGCAAAGCGATCGGTCGCGGCGTCGTTCGGCTTCCTACCGTGCGACGCGCCGGGGCCGCGACATGCGCGGCCCGTTGCTGCCGCCGACGGTGCCGGGGTGGCGCAGTCGGGCCGAGCGGTTCGACATGGCGGTGCTGGAGGCCTACGAACCGATCGAGCGGCGCTGGCAAGAGCGGGTGTCCGAGCTCGACGTGGCGGTCGACGAAATCCCGCGCATCGCAGCCAAGGACCCCGACAGCGTGCAGTGGCCGCCCGAGGTGATCGCCGACGGGCCGATCGCGCTCGCCCGCCTGATTCCGGCCGGCGTCGACGTCCGAGGCAACTCCACGCGGGCACGAATTGTCTTGTTCCGCAAGCCGATTGAGAGGCGGGCCAAGGACACGGAAGAACTTGGCGAGTTGCTGCACGAAATCCTCGTGGCCCAGGTCGCCATCTACTTGGACGTCGAGCCCTCGGTCATCGACCCCACGATCGACGACGAATGAGGTTGCGCGGGCGTCAGATGATGCCGCGCTTGAGGCGGCGGCGCTCGCGCTCCGAGAGGCCGCCCCAGATGCCGAAGCGCTCGTCATGGGCCAGGGCGTACTCGAGGCACTCGTGGCGCACCTCGCAGCCGAGGCAGATCTTCTTGGCCTCGCGGGTCGAGCCGCCCTTCTCCGGGAAGAAGGCTTCGGGATCGGTCTGCGCGCACAGCGCGCGGTCCTGCCACTGATCCGGCGTCGGCAGCGGCTCGGGCTCGGGCTCGAAAGCGACTGGGGCATCGGGAACCACAGTCAGATGCGGGCGGACGGATGCCGCCGGCAACGAGCCGATGGTGTTGTGCGGTGTGCTTGTCATGACGCCCCGAAGGTGCTCATAAGACATGCTTCGTCCGCCTCCTCAGGTTTGATTTGAGAGAGTGAGTGAGTTCCCACTGTTCTGATGTACAGACAATTCGAACATGTGATCGAATCTCGGTCTGCGACACCGGAATCGGCCGGCCAACCGGGAAATGACACTGATGTGATTAGACACTCGTTAACCTGCCTGGTCAAGCGTAATGGCGAATTTCCATATCATCTCGTGACCAAATTCCGGCGTTTCCGTTGTTTTGCGCGTTCCGGCGTGTCGATCACAGTCCCGACACGGGCAGTACTGTCGAGCCCTGTGAAGGTCAAGTGAAGGTCACCGTTCTGGTCGGTGGGGTTGGCGGCGCCCGGTTCCTGCTGGGTGTTCAACAGCTGCTCGGGCTGGGTCAGTTTTCGCAACAGGGCCAAGCCGCCAACGAACACGAACTGACCGCGGTCGTCAACATCGGCGACGATGCGTGGATCCACGGGGTGCGCGTCTGTCCGGATTTGGACACCTGCATGTACACCTTAGGTGGAGGTGTCGACCCGGAGCGAGGGTGGGGTCATCGCGACGAAACCTGGCACGCCAAAGAGGAATTGGCGCGCTACGGCGTGCAGCCGGACTGGTTCGGACTCGGCGACCGCGACCTGGGCACCCACCTGGTGCGCACCCAGATGCTGAACGCGGGCTACCCGCTGTCGCAGATCACCACCGCGCTGTGCGACCGCTGGCAACCGGGCGCGCGGTTGCTGCCGGCGAGCGACGACCGCTGCGAGACGCACGTGGTCATCACCGATCCCGCCGACGACAGCCGCCGCGCCATTCACTTCCAGGAGTGGTGGGTGCGCTACCGGGCCCGGGTGCCCACGCACAGCTTCGCGTTCGTCGGCGCCGAAAAAGCCAGCGCCACAGCCGAAGCGGTGGCGGCCATCGGCGAAGCCGACGTGATCCTGCTGGCGCCGTCCAACCCGGTGGTCAGCGTCGGCGCCATCCTGGCGGTCCCCGGCATTCGCGGGGCGCTGCGCGCGGCCAAGGCCCCGGTCGTCGGCTACTCCCCGATCATCGGCGGAAAGCCGTTGCGCGGCATGGCCGATGCGTGTCTCTCGGTGATCGGGGTCGAGTCCACCGCGGAGGCGGTCGGCCGGCATTTCGGGGCACGACGCGCCACCGGGATCCTGGATTGCTGGCTGATCCACGAGGGCGATGGGGCCGACATCGAGGGGGTGGCGGTGCGCGCGGTGCCGCTCATCATGCGCGACCCCAAGGCGACGGCCGAGATGGTCGCCGCGGGGCTGGAGCTCGCGGGCGTGACGGCGTGACCGACCCTTCGACCGAGCACGGCACCGGCTCGGCGATCGAGATCATTCCCGTCACCGGGCTCCCTGAGTTCCGGCCCGGCGACGACCTCGCCGCCGCCGTCGCCGCGGCCGCCCCCTGGCTGCGCGACGGCGACGTCGTGGTGGTGACCAGCAAGGTGGTGTCCAAGTGCGAGGGGCGCCTGGTGCCCGCCCCGCGGGATGCCGAGGAGCGCGACCGGCTGCGCCGCAAGCTGGTCGACGACGAGGCGGTGCGCGTGCTGGCACGCAAGGGCCAGACCCTGATCACCGAGAACCGGCTCGGCCTCGTCCAGGCGGCCGCCGGGGTGGACGGCTCCAACGTCGACCACGACGAGCTGGCGCTGCTGCCGGTCGACCCCGACGCCAGCGCCGCAGCGCTGCGCTCCGCCCTGCGCGAGCGGCTCGACGTCCGCGTGGCCGTGGTCATCACCGACACGATGGGCCGCGCCTGGCGCAACGGTCAGACCGACGCGGCCATCGGCGCGGCGGGTCTTCGTGTGCTGCACAGCTATTCGGGGGCCGTCGACCAGCACGGCAACGAGCTGCTCGTCACCGAGATCGCCGTCGCCGACGAGGTCGCGGCCGCCGCCGATCTGGTCAAGGGCAAGCTCACCGCGATGCCGGTGGCCGTGGTGCGCGGCCTGCCGGTGACCGACGATGGCTCCACCGCGCGGCAGCTGCTGCGGCCCGGCGAGGAGGACCTGTTCTGGCTCGGCACCGCCGAAGCCCTCGACCAGGGCCGCCGGGAGGCGCAACTGCTGCGCCGGTCGGTGCGCCGGTTCAGCGCCGAGCCGGTGCCGCCCGAGCTGATCGAGGCCGCCGTCGCCGAGGCGCTCACCGCGCCGGCCCCCCACCACACCCGGCCCGTCCGGTTCGTATGGCTGCGCACCGCGGGCACCCGCACCCGGCTGCTGGACCGGATGAAGGACAAGTGGCGCGCGGACCTGGCCGGCGACGGCCGGCCCGCCGACTCGGTCGAGCGGCGGGTGGCGCGCGGCCAGATCCTCTACGACGCGCCGGAGGTCGTCATCCCGTTCCTGGTCCCCGAGGGCGCCCACGCCTACCCCGACGCCGCCCGCACCGCCGCCGAGCGCACCATGTTCACGGTCGCGGTCGGGGCGGCCGTGCAGGCGCTGCTGGTCGCGCTGGCGGTGCGCGGCGTGGGCAGCTGCTGGATCGGCTCGACGATCTTCGCCGCCGACCTGGTCCGCGCCGAGCTGGAGCTCCCGGCCGACTGGGAGCCGTTGGGCGCCATCGCGATCGGCTACGCCTCCGACGCCGCCGGGGTGCCGCCCGGGCCGCGCGCCGCGCCGGACCCCGGGGATTTGCTCCTCCGCAAGTAATACTGGGCCCATGCATTTCGCGGGCAAGCCGGCTGCGTCGGCCGACAAGGTCCGCGGCGGCTACTACACCCCCGCCCCCGTCGCGCGGTTTCTGGCCCGCTGGGTCCGCGAGGCCGGCCCGCGGATCGTCGAACCGTCCTGCGGCGACGGCGCGATCCTGCGCGAGCTGGCCAGCCTCGGCGGTCGGGTGCGCGGGGTGGAGCTCATCGCCGACGAGGCGGCCAAGGCCCGGCGATTCGGCCCCGTGGACGCCGAGAGCCTGTTCACCTGGCTGGCCGGCGTCGAGGCCGGCGGGTGGGACGGCGTCGCCGGCAATCCGCCCTACATCCGCTTCGGCAACTGGGCATCCGACGAGCGCGACCCGGCGCTGGAGCTGATGCGCCGCCAGGGGCTGCGGCCCAGCCGGCTGACCAACGCCTGGGTCCCGTTCGTCGTCGCCGCCACGGTCCTGGTGCGCGACGGCGGGCGGGTGGGCCTGGTGCTGCCCGCAGAGCTGCTGCAGGTCGGCTACGCCGCGCAGCTGCGTGAGTTTCTGCTCGGCCGGTTTTCCGAGATCACGTTGGTGACGTTCGAGCGGTTGGTGTTCGACGGCGTCCTGCAGGAGGTCGTCTTGTTCTGCGGCGTGGCCGGGCGGGGCCCGGCGCGCATGCGCACGGTCCACCTGGCCGACGCCGCCGCGCTGGCGCACGCCGACCTCGACACCGACTGGGCGCCCGCGCTGCTGCACGAGAACGAGAAGTGGACCAAGTACTTCCTGGACCCCGCCGCGATCGAGTTGTTGCGCGCGCTCAAGGCGTCGCCGGCCATGACCCGGCTCGGGTCGCTCGCCGACGTGGACGTCGGGATCGTGACGGGCCGCAACAGCTTCTTCACCTTCACCGACGAGCGGGCCCGCGAACTGGCGCTGACGCCGCACTGTGTCCCGCTCGTCTCGCGTAGCGCGCAGTTGACCGGGCTGGTATACGACAGTGACTGCCGCGCAACCGATCTCGCCGCCGGACACCGGACCTGGCTGCTCGACGCGCCGCCCGAGCCGGCCGACGCCGCGCTGCTCGCGCACGTGCGGGCCGGCGAGGCCGCCGGCGTGCACCGCGGCTACAAGTGCTCGATCCGCACCCCGTGGTGGATCACCCCGTCGCTGTGGATGCCCGACCTGTTCCTGCTGCGCCAGATTCACCGGGCGCCACGGCTGACCGTCAACGCCGCCGCGGCGACGAGCACCGACACCGTGCACCGGGTCCGGCTGGTGCCCGGTGTCGACGCGAGCTCGCTGGCCGCGGTGTTTCACAACAGCGTGACGTTCGCGTTCGCCGAGATCGTGGGCCGCAGCTACGGTGGGGGCATCTTGGAGCTGGAACCGAGGGAAGCCGAGCAGCTGCCCATTCCCCCACCCGCGTATGCCGGAGCCGACCTCGCCTGCGACGTCGACCTGTTGTTGAAGGCGGGCGAGGTCGACAAGGCGCTCGACGTCGTCGACCGCCAGGTGCTGATCGACGGGCTCGGCCTGTCCCCCGACGTCGCGACACAGTGCCGCGCGGCCTGGGCCTCGCTGCGGGATCGCCGAACCGGGCGGGCCCGTTGAGCCTTCGCGAGTCGGCGATCTCAATCCTCGGCGACTGGCGCGCCCCCGACCCGGCGCAGGACTCGCTGCGGCACGCGGTGCTGGCCTTCGTGCACGGCCGCCCCGACGCCTGCCGCCGGGAGTGCGCCGCGGGCCACGTCACCGCGTCCGCGCTGGTGCTCGACCACACCGGCGCGCAGGTGCTGCTGACCCTGCACCCGCGGTTGGGCCGCTGGGTACAACTCGGCGGGCACTGCGACGAGGACGACGCCGACGTCGTCGCCGCCGCGCTGCGCGAGGCCACGGAGGAATCCGGGATCGACGGCCTGCGCATCGAGCCCGAGCTGGCCGCCGTGCACGTGCACCCGGTCACCTGCTCGCTGGGCGTGCCGACCCGCCACCTCGACCTGCAATTCGTCGCGCACGCGCCGGCCGCCGCGCAGATCGCGATCAGCGACGAGTCGGACGATTTGCGGTGGTGGCCCGCCGACGCGCTGCCGGACGGCACCGATCACGCGCTCGCGTATTTGGTCTCGCGAGCGTCGCGCTAGCGTGGCCGCCGGCGTCGAGCGCCACGCTGGCGTGACGCTCGGCGCAAACAGCGCCCTCAGACGTCGGACGAGTAGCGGATCCCGCCGTCGGGAATAGCGACGCCGGGCCACACCCGCGCGCCGCGCAGCAACTCGCAGCGGGCGCCGATGTCGGCGCCGTCGCCGATCACCCCGTCGCGGATCAGCGCACGCGGGCCGATGCGGACGCCGAAGCCCAGGATCGAGCGCTCGATCACGCTGCCCGCCTCCACCTTGACCCCATCGAAGATCACCGCGCCGTCCAGCCGGACACCGGGGCCGATCTCGGCGCCGCGCCCGACGACCGTGCCGCCGATCAGCACCGCACCGGGGGACACTGCCGCGCCGTCATGCACCAGCTGCTCGCCGCGGTGGCCGCGCAGGGCCGGCGACGGCGCGATCCCGCGGACCAGGTCGGCCGAGCCGCGCACGAAGTCCTCCGGGGTGCCCATGTCCCGCCAATAAGTGGCGTCGACGTAGCCGCACACCTTGACTCCCGCGTCGGACAGCAGCGCCGGGAACACCTCGCGTTCGACCGAAACCTGGCGGCCGCGCGGGATCCGGTCGATGATGGCGCGCTTGAAGACATACGTTCCGGCGTTGATCTGGTCGGTCGGCGGGTCCTGCGTCTTTTCGAGGAAGGCGACGACGCGGTTGTGCTCGTCGGTGGTCACGCAGCCGAACGCCCGCGGATCGCCCACCCGCACCAGGTGCAGCGTGACGTCGGCCTCGTTGGTCTGGTGGAAGTCCAGCAGCTGGCCCAGATCGGCGCCGGACAGCACGTCGCCGTTGAACACCATGACGGTGTCGTTGCGCAGGTGGTCGGCGACGTTGCCGATGCCGCCGCCCGTTCCCAGCGGCTGCTCCTCGGTGACGTATTCCAGCTGCAGACCCAGTTTGGAGCCGTCGCCGAACTCGGCCTCGAAGACCTGGGCCTGATACGACGTGCTCAGGATGACGTGCTCGATGCCGGCCGCGGCGATCCGCGACAGCAGGTGGTTCAGAAACGGCAACCCGGCGGTGGGCAGCATGGGCTTGGGCGCGGACAGCGTCAGCGGGCGCAGCCGGGTGCCCTTGCCGCCGACCAGCACCACCGCATCGACCTGAGATGTTCCCATTTCAGCGCCGCCCTTCCACCACATTCCGTCTACTCAGGCGCCGCGCACTGCGCACCATCAGCCGCGAACGCACCACCAGCGAAACCCGCAGCGTCCAGCGCAGTGGCGCCCGCCACCATCCAGGATGCCGATCGGCAAGGAACATGTAGGTGCTTTTGTGATGAGCGGCCAGGTGGAGTCCCGGGTCGTGGCCGGTGGAGTGGCCCTTGTCGTGCAGCACTTCGGCCGTCGGCACATAGACGTTCAGCCAGCCGGCCTTGCCCAGCCGGTCACCGAGGTCGACGTCCTCCATGTACATGAAGTAGCGCTCGTCGAACCCGCCGACCTGGTCGAAGGCCGACCGACGCACCAGCAGGCAGGACCCCGAGAGCCAGCCCACCGCCCGCTCGCTGGGCTCCAGCCGTTCCTGGCGATAGGCCGCCGTCCACGGGTTGCGCTTCCAGAACGGGCCGACCACCGCGTGCATGCTCCCGCGGATCAGGCTCGGCAGGTGCCGCGCCGATGGGTACACCGAGCCGTCGGGGTCGCGGATGAGCGGCCCCAGGGCGCCGGCATGCGGCCAGCGGGTGGCGGCGTCCAGCAGGGCGTCGATGCTGCCCGGGCCCCACTGCACGTCGGGGTTGGCCACGATCAACCAGTCCCCGTTCTCGTCGTCGTCCAGCCGCGCGACCGCGCGATTCACCGCAGTCCCGTATCCGAGGTTGGCGCCGGTGTCGATGAGCCGGACGTTCGGGTAGCGCTCGACGGCCTCCTGCGGGGCCCCGTCGGTGGAGCCGTTGTCGGCCAGCAGCACACTGACCGGGCGCTCGGTGGCGATCGACAGGGAGGCCAAAAACCTCTCAAGGTGGGGGCCCGGTGAGTAGGTCACCGTCACGACCGGCAGGACGTCAGTCACGCGTCGAGGGTAACGGTCGATCGCCGGTTGACGCGGCCAGCGCCGCGACAAGCGCAGGGCGCCAGGGCCTTAACGGTGTCAGGCCCGCCGCCGCGGACTCGCGGCTGCCCAGCGCGGAATAGCTCGGGCGCGGCGCCGGGCGCGGGAAGTCGTCGGTCTTGACGGGTCGCACCCGGTCCGGGTCGGCGCCGCATTCACTGAACACCGCGCGGGCCTGCTCGAAGCGCGACACCGCACCCTCGTTGGCGGCGTGCAGGATGGGCCCGGCCACCCGCTCGTCGGCGACCTGCAGCAGCGCGACGGCCAGGTCGGCGACGTACGTCGGCGACCCGACCTGGTCGTCGACGACGTTTACCGGGCCGTCCCCGCCGGCCAGGCGGCGCATGACGGCGACGAAGTCCTTGCCGGTTCCGCCGGTGTAGAGCCAGGCGGTCCTGACCACGACCGCCTCCGGCAGCGCGGACAAGACCTCCTCCTCGCCGGCCAGCTTGCTGCGCGCGTACACGCCGCGCGCGTCGGTCTTGTCGCTGGGCTCATACGGGTGCGGCCCGGTTTCCGGGGGAGGGCCGGTGAACATGTAGTCGGTGGAGACGTGGATCAGCCGGGCGCCGACCTTCGCGCAAGCCCGCGCCAGGTGGCCCGGGCCGGTCGCGTTGACGGCGTAGGCCGCGGCCTCGTCGCTCTCCGCGCCGTCGACGTTGGTGTACGCGGCGCAGTTGACCACCACGTCGCCGGCCCGGATGATCCGTTCCGCCGCGGCGGGGTCGGTGATGTCCCATTGCGACGACGTGAACGCCAGCACGTCGCGGCCCCTGTCGGCGGCCAGCGCCGTCAGAGAAGTGCCCAATTGCCCGCCCCCGCCGCTGATCACAAGCCTTTCCGACATGCGTCGAGTCTGGCATGGCCCGGGCACGCCGCTTTCAGCTACCCGCGAAACGGCTGTGTCACAAGTAATCTGTTGTGATGCCTGTGCAACGTGTGGTTCGTGTGGTTGCCACTGTGCTGGCCGTCGCGGTCGTTTTCGGCACCGGAATCGCCTGGAGCAACGTCCGGTCCTTCGAGGACGGCATCTTCCACATGTCCGCCCCGTCGCTGGGCAAGGGCGGCGACGACGGCGCCATCGACATCCTGCTCGTCGGCCTGGACAGCCGCACGGACGCGCACGGCAACCCGCTGTCGGCCGAGGAGCTCGCGACGCTGCGGGCCGGCGACGAAGAGGCCACCAACACCGACACGATCATCCTGGTCCGGATACCGAACAACGGAAAGTCGGCGACCGCGATCTCGATCCCGCGGGACTCTTACGTCGCGGCCCCGGGGCTGGGCAAGACGAAGATCAACGGCGTCTACGGCCAGACCCGGGAGGCGAAGCGGGCCAGCCTGGTCAAGGCCGGCGCGTCGGCCGCCGAGGCCGAGGCGGCTGGCACCGAGGCCGGCCGCGAGGCCCTCATCAAGACGGTCGCCGACCTGACCGGGGTCACCGTCGACCACTACGCCGAGATCGGGTTGCTGGGCTTCGCGCTGATCACCGACGCGCTCGGCGGCGTCGAGGTCTGCCTCAAAGAGCCGGTGTACGAACCGCTTTCGGGCGCCGACTTCCCGGCCGGCCGGCAGAAGCTCGACGGCCCGCAGGCGCTCAGCTTCGTCCGCCAGCGCCACGACCTGCCGCGCGGCGACCTGGACCGGGTGGTGCGCCAGCAAGCGGTGATGGCCTCGTTGGCCCACCGGGTCATCTCAGGCAAGACGCTGTCCAGTCCTTCCACGCTGGGCCGGTTAGAGGCGGCCGTCCAGCGCTCGATGGTGATCTCCTCGGGATGGGACGTGATGGATTTTCTGCAGCAGCTGCAAAAGCTGGCCGGCGGTAAGGTCGCGTTCGCAACCATCCCGGTGCTCGACGGGGCCGGCTGGAGCGACGACGGGATGCAGAGCGTGGTCCGGGTGGACCCGCACCAGGTGGCCGAGTGGGTGGGCAGCCTGCTGCAAGACCAGGCGCAGGGCAAGACCGAGGAACTGGCCTACACGCCGGCCAAGACCACCGTCGACGTGGTCAACGACACCGACATCAACGGGCTGGCCGCGGCGGTGTCGGATGTGTTGAGCGCCAAAGGATTCGGCGCCGGAACCGTCGGCAACAACGACGGCGGCCACGTGAAGGGCAGCCAGGTGCGCGCCGCCAAGACCGACGACCTGGGCGCGCAGCAGGTCGGCAAGGAGCTGGGCGGGTTGCCCGTCGTCGCCGACCCGGCGCTGCCGGCCGGGTCCGTCAAGGTGGTGCTCGCCAACGACTACACCGGCCCGGGCTCCGGCCTCTCCGGTGGCCCGAGCACCCAGGTGCTGCCCGCGCGGGCGTCCAACGCGGGCGCCACCGGCCCCAACACGCCCCCGCCGTCGCCGATCCTGACCGCCGGCTCCGACAAGCCCGAGTGCATCAACTGAGCACGCTCTCCGGCGCGATCCTGGATCCGATGCTGCGGGCCGACCCGGTCGGCCCGCGGATCACCTACTACGACGATGCGACCGGCGAGCGCATCGAATTGTCCGGTGTGACGCTGGCCAACTGGGCGGCCAAGACCGGCAACCTGTTGCGCGACGAGCTGGGCGCCGGACCGGCCAGCCGGGTCGCGATCCTGCTGCCGGCGCACTGGCAGACGGCGGCGGTGCTGTTCGGGGTGTGGTGGATCGGCGGCGAGGCCGTGCTCGAATCGGGCGCCGCCGCGGATGTGGCGCTGTGCACCGCCGAGCGGCTGGACGAGGCGGACGCTTCGGTGACCGGCGGTGAGGTCGCGGTGCTCTCGCTGGACCCGTTCGGCCGCCCCGCACAGGACCTGCCGATCGGGGTCACCGACTACGCCACCGCCGTCCGCGTGCACGGCGACCAGATCGTCCCCGAGCGCCACCCCGGCCCGGCGCTGGCCGGCCGATCGGTCGAAGAGGTCCTGGCCGATTGCGAAAGATCGGCCGCCGCAAGGGGATTGACGTCCGGCGACCGCGTCCTGTCCACTGCGTTCTGGTCCGGTCCCGACGAACTGGTCGACGGGCTGTTGTCGATCCTGGCGGTCGGCGCATCGCTGGTGCAGGTCACCAACCCCGACCCCGCGGCGCTGCCGCGCCGGATCGCGGCCGAAAAGGTCACCAGGGTCCTATCGACAAGTTAGCTTACCCTGGGCTAAGTTTACGAGGTTAACTCAGCTCGGGTGGGGGCAACGGCTTGGCTGACGGGGGCATCGGCATGCGTACGGCTCGTATCGGCTCCGGCGAGGCGCGCGGCCCATGACGGCGCCCATTTGGATCGCCGCACCGCCGGAGGTGCATTCGGCCGCACTCAGCACCGGCCCCGGTCCGGCGTCGCTGCTGGCGGCCGCGGCGTCGTGGAACGCCTTGAGCGCCGAATACGCTTCTGCAGCAGCGGAACTCACCGCGGTGCTGGCCGATGTGCGGGCCGGGCTCTGGGACGGGCCGAGCGCGGAGTCGTTCGAGGCCGCCCACGCGCCGTATCTGGCGTGGTTGATGCAGGCCAGCGCCGACAGCGCCGCGACGTCGGCCCAGCACGAGGCCGCGGCCGCCGCCTACACGGCCGCGCTGGCGGCCATGCCGACGCTGGCCGAGCTCGCCGCCAACCACATCGTCCACGGGGTGTTGGTGGCCACCAATTTCTTCGGGCTCAACACCATTCCGATCGCGCTCAACGAAGCCGACTACGTGCGAATGTGGATCCAGGCCGCCACAACGATGAGCGTCTATCAAGCGACGTCCAGCGCGGCGGTCGCATCATCGCCACAAACCACCGCCGCGCCGGTGATCGTGAACCCGGTGTCGACGTGGGTCAACTCCGTGGTTAGCGCTATCAATACCGTCGAGCAACTCGGCCAGGACGCGTCCACGCTGAACCTGTTCGACCTGCAATCGGCGTTGCTGAACGCGATCCAGAACTTCAGCGTCGCGGCCTTCATGGCGGACCCGGTCGGCTACACCCAGCAGACCGTCGAGTCCTTCGTGGGACAGTTCCCCCTGCTGTCGGACCTCTATTTCGGGTTTGGCGGCGACCACGTTTTTGAATTCCTGGCGAACCCGGTGGGGTACGTCGAGAACATCGTCAACAAGTTCGTTTCGGATCCGGTGCTGTATCTGAGTAACCCGTTCCTGCTGTTCCTCAGCCCCGACGATTTCGCTTCCATCGGCTACAGCGCGGTTTCCCCGTTCATCGCGCCCGCCACCCTGGCGGTCGCCCCCGTCGGAGCCCTCGGCGGCTTGGCCGGGCTGGCCCAGGCGACCGACGTGGCCGGTCTGCCCGCGCCGGCCATCGCGCCGGCGTTGGCACCGGTGGCGCACGCGCCCGATTTGTTGCCGGTCGCCGGGGCGGCGCCGACCGCGCTCGGCTCGGCCATCGCCGCCGGCACCGGCCCCGCGCCCGCACCCGCGGCGAGTGCCGTCACCAGTGCGCCGCCGTCGCCGCCGGCCGCGCCGGCGGCGAGTTTCGCGCCGCCTTACGCGGTGGCGCCTCCCGGGATCGACGTCGGTTCGGGGCGTCGCACCGGTGCCAGCTCCAGCGCCAAGAGGACGGCGCCACAACCGGATAGCGCCGCGGCGGCAAGCGCGGCGGCCGCGCGGGCGCGGGCGCGGCGACGCCAGCGCGCGAAGCAGCGCGGGCACGACGACGAGTTCATGGACATGGACGTCGAGGTCGACCCGGACTGGGCGGCGGTGCCGGCTGCCTCGGATCGGGGGGCGGGGGCCCTCGGGTTCGCCGGGACGGTGTCGAAAGGCACCGCCGACCCGACCGGGCTGACGGCGCTTTTCGGCGACGAGTTCGGCGGCGGCCCGACGATGCCGATGCTGCCCAACACCTGGAATCCCGAAGCACCCGGATGACGCCGCACGATTCATATTGATATCGCAATATTCGCATCCCAGTGTTAACGTCGTCTCAAGCATTGACCGACGCTGTTACGACAGGAAGGGTGAGGCGATGGCGGTCTACGGGCTCCTGGCAAAGGCGGCGGGGACGGTGGTCACCGGCCTGGTCGGCGTGACGGCCTACGAGGTGGTGCGCAAGGCCGTGGCGAAGGCGCCGCTGCACGAGACCGCCGTGTCGGCGGCGGAGCTGGGCCTGCGCGGCACCCGCAAGGCCGAGGAGGCCGCCGAGTCGGCGCGCCTGAAGATCGCCGACGTCATGGCCGAGGCCCGCGAGCGCATCGGCGAGGAGGCGCCCACGCCGTCCGTCACCGACGCCCATGAGCACGATCACTGATCGGCCGCCGCAACCCGAAGACCCTGCCCTACAACTCATTTCGGATGCGGCCGGGCGCATGCGGGTCGCGGTCGAGTGGGTGCGCGCCAACTCGCGGCGCGCCGTGGCGGTCGAGGAGGCCGTCGCCAAGGTGCCGGGGGTGCGCGCGGTGCACGCCTACCCGCGCACCGGCTCGGTGGTGGTCTGGTATTCGCCGCGGCGCGCCGACCGCGCCGCGATATTGGACGCGATCATCGGCGCCGGCGGGGTCGCCGCCGAGCTGATCCCGGCACGCGCGCCGCACTCGTCGGAGATCCGCAACACCGACGTGCTGCGCATGGTCATCGGCGGCGCGGCGCTGGGGTTGCTCGGCGTGCGCCGCTACGTGTTCGCGCGGCCACCGCTGCTGGGCCCGAGTGGGCGGCTGTTCGCCACCGGCGTCACCGTCTTCACCGGCTACCCCTTCCTGCGCGGCGCGCTGCGCTCGCTGCGCTCCGGCCGGGCCGGCACCGACGCGCTGGTCTCGGCGGCCACCGTGGCGAGCCTGGTGCTGCGGGAGAACGTCGTGGCCCTCACCGTGCTGTGGCTGCTCAACATCGGCGAGTACCTGCAGGACCTCACGCTGCGCCGGACCCGCCGTGCCATCTCCGAGTTGCTGCGCGGCAACCAGGACACGGCGTGGATCCGCTTGCCGGACGGCGAGATTCAGGTGCCGATCGACAGCGTCGAAATCGGCGACGAGGTGGTGGTGCACGACCACGTCGCGATACCGGTGGACGGCGATGTGATCGACGGCGAGGCGATCGTCGATCAGTCGGCGATCACCGGGGAGAACCTGCCCGTCAGCGTCATCGTCGGCGCTCGCGTGCACGCCGGCTCGGTCGTGGTGCGCGGGCGGCTGGTGGTGCGCGCGGTCGCGGTCGGCAACCAGACCACCATCGGGCGCATCATCGCGCGGGTCGAAGAGGCGCAGCACGACCGGGCGCCGATCCAGACGGTTGGCGAAAACTTCTCCCGCCGTTTCGTTCCCACGTCGTTCATCGTCTCGGCCATCACGCTGGCCGTCACCGGGGACGTCCGCCGGGCGATGACCATGCTGCTGATCGCGTGCCCGTGCGCGGTGGGCCTGGCGACCCCGACCGCGATCAGCGCGGCGATCGGCAACGGCGCGCGCCGGGGCATCCTGATCAAGGGCGGCTCCCATCTGGAGCAGGCGGGCCAGGTCGACGCGATCGTGTTCGACAAGACCGGCACTTTGACGGTAGGCCGCCCGGTGGTCACCAATATCGTTGCGATGCATAAGGATTGGGAGCCCGAGCAGGTGCTGGCCTATGCGGCCAGCTCGGAGATCCACTCCCGCCATCCGCTGGCCGAGGCGGTGATCCGCTCGACCGAGGAACGCCACATCAGCATCCCGCCGCACGAGGAGTGCGAGGTGCTGGTGGGCATGGGCATGCGGACCTGGGCCGACGGGCGGACCCTGCTGCTGGGCAGCCCGTCGCTGCTGCAGTCCGAAAAGGTCAAGGTGTCCAAGAAAGCGAAGGAATGGGTCGACCGGCTGCGCCGCCAGGCGGAGACGCCGTTGCTGCTCGCGGTGGACGGCACCCTGGTGGGGCTGATCAGCCTGCGCGACGAGGTGCGGCCCGAGGCGGCCGAGGTGCTGGCCAAGTTGCGCGCCAACGGGATTCGCCGGATCGTCATGCTCACCGGCGATCATCCCGAGATCGCCGAGGTGGTGGCGGCCGAGCTCGGGATCGACGAGTGGCGCGCCGAGGTGATGCCGGAGGACAAGCTCGAGGTGGTGCGCGAGCTGCAGGGCGACGGCTTCGTGGTGGGCATGGTCGGCGACGGCATCAACGACGCCCCGGCACTGGCCGCCGCCGACATTGGGATCGCGATGGGCCTGGCGGGAACCGACGTCGCCGTCGAGACCGCCGACGTGGCGCTGGCCAACGACGACCTGCATCGCCTGCTCGACGTGCGCGACCTCGGCGCCCGCGCGGTCGACGTGATCCGCGAGAACTACGGCATGTCGATCGCCGTCAACGCCGCCGGGCTGATCATCGGCGCGGGCGGCGCGCTCTCCCCCGTGCTGGCCGCGATCCTGCACAACGCGTCGTCGGTTGCGGTGGTGGCCAACAGCTCCCGGCTGATCCGGTACCGCTTGGACTGAATCCGCAGCCGAACCACGGCGAACCACGTATCTTCTGCTCCAAACGCGCCGAGCATCGGAACTCGCAAAATGACAAGTCTGAGCAGCGATAGCGTCGCCGCCGTCATGGACGTCGCGCTGACGGCGTACGCGTTTGACGGGCTGGAGAGCTTTCGCCGCGGGCTGTTGCCTTGTGTGCGACGTCTGATTCCCGGTGACGTGCATGGTTACAACGAACTGGACCTGGAGACAGGGCAGCTACTCGTGTTCGTCGAGTCCCCGGAGGCGACCTACGCGGGGCTTGTCGAGGCGTTCGGTGCGACCTCGCACCAGCATCCTGGAGTGCAGTTGTGTCAACGCGGCGACTTCCGCGCGCACTTCCTCTCGGACCTGGTGACCGCCGGCGAGTTGCACCGCCTAGAGCTCTACCAGGAGGTCTATCGGCACCTGGGTGTGGAAGACCAGCTTTACTTCAACCTCACCGAGTCAGCAGATTTGGCCACCGTCGCCATCGGGCGATCCCGGCGCAGCTTCACCGGGCGTGACCGCGCGATGGTCGAGCTGCTGGAACCACATTTGCGCCGCGCCTACCTTCAAGCACACCAACGCGATCTGGCCAAGGCCGTCATCGCGGCACAGGAGGCAGGCCTGGAAGAGACTGATACGGCTGTGATCCTTGTCGATGACCGTGGCCACGTGATGCACGCATCGGGTTTGAGCCGACAGCTGCTCGAGGCGTATTGCCCCGGGCGGCACGACATCGACGGCGTTCTGCCCGACTCGTTCGCCAACTGGCTGCAGACCAGCAACCGCGACGTCCTCAACAGCATGTGCCTCACCCGTCCGCAGGGCCGGCTGCGGGTGCGTGCCTTGTCCGGTCGCACCGCCGACGGATGGCGCACCCTACTGCTCGATGAGCTGCCTGCCGACCACCTGCCCTCAGTCGAATCACTACTCGCCCTGGGACTTACGAACCGTCAGGCGGAGGTGCTACGCCTACTTGCCGGCGGGAACAGTACCCAGACGATTGCCGACCAGCTGTACCTCAGCCCCGCCACGATCCGCAAACACCTCGAAAACATCTACACCCGACTCGGGGCGCGATCACGGACCGAAGCCGTTGCACTGGCCATGCGACAGGCGAAGATACGCGCTTTGCCGTATGTCTAGCGGCCTAGCGGCGAAGTAAATTACCGTTCGTCCACGCCCACGGCGCGGTCAAGCCACTGACCTGATCCGGTGAAAGGCCAGCCATGACCTACCTGATCGCAGTCCCGGACCTACTGGGCCAGACGGCAACCGAGGTCGCCGGTATCGGATCGAGTCTCACCGCGGCCCGCGCCGCGGCGGCGTCCTCGACGACGACGGTGACCGCGATGGCCGCCGACGAAATCTCGGCCGCCGTCGCCGCGCTGTTTGGCGGTCACGGCCAGCAGTTCGCCGCACTGGGCAGGCAGGCCGGGGCGTTTCACGATCAGTTCGTGCAGGCGCTACAGGCGGCTGGAAGCGCATATGCGAGCGCCGAGGCCGCCAGCGTGGCGCCGCTGCAAGCCCCCGCGCAGGCGCTGCAGGACCTGCTGGCCACCCTGCCCAACCTGGGTGCGGGCAATCGAGGCAACGCGAACGTGGGCAGCGGAAACACCGGTAATCAAAACCTCGGCAGCGGAAACACCGGCAACTCGAACGTCGGTGGCGGAAACATCGGCAGCGGAAATGTCGGCCCCGGGAACTTCGGCAACTTCAACGTCGGCGGCGGCAACGCGGGCAACCACAACATTGGCTTCGGCAACACCGGCACCAGCTTCCTCACGTTCACCAACGGCGCCGACAACAACGTCGGCATGGGCAACACCGGCAACAACAATGTCGGCTTCGGAAACACCGGCGCCTTCAACCGCGGTGGTGGGAACACCGGCATCGGAAACATGGGCGCCGGCAACACCGGGAACAACAACATCGGCTTCGGGCTGACCGGCAACAACGAAATCGGCATCGGCAACACGTATTTCAACACCGCGACCAATCAGTTCAACCTCGGCGGGCTGAACTCGGGCAGCGGCAACATCGGCCTGTTCAATTCGGGCAACAACAACATCGGCTTCTTCAACTCCGGTGACGGCAACGTCGGCCTGTTCAACACCGGCAGCAATACCTATAACGCGGGCATTCCCAACAACTTCGGCTTCGGGAACTCGGGCGCCGTCAGCACCGGCATCGGGAACTCCGGCGGCTACGACACCGGCTTCGGGAACTCGGGCGCGCAAGACACCGGTTTCGTGAACGCGGGACCGGTGAACACGGGCGCCGGCAACGGGGGCTTCGCCAACACCGGCTTTGGGAACTCGGGCAACTTCAACACGGGCAACGGGAATTCGGGCAGCAGCAACACGGGCTACTGGAACTCGGGCGGTGTCAACACCGGCTTCGGGTTCAGCACGGACAGCGGGGCGGTGAACTCGGGCTTCGGCAATACCGGTACCGGGGTCTCGGGTTTCTTCAACTCGACCACCGGCGGGTCCGGCGGCGACGGCTCGGTCTCGGGTTTCGGCAACAACTTCAGCGGTTCGGACCCCAATTTTGGTTTCGACGGCTTCGCCTCGGGCTTCTTCAACTCGGCGAGCGGACCGTCATTCATCAACGGCGAGACGTCGGGCTTCTTCAACTCGGCCACCGGCGGGACCATCGTCAACGGCGACAACTCGGGCTTCTTCAACGTCGGCATCCCGGGCGCCCTGGCGGGCCCCAACGTCAGCGGCCAGATCTCCGGCCTGCTGAACTTCGGCACCGTCGTGTCCGGGATCTTCAGCCTCAGCCGGCTGCTGCCGTAACGCGCCCCGGATCAGCAGCCGCAGGCGTGGCCGCGCCAGGTCCGCACACCCTGCCAAGCGGCGGCGCCGGCGACCCCGAGCCCCACCACCGGGTCGACCCACCACGCGCCCGACCACAGCCCCGTCAGCGCGAGCGTGATCAGCACCGCCGCGGCCTGGATGCCGCACAGGTAGTTCTGCGTGCCTTCGCCCTCGGTGGCCTCCGAACCGAGCCGCACCCCCAGCCGGTGGTTGGCCCGGCCGAGGACCGGCATCAGCACCAGGCCGAGGGCGGCCAACGCGATGCCGATCAACGACATCTCGGCGTGGTGCTCCTCGGTCAGGTCCCGGAGGGATTCCGCGGCGATGTAGGGCGCGGTCAGCCAGAACGACACCGCCACACCGCGCCGGGCACGCCGCTCGGCCGTCTCGGAAAACGCCCGCGCGCCGCTGAATCGCCAGATCACCATCGCGCTGGCCAGCGCCTCGGCCGCGCCGCCGAGCGCCCACCCGGTGAGCGCGATCGACCCGACCGCCAGTCCCTGCCACAAGCCGACCGCGCCCTCGACGAGCACGACGACCATGCCGAGCCAGGCCAACCGGCGCGCCCACCCGGCGGCGGCCCGCCAGCCGGCATCCCCGCTCCCGGCGACGTGGCATTCGGCGACGACGACGGGCGAAGTGGTCATTGCGCGAGGCTAGCGACGGCGGGGCGATGCCGCGAACCGGCACGCACCGACGTAACACAACCGTGTCCGGGCCCTTACACACCGCACCCGCGGGCGGCCGGCAGTAGAGCCGCGTCGTTATTGTGGCTAACCAGTAGCGGGGGAGAAGGGACGACATGGCGCGCACCGACAACGACACCTGGGACCTGGCGACGAGCGTGGGAGCCACCGCCACCATGGTGGCCGCGGGGCGGGCCCGGGCCACCCGCGACGGGCTGATCGACGACCCGTTCGCCGAGCCGCTGGTGCGCGCGGTCGGCATCGACTTCTTCACCAGGTGGGCCGCCGGCGAGCTCGACTCCGCCGTCGTCGACGTGCCCGGCGCCCCGTGGGGAATGCAGCGCATGACCGACATCCAGGCGGCGCGCACCCGCTACATCGACGGGTTCTTCGCCGAAGCGCAAAGCGCGGGCATCCGCCAGGTGGTCATCCTGGCCGCCGGCCTGGACGCCCGCGCCTACCGGCTGCCGTGGGCGGCGGGAACGACGCTGTTCGAGATCGACCAGCCGCAAGTCATCGAGTTCAAGACGGCGACGATCGCCGAACTCGGCGCCAAGCCGACCGCCGAGGTACGGGCGGTGCCGATCGACTTGCGCCAGGACTGGCCGTCGGCGCTGCGCGCGGCCGGGTTCGACACCGCGCGCCCGGCGGCGTGGGCGGCCGAGGGCCTGCTGGGGTTCCTGCCGGGCGACGCGCAGGATCGGTTGCTGGACAACGCCACCGCGCTGTCCGCCGGCGGCAGCCGGCTGGTGGCCGAGGTGTTCATGAATTCCGGGACCAACCTGCAGGCGCTCAACGCGGCCACCCGCAAGTGGCAGGAGAACGGCCTCGACGTCGAGCTGCAGAACCTGGGCTTCCCCGGCGAGCGCAACGACGTGGCGAGCTACCTCGCCGACCGCGGCTGGCGCCCGGTGCGCACATCGCTGAATCAGCTGTTGGGCGACAACGGATTACCGCTGCAGTCGACCGACGAGAATTCGCCGTTTTCCAGCAACTACTACTGCACCGCGGTGCTGGACCGGGCAGCTTAGAGGAAGGCCGCACATGCCGAACAGCAAGCCCGCCAAGCCACTTGACGGGTATCGGGTCCTGGACTTCACCCAGAACATCGCCGGGCCGCTGGCCGGACAGGTGCTGGCCGACCTGGGCGCCGAGGTGATCAAGGTGGAGGCCCCCGGCGGCGAGGCGGCCCGGCACATCACCGCCGTCCTGCCCGGGCGCCCGCCCCTGCCCACGCTGTTCCTGCCGCACAACCGGGGCAAGAAATCGGTGGCGGTGGACCTCACCGACGACGAGAGCAAGCAGCGGATTCTGCGGCTCGTCGACACCGCCGACGTTGTGCTGGAAGGCTTTCGGCCCGGGGTCATGGAGCGGATGGGGCTCGGGCCCGACGAGCTGCGGGCGCGCAACCCGAAGCTGATCTACGCGCGGCTGTCGGCCTACGGCGGCAACGGCCCGCAGGGCAACCGGCCCGGCGTCGACCTGATGGTCGCCGCCGAATCGGGCATGACCACCGGGATGCCCACCCCGACCGGCAAGCCGCAGATCATCCCCTTCCAGCTCGTCGACGCCGCCAGCGGTCACGTGCTGGCCCAGGCGGTGCTGGCCGCGCTCCTCAACCGTGAGCGCCACGGGGTGGCCGACGTCGTGCGCGTCGCGATGTACGACGTCGCGGTCAACCTGCAGGCCAGCCAGCTGACCATCCACCTCAACAAGCCGAGCGAGCCGAAGCCCGACGCGGAGCCAAAACCCAAGAAGCGCAAGGGAGTTGGCTTCGCCACCCAACCGTCCGACGCGTTCAAGGCCGCCGACGGCTACCTGGTGATCAGCGCGTACGTGCCCAAGCACTGGGCGAAGCTGTGCGCGATCATCGGCCGCACCGACCTGCTGACCGACGAGCGGTTCATCGACCAGCGCGCCCGAGCGCTCAACTACCCGGAGCTCACCGAGGAACTCGAGTCGGCGCTGGCGGCCAAGACCGCGGCCGAATGGGTCGAGCTGCTGCAGGAAGGCGGCCTGATGGCCTGCCACGCATACACCTGGAAGCAGGTGGTCGGCACCCCGCTGTTCGCCGAGAACGAGCTCGCCCTGCGGGTCGGCAGCGGCGAGGACGCGATCACTGTCGTTCGCATGCCGGCGCGCTACGCCAGCTTCGACGCCGCGTCGGCCGGTTGGGCCACCGAACCCCCACCCGCGCCCGGGCAACACAACGAGGAGTTCCTCACCGGTTAGAGCCCCGGGAGCCGCACCACCTGAATGAAGAACTCGTCGATCTGGCGAACCGCGGTGATGAACGCGTCGAGGTCGACCGGCTTGGTGACGTAGGCGTTGGCGTGCAGTTGGTAGCTGCGCAGGATGTCCTCCTCCGCCGAGGAGGTGGTGAGCACGACGACCGGGATGCGCGCCAGGTCCGGGTCGGACTTGACCTTCTCCAGCAGCTGTCGGCCGTCGTATTTCGGCAGGTTCAGGTCGAGGAGGATGAGGTCCGGTCGCGGCGCGTCGGCGTATGGACCGCGCCGGTAAAGGAAGTCCAGGCCCTCCTCCCCGTCGTGGGCGACATGCAGGTTGTTCTTGAGCTTGTTGTGCTCGAACGCTTCTCGCGTGATCAGCTCGTCGCCCGGATCGTCCTCGACGAGCAGGATCTCGATCGCTCTACCGGCCGATGATGGCGATGTCATCATGTCCTTCTTTCGTCACGATGGGCAGGGTGAACTGAAGCCGCGTCCCGTCGGTGTAGGTCGAGTCGACCCAGACGGTGCCGCCGTGCTGCTCGACGATCTTCTTGCACAGCGCCAGGCCCACCCCGGTTCCGGAGTACACGTCCCGCCCGTGCAGCCGCTGGAAAATGACGAATACCTTCTCGGTGAATTCTTCGGCGATGCCAATGCCGTTGTCCGACACGGACAAAAGCCACTCGTCGGCGCGTCGTTCGCAGTCGATGACCACGCGGGGCCGGCGGTCCTTGTGCCGGAACTTCACCGCGTTGCCGATCAGGTTCTGCCACAGCATGGTCAGCAGCGTGGGATCCCCGATGATGACCGGCAGCGGCTGCGTGGGCCGCACGATTTCGGCGTCCGTCTCCTCGACGGCGGCGGCGAGGTTGGCCAGGCCGGCGTCGAGCGCCGTGCCGAGGTCGACCTCGGTTTCCATGGTGGCCAGGCGGCCCACGCGGGAGAACGTGAGCAGGTCGTTGATCAGCACCTGCATGCGCTTTGCCCCGTCGACCGCGTAGCCGATGTATTCGATCCCGCGCTCGTCGAGCTGGTCGCCGTAACGCTTCTCGAGCAGCTGGCAGAACGAGGCGACCTTGCGCAGCGGCTCCTGCAGGTCGTGCGACGCGACGTAGGCGAACTGCTCGAGTTCGGCGTTGGAACGCCGCAACTCGACCGCCTGCTCGTCCAAAAGCGCACGGGCCGAACGCGATACCTCGAGCTCCTCGACGAGGCGCTCCCGCATGTTCTCCACGTCGATCGCCATGTTGCGAATGTCCTTGGGCCGCTTGGGCGGGGCGATGCTCTCGCCAAAGTCGCCCTGCGTGATCCGCCGGCAGACCGCGGCCAGCGTCGCGATCGGGCGGGTGACCGCGTCCCGTACCAGGATTCCCAGCGCGGCCGCCGTGCCGAAGAACAGCAGCACCATGGTGATTAGCACCCGGTCCCGCCAGGCGTCGGTGCGCTTGAGTTCGTCGGCCGCCTGGTTGCGCGCCGCCGTCAGGTTCGCGTTCTGCCTGTCGAAAAGGGCACGCAGGTGGTCGAATTGGGCCTTGCCGCGTTCGGCCGCGGGCCGGCTCATGACGTTGCGGGCGTCGGGGACCACGCTCGCGATCGCGGGCTCGGCGTAGTTGGCGCGCCAGTTGGCGGCCGCCTGTTCGATCGCGTCCAGGTCGGCGAGCAGGTCCGGACGCTCGGCCAACCGTCGCCGGATGTCATCGGCGGCCTCGCGTTCGGCGTGCTGCCCGTCATAGTACGGCGTGAGGAACTGGCGATCGGCCGCGATCAGGTAGCCGCGCACGCCGGTCTCCTGGTCGCGCAGCGCCGATTGCAGCTGATAGGCGGCCACCCGCGACGGCTGGATTCCGTCGACCAGCGCGCGCAGCATGTGGTCGGAGCGCTGCAGCAGCACGGCCCCGACCACCGCGCCGGCGAGCACCATCACGCCCATGGTGGACAGGACCAGGAACTGCCAGCCGCGCACGGTCAGCTGGTTGAGGCGCGGCACCCGGAGGGCGGGGCTCACGTCGTGGTCCGCTCGACGCGCACCACCGCGATGTCGTCGCTGAGCCCGCCGCGCGGGCGGGCGAGTTCCTCGGCGCCGTCGATGAGCGCGTCGACGAACGCCGGTCCGGGCAGCCGCGCATGCTTGCGGGCCAGCGCGAGCAGACCGTCCTCGCCCAGGCGCCGGTTACCTTCCCCGGAATACCCCTCGAAGAGCCCGTCGGTCAGCAGCAGCAGCCCCTGCCCCGCGGGCAGGCGCAGCTCGTGCCGCGGCCAGTGGTCGCCGCCCAGGCCCAGCGCCGGGCCGCCCGGCGGCTCCACCCATTCGACGCCCTCGCCGTCTTGCACCAGCATCCCCGGATGGCCGGCCCGGACGGCGGTGACGCCGGTGCCGTCGGGGTGGATCTCCAGGCTGAGCACCGTCGCGAAGATGCCGTTGCCGGTGCGTTCGGACTGCAGCACCCGCTCGAGCTTCGGCATCAGCTCGACGCCGTGCACCCCGGCGAAGGTGAGCGCGCGAAACGCGATGCGCAGCGCCGCCCCCAGCGCCGCCTCGTCCGGCCCGTGCCCGGCGACGTCGCCGATCAGGACGTGCACGACCCGGTCGGGCGTCTGCACGACGTCGTAGAAGTCCCCGCACAACAGGGCGTCCTCGCGGCTCGGCCGATACCGGGCCACGATGTCGATGCCGGGCTCGTCGAGCAGCAGCGGCGACGGCAGCAGGCCGCGTTCCAGCAGAGCGTTCTCGCGGGCCCGAAGCCGGCTCGCGTGCAGGTCGGCGGCGATGAGCTCGGCCCGTTTGCGCTCGATCGCGTAGAGCAGCGCGCGCCGCAGCATCTCGGGCTCGACGCGCCCCTTGACGAGGTAGTCCTGCGCGCCCGCGGCAACCGCGGAGGCCCCGAAGTATTCGTCGTTCAACCCGGTCAGCACGACGATGGGGACCGCGGCGTCGCGCTGGGCGATGCGGTCCAGCGCGTCGATCCCGCTGGCGTCGGGCAGGTTCAGGTCCAGCAGCACGCAGTCGGGCCGCACCGATGCGAGCTCCTCTTCGGCCTGCGCGATCGACTGCGCCCAAGTCAGCCGGATGTCGGCGACCGCTTCGGCGATCAGCTCCTCCACCAGCAACGCGTCGGCCCGGTCGTCCTCGACCAACAGCAGCGAGAGTGGCTTGACTGAAGAGCGCATGCACGTCAATTCCCGGTCAACCATGGAAACCCATGGGAAGCCATGTTAAGCAATTGGACGCTCCCGGGGCCGCGATAAGACTTTGCTCTTGCACGACGGTCGGAGTGGATGGCCGGTGCCTGTTTACCGACGCTGGGGCCGGACTTACCGGCCTATCTCGTTGCTGTCGGAGATCCTATTCGGTGCGCCGACGCCTTCGGAAACAGAGTCCCGCATTCAGCGCAGCAGCGCCCGCGACATCACCACGCGCTGAATCTGGTTGGTGCCCTCGTAGATCTGGGTGATCTTGGCGTCGCGCATCATCCGCTCGACGGGGAAGTCGGTGGTGTAGCCGGCGCCGCCGAACAATTGCACGGCGTCGGTCGTCACCTCCATCGCGACGTCGGAGGCGAAGCACTTGGACGCGGCCGAGATGAAGCCGAGGTCGGGTTCGCCGCGCTCGGCCCGGGCGGCGGCCTGGTACACCAGCAGCCGCGCGGCCTCGACCTTCATCGCCATGTCGGCCAGCATGAACTGCACGGCCTGGAAGCTGCTGATCGACTCCCCGAACTGCTTGCGGTCCTTGGTGTAGGCGATCGCGGCGTCCAGCGCACCTTGGGCGATGCCCACGGCCTGGGCCCCGATGGTGGGACGGGTGTGGTCCAGCGTGGCCAGGGCGGTCTTGAAGCCGGTGCCCGGCTCGCCGATGATCCGGTCGCCCGGGATGCGGCAGTTCTCGAAGTACAGCTCGGTGGTCGGCGAGCCCTTGATGCCGAGCTTGCGCTCCTTGGGGCCGACGGTGAAGCCCTCGTCGTCGATGTGCACGATGAACGCCGAGATGCCGTTGGCGCCCTTGTCGGGGTCGGTGACGGCCATGACCGTGTACCAGGTCGACTTGCCGCCGTTGGTGATCCAGGCCTTGGCGCCGTTCAGGATCCAGTCGTCGCCGTCGGCCTTGGCGCGGGTGCGCATCGACGCCGCGTCGCTGCCGGCCTCCCGCTCGGACAGCGCGTAGGACGCCAGCGCGCCGTCCTCCGCGAGCGAGGGCAGCACCTGCTTTTTCAGCTCCTCCGAGCCGCGCAGGATCAGGCCCATGGTGCCCAGCTTGTTCACCGCCGGGATCAACGAGGCGGACGCGTCGACGCGGGCCACTTCCTCGATGACGATGCACGCCGCGACCGAGTCCGCGCCCTGCCCGCCGTACTCCTCCGGCACGTGCACCGCGTTGAACCCCGACGCGTTCAGCGCCTCTAGCGCCTCCTGCGGGAACCGCGCGTTCTCGTCCACGTCGGCCGCATGCGGCGCGATCTCCTTCTCCGCCAGCGCGCGGATCGCCGCCCGCAGCTCCCGGTGTTCCTCGGGCAGTTGGAACAGATCGAAGGTGGGGTGTCCGGCCCACTGAGCCATCTTGGCCTCCTAGCTACTCGCCGGTAACTTTACCGTGGCGCTGTTGCAGCGCCGAATCCTTGGCACGCACGCTCTCGGCCAGCTCGTCGGAGAACGCGACGAGTCGCGCCCGCAGCGCCGCGTCGGACGACGCCAGGATGCGCACCGCGAGCAGGCCCGCGTTGCGGGCGCCGCCGATCGAGACCGTGGCGACCGGAACCCCGGCCGGCATCTGCACGATCGACAGCAGCGAGTCCAGGCCGTCGAGGCGGGCCAGCGGCACCGGCACCCCGATCACCGGCAGCGGCGTGGCGGAGGCGACCATTCCGGGCAGGTGCGCGGCGCCGCCGGCGCCGGCGATGATCACCTGCAGACCGCGGTCGGCCGCCGTGCGCGCGTAGTCGAACATCACCTGCGGCGTGCGGTGCGCCGAGACAACCCGGACCTCGGCCGGGACGTCGAACTCGGCCAGCGCCTCGGCAGCGTCGGCCATCACCGACCAGTCGCTGTCGCTGCCCATGATGACGCCGACGCGCGGAGCGTTAGCCATGTGGATCCCATCCGTCCGTCCACTGCCCGTGTGACAACCAGTGTGCCGCCAGGTCGGCACGTTCACGCAGCTGGACCAGCCCGGCCGGGTCCGCGCCCAGGAAGTTGACGTGCCCGATCTTGCGGCCGGGCCGCTCCTCTTTGCCGTAGAGGTGAACCCGCGCGTCGGGCATCCGCGCGAACAGGTGGTGCAGCCGCTCGTCCATGCTCATCGCCGGGGTCTGCGGGGCGCCCAGCACGTTCGCCATCACGGTCACCGGCGCGATGGCGTCGGTGTCGCCGAGCGGATAGTCCAGCACCGCGCGCAGGTGCTGCTCGAACTGGCTGGTCCGCGCCCCGTCCATGGTCCAGTGCCCGGAGTTGTGCGGCCGCATCGCGAGCTCGTTGACCAGCAGCGCACCGTCGGTCGTCTCGAACAGCTCGACCGCCAGCACGCCGACGACACCGAGTTCGGCGGCCAACCGCAACGCCAGCTGCTGGGCCCCGGAGGCCACGCCGTCGTCCAGGTCCGGCGCCGGCGCGATCACCTGCACGCAGATCCCGTCCCGCTGCACCGTCTCCACCACGGGCCAGGCCGCGCCCTGCCCGAACGGGGAGCGCGCCACCAGGGCGGACAGTTCGCGGCGCAGGTTCACCTGCTCCTCGGCCATCACCGGCACGCCGGCGGGCAGGAAGCTGGCCGCGATTTCCCGGGCGTGCAAGGGGTCGCGGGCCATCCGCACCCCGCGCCCGTCGTAGCCGCCGCGGACGGCTTTGACGACGACGGGGCCGCCCACCCGCGCGGCGAACGCCTCGAGCTCGTCCAGGTTGCGGATGCCGGCATACCGCGGCACCGGTGCGCCCAACGCCTCCAACCGCCGCCGCATCACCAGCTTGTCCTGGGCGTGCACCAGGGCGTGCGGCGGCGGCGCCACGTTGACGCCCTCGGCGACCAGCTTCTCCAGCAGCTCGGTCGGGACGTGCTCGTGGTCGAAGGTCAGCACGTCGGCCCCGGCCGCGACCCGGCGCAGGTCCTCGAGATCGGTGTGCGAGCCGATCATCACGTCGGCGCTGACCTGCGCGGCCGATTCGCCGGGGGCGGTCGCCAGCACCCGCAGCGTCTGCCCCAGCGCGATCGCGGACTGGTGGGTCATGCGGGCGAGCTGACCGCCGCCGACCATCGCCACGACGGGGGCGGCCTTGGGTGAGCGCTTGTTCGGCACGGCCATCATGGTGTCACGGCCCGCGGCGAAGCAGATTTTGCGTCGTTTTCGCGTCCGTCCGTACACTGACGTGTTGTGTCCTTCGCCGATGCCGTAATTTCGCGCCTGCCAGAGGCCGTTCAGCCTCATTTGCTGCGCCATCACGAGCTGATCAAATTCGCGATCGTCGGCGGCACCACGTTCGTCATCGACTCGGCGATCTTCTACACCCTCAAGCTGACGATCCTCGAACCCAAGCCGGTGACCGCCAAGGTGATCGCGGGCATCGTCGCGGTCATCGCCTCCTATGTCTTGAACCGGGAGTGGAGCTTCCGCGACCGCGGCGGCCGCGAGCGCCACCACGAGGCGTTCTTGTTCTTCGCCTTCAGCGGCGTGGGCGTGCTGCTTTCCATGGCGCCGCTGTGGTTTTCGCACTACGTGCTGCACCTTCGGGTGCCCGAGGTGTCGCTGACGCTGGAGAACATCACCGACTTCATCTCGGCCTACATCATCGGCAACCTGTTGCAGATGGCGTTCCGCTTCTGGGCGTTCCGGCGCTGGGTGTTTCCCGACGAGTTCGCCCGCAACCCCGACAAGGCGATCGAATCCGCCCTTACCGCAGGCGGTTTCGCCGAGGTCCTGGAGGACGAGCTGGAGAAGAGCAACGTCACCCTGTTGCGGTCGTGGCGGAAAAAGGCGAGCCGATTCGGTCAGCTCGGCGACTCCTCGGAACCGAGGGTGTCGAAGACTTCGTGATACAGCAGCGCGTGCACCTCGCGCAGCCGCGGAATGTTGTAGAACTCCAACGGATCTTGTGACGCCGACTCGATGATCAGCGTTCCGGTGCGAAACATGCGCTCGCTCAAGCGGTCCCGGAACTCCACGCTATTGATGCGCGCCAGCGGGATGTCGATGCCGCTGCGCGTGAGCACTCCGTGCCGAAACATCACCCGGCGATTGGTGACAACGAAATGCGTGGTCAGCCAGCCCAGGAACGGCCACAGCGTGAGCCAGCCGACGATCACCAGCCAGATGCCCCAGATGACGCCGTAGATGATGTTCTTGGCGAGCTGCTCCCAGTGCGTCGAGTTGAGGTAGCCGGAGCCGAACGCGGCCAGCGCGGTCGCCAGCACCAGCACCACGACGGGCCAGATCAACCGCTTCCAGTGCGGGTGGCGGTGCAGGACGACCTGCTCGCCGGCGGCCAGGGCGTTGTCCGGATAGCTCACGTGAAAAAGCTACCGCTGCTGGCGCAGATGCACGACGTCACCGGCGGAAACCACGACGGTTTGGCCGCCGGCCTCCACACATAACCGGCCCTGGTCGTCGACCGCGGTCGCGGTGCCCACGACCTCCTTGTCGCCGGGCAGCACGGCGCGCACCGGGCGCCCGATGGTCAGGCTGCGCGCCCGGTAGTCGGCCGCCAGCGCCCAGTCGGCGCCCCGCGCGGCCCGCCAGGCCACGATCCGCCTGCCCAGTTCGGTCAGCACCGCGCCGACCAGCCGGCCGCGGTCCGGCTCGGGCACGCCGAGGTCGAACAGCGACGTGGCGCCGGGCCCGTCGACCTCGTCGGGGGCCTGGGTCACGTTGAGCCCCAAGCCGATCACCACGACCGGGCGGGCCACCTCGGCGAGGATGCCGGCCAGCTTGCCCGCGGAGTCCGGCGGGCCGGCCAGCACGTCGTTGGGCCACTTGAGGCCCGCCTGCACCCCGGTGACGGCCAGCACCGCGTCGACGATCGCCACCCCGGTGGCCAGCGACAGCCAGCCCCAGCCCTCGGTGGGCACGTCGACGACGCTGACGCCCACCGACATCGTGATCTGGGCCCGTGGGCTGGCCGTCCAGCCGCGCCCGTGGCGCCCGCGGCCGGCCGTCTGATGCTCGGCGATCAGCACCGCCCCGGCGACGTCGTCGCCCGCCGCCGCGCGCGCCAAGAGGTCGGCGTTGGTGGAGCCGGTCTGCTCGACGACGTCGAGCCGGCGCCAGCCCAGCCCGGTGCCGATCAGCTCGGCGCGCAGCGCGGCCTGATCCAGCGGTTGCCGAAGCGAATCGCGGTCCGTCACTCCACCCAGCCTAAGCACCGGCGCGGGGCCTGCCGATACCATCGAGTCCCATGACAAGCGTTACCGACCACACCGCCGAGCCCGCCGCCGAGCACACCATCGACATCCACACCACCGCGGGCAAGCTGGCCGAGCTGCACAAGCGGCGGGAGGAGTCGCTGCACCCGGTCGGCGAAGAGGCCGTCGAGAAGGTGCACGCCAAGGGCAAGCTGACCGCCCGCGAGCGCATCCTGGCCCTGCTCGACGAGGACTCGTTCGTCGAGCTCGACGCCCTGGCCCGCCACCGCAGCACCAACTTCGGCCTGGACAAGAACCGCCCGCTGGGCGACGGCGTGATCACCGGCTACGGCACCATCGACGGCCGCGACGTGTGCATCTTCAGCCAGGACGCCACGGTGTTCGGCGGCAGCCTCGGCGAGGTGTACGGCGAGAAGATCGTCAAGGTGCAGGAGCTGGCGATCAAGACCGGCCGCCCGCTCATCGGCATCAACGACGGCGCCGGCGCGCGCATCCAGGAGGGCGTCGTCTCGCTGGGCCTGTACAGCCGGATCTTCCGCAACAACATCATCGCGTCGGGGGTGATCCCGCAGATCTCGCTGATCATGGGCGCGGCCGCCGGCGGCCACGTCTACTCCCCCGCCCTGACCGACTTCGTGGTCATGGTCGACCAGACCAGCCAGATGTTCATCACCGGCCCCGACGTCATCAAGACGGTCACCGGTGAGGACGTCACCATGGAGGAGCTCGGCGGCGCCCACACCCACATGGCCAAGTCGGGCACGCTGCACTACGTGGCCTCCGGCGAGCAGGACGCCTTCGACTGGGTTCGCGACCTGCTGAGCTACCTGCCGCCGAACAACGCCACCGACCCGCCCCGGTACGCCGAGCCCGCCCCCGCGGGGCCCATCGAGGAGAACCTCACCGAGGAGGACCTCGAGCTGGACACCCTGATCCCGGACTCGCCCAACCAGCCCTACGACATGCACGAGGTGATCACCCGGATCCTCGACGACGACGAGTTCCTGGAGATCCAGGGCGGTTACGCGCAGAACATCGTCGTCGGGTTCGGCCGCATCGACGGCCGGCCGGTCGGGATCGTGGCCAACCAGCCCACCCAGTTCGCCGGCTGCCTGGACATCAACGCCTCGGAGAAGGCGGCCCGCTTCGTGCGGACCTGCGACTGCTTCAACATCCCGATCGTCATGCTGGTCGACGTGCCGGGCTTCCTGCCGGGCACCGGCCAGGAGTACAACGGCATCATCCGGCGCGGGGCCAAGCTGCTGTACGCCTACGGCGAGGCGACCGTGCCCAAGATCACGGTCATCACCCGCAAGGCCTACGGCGGCGCCTACTGCGTCATGGGTTCCAAGGACATGGGCTGCGACGTCAACCTGGCCTGGCCGACGGCCCAGATCGCGGTGATGGGCGCCTCCGGCGCGGTCGGCTTCGTGTACCGCCAGCAGCTGGCCGAGGCCGCGCGCAACGGCGAGGACGTGGACGCGCTGCGCCTGCAGCTGCAGCAGGAGTACGAGGACACGCTGGTCAACCCCTACGTCGCGGCCGAGCGCGGCTACGTCGACGCGGTGATCCCGCCGTCGTACACCCGCGGCTACATCGGCACGGCGCTGCGCCTGCTGGAACGCAAGATCAGCCACCTGCCGCCCAAGAAGCACGGGAACATTCCGCTATGACAGACGACACGCCGCAGCAGCACGATCCGCACATCCAGGTACTCAAAGGGAACCCGACCGACGCGGAGCTGGCGGCGCTGGTGGCCGTGCTGGGCGGCGTGGGCGCCGCCTCGCCCGAGCCCAGCCAGCCGGAGAGCACCCGCTGGGGCTTGCCGGTCGACCGGCTGCGCTACGCGATGTCGAACTACCAGCGGCTGACGATGCAGCAGATGACACACATGCGGCATTGACCCGGCTGGTGCTGGGGTCGGCCTCGCCCGGCCGCCTCAAGGTGCTGCGCCAGGCCGGCCTCGATCCGCTCGTCGTGGTGTCCGGCGTCGACGAGGACCTAATCGCCGCGGGCCTGGCGCCCGACGCCCCGCCCGACCAGGTGGTCTGCGCGCTGGCCACGGCCAAGGCCAACGACGTCGCCGGGCGGCTCGACGGCGCCACCGCGGCCGATTGCGTTGTGCTGGGCTGTGATTCGATGCTGGCCATCGACGGCCGGCTGTGCGGCAAGCCGGGATCGGCCGAGGCCGCGGTGAGCCAGTGGCGGCTGATGGGCGGCCGCTCGGGCCGGCTGCACACCGGGCACTGCCTGCTGCGGCTGCGCGACGGCGCGATCACCCACCGCGAGGTCCAATCCGCCTGCACCACAGTGCATTTCGCCGCGCCTGCCGAGGCGGATCTGCGGGCGTACATAGCCGACGGCGAACCTTTGCGGGTGGCCGGCGGCTTCACCCTGGACGGGCTGGGCGGCTGGTTCGTCGACGGGATCGAGGGCGATCCGTCGAACGTGATCGGCGTGAGCCTGCCGCTGCTGCGTGAGCTGCTGGGCCGGGCCGGGCTGTCCGTGGCCTCGCTGTGGGAGACCCGGCGGTAGGCTCGAAGTCGTGTCCTTACCCCCCGATCCACACCCGTCCCTGGCCGAATACGCCCACCCCGAACGACTGGTCACCGCCGACTGGCTGTCCGCCAACATGGGCGCCCCGGGCCTGGCGATCGTCGAGTCCGACGAGGACGTGTTGCTCTACGACGTCGGCCACATCCCCGGCGCGGTCAAGATCGACTGGCACACCGACCTCAACGACCCGCGGGTGCGCGACTACATCAACGGCGAGCAGTTCGCCGAGCTGATGGACCGCAAGGGCATCGCCCGCGACGACACGGTGGTGATCTACGGCGACAAGAGCAACTGGTGGGCGGCCTACGCACTGTGGGTCTTCACGCTATTCGGCCACCCCGACGTGCGCCTGCTCAACGGCGGGCGCGACCTGTGGCTGGCCGAGCGCCGCGACACCACCCTGGACGTCCCGACCACGACGTCGAGCGGCTATCCGGTCGTGCAGCGCAACGACGCGCCCATCCGCGCGTACAAGGACGACGTCCTGGCCATCCTCGGTTCCGAGCCGCTGATCGACGTGCGCTCGCCGGACGAGTACACCGGCAAGCGCACCCACATGCCCGACTACCCCGAGGAGGGGGCGCTGCGGGCCGGGCACATCCCCACCGCCGTGTCGATCCCGTGGGGCAAGGCGGTCGACGAGAGCGGCCGCTTCCGCCCCCGCGCCGAGCTCGAGGAGCTCTACGGCTTCCTGCAGCCGGACGACAAGACCGTCGTCTACTGCCGCATCGGCGAGCGGTCCAGCCACACCTGGTTCGTGCTCACCCACCTGCTGGGCAAGCCCGGGGTCCGCAACTACGACGGATCGTGGACCGAGTGGGGCAACACCGTGCGGGTGCCGATCGTCGCGGGCGAGCAGCCGGGAGCCGTTCCGGTCTGATGAGCATGCCCGCCCCCCTGGCCGAGGTGGTGTCCGACTTCGCCGAAGTCCAGGGCCAGGACAAGCTGACGCTGCTGCTGGAGTTCGCCAACGACCTTCCCGCGCTGCCGGCCGACCTCGAGGAGGCGGCGATGGAGCCGGTGCCCGAGTGCCAGTCGCCGCTGTTCCTGCACGTCGACGCCAGCGACCGCAACCGGGTGCGGCTGCACTTCAGCGCGCCCGCCGAGGCGCCCACCACCCGGGGGTTCGCGTCGATCCTGGCCGCCGGTTTGGACGAGCAACCGGCCGCCGACATCCTCGCGGTGCCCGAGGACTTCTACACCGAGCTGGGCCTGGCCGCTCTGATCAGCCCGCTGCGGCTGCGCGGCATGTCGGCGATGCTGGCCCGCATCAAGCGGCGATTGCGCGAGACGACCTGATCAGGAACGGATTTGGAGACCGGGTATCAGCCCCTACGGCGCGCCGCATAAACTTCCCCGGGACAAGACTTGTAAGAATTTCTCTTAGAGACGCATATGACGTCCAGCCGAACAGGAGGCGAAGTGGCTAGTCACGCCAGCTCGAGGATCTCCAAGGTGCTCGTCGCCAATCGCGGTGAGATCGCCGTCCGGGTGATCCGTGCGGCCCGCGACGCGGGCCTGCCCAGCGTGGCGGTGTATGCCGAGCCCGACGCCGACGCGCCGCACGTGCGGCTGGCCGACGAGGCGTTCGCCCTGGGGGGGCAGACGTCTGCGGAGTCCTACCTGGACTTCGGCAAGCTCCTCGACGCCGCGGAGAAGTCCGGCGCCAACGCCGTCCACCCCGGCTACGGCTTCCTCTCCGAGAACGCCGACTTCGCGCAGGCGGTCATCGACGCCGGCCTGATCTGGATCGGCCCCAGCCCGCAGTCGATCCGCGACCTCGGCGACAAGGTCACCGCCCGCCACATCGCCGCGCGCGCCCAGGCGCCGCTGGTGCCCGGCACCCCGGACCCGGTCAAGGACGCCGACGAGGTGGTGGCCTTCGCCAAGGAGTACGGCGTGCCGATCGCCATCAAGGCCGCCTTCGGCGGCGGCGGGCGCGGCATGAAGGTCGCCCGCACCCTCGAGGAGATCCCGCACCTGTACGAGTCGGCGGTGCGCGAAGCCGTCGCGGCGTTCGGCCGGGGCGAGTGCTTCGTCGAGCGCTACCTGGACAAGCCCCGCCACGTCGAGGCGCAGGTGATCGCCGACCAGCACGGCAACGTCGTCGTCGCCGGCACCCGCGACTGCTCGCTGCAGCGCCGCTTCCAGAAGCTGGTCGAGGAGGCGCCGGCGCCGTTCTTGACCGACGCGCAGCGCAAGGAGATCCACGAGTCGGCCAAGCGGATCTGCAAGGAGGCGCACTACTACGGCGCCGGCACCGTCGAGTACCTGGTCGGCCAGGACGGCCTGATCTCCTTCCTGGAGGTGAACACCCGCCTGCAGGTCGAGCACCCCGTCACCGAGGAGACCGCGGGCATCGACCTGGTGTTGCAGCAGTTCAAGATCGCCAACGGCGAGAAGCTCGACATCACCGAGGACCCAACCCCGCGCGGGCACGCCCTCGAGTTCCGGATCAACGGCGAGGACGCCGGGCGCGGCTTCCTGCCCGCCCCGGGGCCCGTCACCAAGTACGAGACACCCAGCGGGCCGGGCGTCCGGCTGGACTCCGGCGTCGAGGCGGGATCGGTGATCGGCGGCCAGTTCGACTCGATGCTGGCCAAGCTGATCGTCTACGGCGCCACCCGCGAGGAGGCCCTGGCCCGCTCCCGCCGGGCCCTCGACGAGTTCCACGTCGAAGGCTTGGCGACCGTTATCCCGTTCCACCGCGCCGTGGTGAGAGACCCGGCGTTCATCGGTGACGAGAATGGCTTCTCGGTGCACACCCGCTGGATCGAGACCGAGTGGAACAACACCATCGAGCCCTTCACCGGCGGCGAGCCGATCGACGAAGAGGACGCCCGGCCCCGGCAGACGGTGGTCGTCGAGGTCGGCGGGCGCCGGCTCGAAGTCTCGCTGCCCGGCGACCTGGCCCTGGCCAACGGTTCGGCCGACCCGGCCGGGGTGATCCGCAAGAAGCCCAAGCCGCGCAAGCGCGGATCGCACGCGGGGGTGGCCGCCTCCGGCGACGCGGTGACGGCGCCCATGCAGGGCACCGTGGTCAAGGTCGCGGTGGAGGAGGGTCAGGAGGTCGCCGCCGGCGACCTGGTCGTAGTCCTCGAGGCGATGAAAATGGAAAACCCGGTCACCGCGCACAAGGACGGCACCATCACCGGACTCGCCGTCGAGGCCGGCGCGGCCATCACCCAGGGCACCGTCCTCGCCGAGATCAAATAACACGAAGAAACTCAGAAGAAACGTCAATAGCGTTGTCCGACCCGCCCCGGCGCGGGTAGGGTCGGTTTCAGGTTGAGTTCACAGCCGCCCGGATCACGTCAGGCAAGCGGGAAGGCAAACTCCCCGATCTCGAGCTTCACGGCCACCTGGCGTCGTCCGCAGCAACACCCTCCAAATGACGGAGACACGCATGTCTGTGGCCCAATCTTGGCAACAAAGCCGAACCGCACAATTCACGTCCCGCTTGAGCGCGCTGGGGGCGGTGATCACCGTCGACGGTGAGCTCGACGCCGCCAACGCCGATCAGCTCGCCATCTACGCGCAACGCAGCGTCCGGCGCGCGCGCCGGATCATCGTCGACCTGCGCGGCCTGGAATTCATTGGTACCGCTGGCTTTTCGGCCCTGCACCGGATCAACGTCACGTGCTCGGCCGCCCAGTTGCACTGGGCCATGGTGCCGAGCCCGGCCGTAGCGCGGTTGTTGAGGATCTGCGACCCCGACGGCACCCTGCCCGTGACGACGCCGCAAGCCGAGCCGCTGCTGCGCCCCACCAAGAGCGAGCGCGACGAGTCGCGGCCGCTACTTCAGTTGGTCCCGCAGCCGCGTTAGCGACTTCGCCAGCAGGCGCGACACGTGCATCTGTGAGATGCCGACCCGCTCGGCGATCTGCGTCTGCGTCATCGACTCAAAAAACCTGAGCACCAACACCATTCGTTCCCGCTCGGGCAGCGCCTCGAGCAACGGGCGCAACGCCTCGCGATCCTCGATGCGGTCGAGGCCGGCGTCCACGTCGCCCAACGTGTCGGCGATGGCGCGGGCGTCGTCGTCGTCGCTGCCGCCGCCGGTGTCGATGGACAGCGTGTTGTACGAGCTGCCCGCCACCAGGCCCTCGACCACCTCGTCGCGCTCCATGCCGAGTTCGACGGCGAGTTCGGACGCCGTCGGCGCCCGGCCGAGCCGCTGGGACAGATCGGCGGTGGCGGTGCCCAGCCGCAGGTGCAGTTCCTTCAGGCGGCGCGGGACCTTGACCGACCAGCTGTTGTCGCGGAAGTGGCGGCGGACCTCGCCCATGATCGTGGGCACCGCGAACGAGACGAAGTCCGACCCGGTCTCGACGTCGAAGCGGACGACGGCGTTGACCAGGCCGACCCGCGCAACCTGGACCAGGTCGTCGCGCGGTTCGCCGCGGCCTTCGAACCGGCGGGCGATGTGGTCGGCCAGCGGCAGGCACCGCTCCACGATCTTGTCCCGCTGGCGCTGGAATTCCATCGAGTCTGGGGGGACGCCGGCCAGCTCCCGGAACATGTCCGGGACGTCCGCATACTCGTTCGGCCGCGAAACCGAACCGCCGGCAGCTCGCGCTGTCACCTGCTAGAGGCCGCCCGTCGCGCGGTCAGCGTGATACCGAAGACACTGCCGGTCTCATCGGGTTCGCGACCGTCGTGGAAGGTCTGGACTTCGTCGGCCAGGGAGGTCAAGACGTGCCAGCTGAAGCTGCCGGGCGCCACCACGTCGTGGGTGTCGCACGCCGCGGAGGCCTCGACCACCAACTCGTCATCGTGCGGGTCGACCACCACCACCAGCGTCGCGCCCGGCGTGGCCGAGCGGATGAGGCGGGTGCACACCTCGTCGACCGCGAGGCGCAGGTCGGCGACCGCGTCGAAGTCCAGGTCCTCGAAGGTGCCGATGGCACCGACCAGCGTGCGCAGCATCGCCAGGTTCTCGAGGCGTGCCGCAACGTGCAGCTCGACGGCGCGGTGGCCGCGTTGACGCGTGTTCGCGCGAACTCCCGGATCGGTCATATGGTCTCCCGGCAATGTCTGCTTGACATTACTATTGCCGCGCAGCCCGCCGTCGACCGTGGGTTCCAATCGATTAGTCACAATCGCCGCCGCTGGTCACGTCTATGGCAGTGGGCATCGATGTCGGCGTCGCTGACGCAACCCTTCCGGCACTCATCATGGTTTACAGCTGATACCCAATTGCGGCGGCGAATAACCCCCGCCGGCGGACCCTTAACACCGTCTACCCCGCGACCTACACTTGTTGACATGAAGCAGGCTCTGCTTCGTGCGGTTGTGTTTCTCGCGTCGTGGGCCGTCGGCCTGCTGGCGGCGGCCTGGGTCGTGCCCGGCGTTTCGGTGTCGGCGTCGGGGTTTATCGTCGCCGTGCTGTTGTTCTCGGTGGCGCAGGCAAGCCTGTCGCTGCTGATCGTGAAGTTGCCGCGGGCATACGCGTCGCTGCTGCTCGGGGGCGCCGGGCTGGTGCTGACCCTGGTCGCGTTGAGCGTGGCCGCGGCGTTCACCCACGGCCTGTCCATCCGCGGCGCCGCCTCCTGGCTCGCCGCGACGATCATCGTGTGGCTGGTGACCACGATCGGGGCGATTCTGCTGCCAGAGGCGCCGGTTCGCGACACGGCCGACTCGACGACCTGAAAACGACCGAAGGAGGGGTGATGAGCGACAGGCATCGCGATCCGACGGACCACTTCCGGACGACGCAACCGCACGCCGGTTTCTCGATGAAGGACAACCTGTACTGGCCCGGGTTCATCCTGTTCCTGGTCGCGGTGGGCGGGATGATCAGCACGACGGCTGCGGCCGCCTACGGCCACTACGAATGGGTCGCCACCACGAGCCTGGTGGCCGTGCTCGGGACGATTGCCGGGGCGTTGTGGTTCGTCGCGGAGCATCGCCGCGTGGGCCGCATCGACGAGCAATGGCACTTCATCCCACGAACCGAGATCCCGCGAACCGAGACGGAGAGCCCCGCGCTGCCCGACTCGCGCGTCTAGTCGGCGCAGGTCACAGGGCCAGCACCGGCCCGGCGATCGGGGATACGCCCAGACCCAGGGCCACCACCATCAAGGTCAGGAGGAACCAGCCCGCGCCGTGCCATCCCCACCAGGTGCCGTGGGCCTTCCATACCCGGTAGGTGCGCAGGAACGCCCAGAGCGCCCCGGCCAGCAGAATCAGCGGACCGCCCAGCGCCAGGATCGTGCGCTGGGGCGTGCCACAGGCCGCGGTGTCGACGCCGGTCCCGGGGCAGGTGCTGACCCACAGCGCGGCAAGAACTAAGAAGCCCATGCCCGCGACCGCGGCCAGGGCGGCAAACCGGATGGCCGCGTGCACCTCGCGGTCCTCCTGCCCTAAGCGGTCACCCGGCGACCGCTGATCCGCCGTTTGCATAGTCGTCCCCCGTGTGCCGGCCCTGATTTATTGGTTAATCGTTCGCTGCGCCGCATTGGTTACGCGCCACGATGATGCAGATCCGGATACCCTGCGCCCTATCAGGGTAAACCGCCCTCAGGCCCACGTCACGGCCGTCAAAGCGCCGCTCAGGGCGCAAACCAGGGCATCGATCTCCCCCCGGGTGACCGTCAGCGCGGGCCGGAACCGGACGCCGTCCTCCCCGCAGCGCAGCGCGATCACGCGGCGTTGCCAGAGCTGGGCGATCACCGCCTCACGGGCCCCGGTGCTCGGCAGGCTGAACGCGCACATCAGGCCGCGGCCGCGGGGGTCGAGAACCAAGGCCGGGAAGTCGTGGGCCAGTTCGACCAGCCGGCCCAGCAGGTAGCGCCCCAACTCGGCGGCGCGATCGAACAACCCGTCGGCCTCGATCACCTCCAGGATGCGGCGGGCCCGCACCATGTCGGCCAGGCTGCCGCCCCAGGTCGAGCTGAGCCGGGAGGCGACCGCGAACACGTTGTCGGGGACCTCAT
This sequence comes from Mycobacterium sp. IEC1808, assembly GCF_002101935.1. Taxonomy (NCBI): domain Bacteria; kingdom Bacillati; phylum Actinomycetota; class Actinomycetes; order Mycobacteriales; family Mycobacteriaceae; genus Mycobacterium; species Mycobacterium sp. IEC1808. Next base: position 21,575 of record NZ_LQPV01000031.1, on the reverse strand, counting down.
CGACCCGGCGGCCGGCCATCACCCCACACACCTGGGTCTTCTTGCCGAACGCCACCACATCGGGTTGCACGCCCAGTTGCTGGTAGGCCCACGGGGTTCCGGTCAGCCCGCAGCCGGTCTGGACCTCGTCGAAGATCAACAAGGCGTCGTGTTCGTCGCACAGCCGGCGCATCGCCGCGAAGAAGGCGGGACGGAAGTGGCGGTCGCCGCCCTCCCCCTGGATGGGCTCGGCCACGAAGCACGCGACGTCGCGCGGGTGCGCGTCGAACGCCGCCCGGGCCTGCCGCAACGACTCGGCCTCGAGCGCGTCCATGTCGGTCGCCGGCCGGATATAGGGCGCGTCGATGCGCGGCCAGTCGAACTTCGGGAAGCGGGCCACGGTGAGCGGCTTGGTGTTGGTCAGTGACAACGTGTAGCCGCTGCGACCGTGGAACGCGCCGCGCAGGTGCAGGACCCGCGTGCCCAGCGCCGGGTCGATCCCGCGCGCCTGGTTGTGGCGGCTCTTCCAGTCGAACGCGACCTTCAGCGCGTTCTCCACCGCCAGCGCGCCGCCCTCGATGAAGAACAGGTGCGGCAGCGCGGGATCACCCAGCACCCGGACGAAGGTCTCGACGAACCCGGCCATCGCCGCCGTGGCCACGTCGGGGTTGCTCGGCTTGTTCAGCGCGGCCGCGAGGAGCTCCGCGCGGAACTCCTCGTCGTCGGCCAGCGCCGGGTGGTTCATGCCCAGCGCCGACGACGCGACGAACGTGAACATGTCGAGGTAGCGGCGGCCGTCCCGGGCGTCGACCAGGTAGGAGCCGGCCGACCGCGTCAGGTCAAGCACCAAGTCGAACCCGTCAACCAGCATGCTGCGCGACAACGTCTCGGGAACCCGGTCGGAAACGGCGGCGGTCATGCCGCTCATGTTAGCGTGATTCTTACGGTGCTATGACATATTGACAGGAAATATTATGGTATGTATTGCCGATCACTGTAAAAAGTATTGAGGATGATGGTGCTTCGCGTCTGGACGTCGGCCGCCGTGCGGATCCGCTGCAGCAGGTCCTCGAGCGCCCGGGCGGACTCGACGCGGACCAGCAGGACATAGCTCTCCTCGCCCGCCACCGAGTGACACGACTCGATCTCCGCGATGTGTTCCAGGCGGGCGGGCGCATCATCGGGTTGAGAAGGATCCAAGGGAGTGATGGCCACGAACGCCGAGAGCAGGTGCCCGACCGCCTCCGGGTTGATCCGCGCGGAATACCCCGCCACCACGCCGCGCGACTCCAGCCGGCGCACCCGGGACTGCACCGCGGAGACCGACAGGCCCGCCTTCGCGGCCAGCTCCGCCAGGGTCGCGCGACCGTTGGCGACCAGCTCGCGCACCAGGGTCCGGTCAATCTCGTCGAGCGCGTCACCCATGGGCGGAGATTATCGCAGCAAAGCCGAAATCGACGGCGCGCCATGAGCCCCCGGGAAGGCACGCTGGCGGCGTGGCAGCTGCGCGCCCGATTCGCGGCCGGGCTGTCCGCCATGTACGCCGGGGAGGTTCCCGCGTACGGCACGCTGGTCGAGGTGAGCGGCCAGGTCAACGCCGCCCACGTGGCGCGACATCCCGACGCCGAACGGCTTGGGTCGATGGATCGGGTCACCGCGGAGCGGCACGGCGCGATCCGGGTGGGCAGCCCCGCTGAACTGGCCGCCGTCGCCGACCTGTTCGCCGCCTTCGGCATGTACCCGGTGGGCTACTACGACCTGCGCCGCGCCGCCTCGCCGATTCCGGTGGTGTCCACGGCCTTTCGTCCCCTCGACGCGAATGAGTTGGCGCGCAACCCGTTTCGGGTGTTCACCTCGATGCTCGCCACGCGTGACGCGCGCTACTTCGGCCCCGAGCTGCGGGCCCGGGTGGAGACGTTCGTCGCGCGCCGGCGGCTCTTCGACCCCGCATTGGTCGAGCGGGCGCGAACAATTGCGGCCGACGGCGGCTGCGCCGCCGACGAGGCGGGCGCGTTCGTCTCGGCGGCGGTGGCGGCGTTCGCGCTGTCGCGCGAGCCGGTTGACAAGGCCTGGTACGACGAGCTGTCGCGGGTGTCGGCGGTGGCCGCCGACGTCGCCGGGGTGGGCTCCACCCACATCAACCACCTCACGCCGCGGGTGCTCGACATCGACGAGCTGTATCGGCGGATGACCGCGCGCGGCATCACCATGATCGACGCCATCCAGGGGCCGCCCCGCACCGACGGGCCCGCGGTCCTGTTGCGCCAGACCTCTTTTCGCGCGCTGGCCGAGCCCTGCCTGTTTCGCGGCCGGGACGGCCGCGTCACCGCGGGTAGCGTGCGGGTGCGCTTCGGCGAGGTCGAGGCGCGCGGGGTCGCGCTGACGCGCAAGGGCCGGGAACGCTACGACGCCGCGATGGGCGCGCCCGACCCGGCGGCGGCGTGGCACCGGCACTTCCCGCCGACCGACGCGGAAATGGCCGCCGAGGGGCTGGCCTACTATCGCGGCGGCGACCCGTCGGCGCCGGTCGTCTACGAAGACTTCCTGCCGGCGTCGGCGGCGGGCATCTTCCGCTCCAACCTGGACCGCGAAACCCGGGCGCGGGCGGCGGCCGACGACTCGGGCTACGACGCTCAGTGGCTGGCCGGGGCAATCGGCCGCGAGATCCGCGACCCGTACGCACTTTACGAGGAGGCAGCCCGATGAAGACCGAACGTACCGAGGAGTTGCGGTCCCGGGTGCGCGCGGCCTATCAAGCGATGGACGTCGGCGTCACGCTCGGCGACCCCGCCGGGCACGGGCTGCCGGCCAGCACGCCCATCACCGGCGAGGTGCTGTTCACCGTCGGCCACACCACGCCCGAGCAGGCCCGGGCGATCATCGCCGACGCCGCCGAGGCGTTCTCGGCGTGGCGCGCCACGCCGGCCCCGGTGCGCGGCGCGCTGGTGGCCCGCCTCGGCGAGCTGCTCACCCGCCACAAGGACGACCTGGCGACGTTGGTGACCGTCGAGGTGGGCAAGATCGGCTCCGAGGCGCTCGGTGAGGTGCAGGAAATGATCGACGTCTGCCAGTTCGCGGTGGGCCTGTCGCGCCAGCTGTACGGCCGCACCATCGCGTCCGAGCGCCCCGGGCACCGCCTGCTGGAGACCTGGCACCCGCTCGGTGTGGTCGGGGTGATCACCGCGTTCAACTTCCCGGTCGCCGTGTGGGCGTGGAACGCCGCCGTGGCGCTGGTGTGCGGCGACACCGTCGTGTGGAAGCCGTCGGAGCTGACGCCGCTGACGGCGCTGGCCTGCCAGGCGCTGATCGGCCGCGCGGCCGCGGACGTCGGCGCCCCCGCCGCGGTCAGCGGCCTGGTCTTGGGCGAGCGCGACCTCGGCGAGCTGCTGGTGGACGACGACCGGATCGCGTTGGTGTCCGCCACCGGTTCGGTGCGCATGGGCCAGGCCGTCGGCCCCCGGGTCGCCGCGCGCTTCGGGCGGCCCCTGCTGGAGCTGGGCGGCAACAACGCAGCCGTCGTCACGCCGTCGGCCGACCTGGACCTGGCTGTGCGGGCCATCGTGTTCGCCGCCGCCGGCACCGCCGGGCAACGCTGCACCAGCCTGCGCCGGCTGATCGTGCACCGCAGCGTGGCCGACGACGTGGTCGCCCGGGTCGTGGACGCGTGCGGGCGGCTGGCGATCGGCGACCCGTCGGCGCCGGGCACGCTCGTCGGCCCGCTCATCCACGAGACCGCCTACCGCGACATGGTCGGGGCCCTCGAGCAGGCGCGAGCCGACGGCGGCGAGGTCTTCGGCGGCGAGCGCTTCCATCTCGCCAGCCCTGACGGGCAAGAGGCCCACCCGAGCGCCTACTACGTCGAGCCGGCCGTCGTCCGCATGCCGGCACAGACCGACATCGTGGCCACCGAGACGTTCGCGCCGATCCTCTACGTGCTGACCTATGACGACCTGGGCGAGGCGATCGCGCTCAACAACGCCGTGCCGCAAGGACTTTCGTCGGCGATCTTCACCACCGACCTGCGCGAGGCCGAGCGCTTCCTGGACGAATCCGATTGCGGCATCGCCAATGTCAACATCGGCACGTCGGGCGCCGAGATCGGCGGCGCGTTCGGCGGCGAGAAGCAAACCGGCGGCGGGCGGGAGTCCGGCTCGGACGCGTGGAAGGCCTACATGCGCCGAAGTACCAATACCGTCAATTATTCCGACGCGTTACCGCTGGCCCAGGGCGTGACGTTTGGTTGAGCCAATGTGGCGGGCGTCTCATACCGTGTGAGTACTATCTGACACATGCCGACAGCTAGAAGGCGGTTATCCCCTGAGGATCGCCGCGCAGAGCTGCTCGCTTTGGGGGCAGAGGTCTTTGGGAAGCGACCCTATGACGAGGTCCGCATTGACGAGATAGCCGAACGCGCGGGCGTGTCCCGCGCGCTGATGTACCACTACTTCCCGGACAAGCGAGCGTTCTTCGCCGCGGTGGTCAAGGACGAGGCGGACCGGCTCTACGACGCCACCAACAACCCGCCCGAGCCCGGCATGACGATGTTCGAGGAGATCCGGACCGGCGTGCTGGCCTACATGGCCTATCACCAGTCGAACCCGGAGGCCGCCTGGGCCGCGTACGTCGGGCTGGGCCGGTCGGACCCGGTCCTGCTCGGCATCGACGACGAGGCCAAGAACCGCCAGATGGAACACATCATGTCGCGGATCGGCGAGGTCGTGAGCGGGATGCCGGACACCAGCGCGCTGGAACCGAACGTCGAGCGGGACCTGCGGGTGATCATCCAAGGCTGGCTCGCGTTCACCTTCGAGATCTGCCGGCAGCGGATCATGGACCCCACCACCGACGCCGACCGGCTCGCCGACGCCTGCGCGCACACGCTGCTCGACTCCATCGCCCGGGTGCCGGAGATCCCGCCGGAGCTGGCGCACGCGATGGCGACAGCGAGGCTGTGAGAAGGCGCTCACCGACCAATTTGTCGGTGCCCGTTGGCACCATGGTTGGGTGAGCACTCGCACCGACTCCCGGTCACCCGACCCGTTGGGCCGGTTCAGCGCGGCCACCCGCGAGTGGTTCACCGGCACGTTCGCCGCCCCGACCACCGCGCAGGCGCAGGCCTGGGAGGCCATCGCCGACGGCGACAACACCCTGGTGATCGCGCCGACGGGCTCCGGCAAGACCCTCGCGGCGTTCCTGTGGGCCCTGGACTCCCTGGCCAACCCCGCTTCCCCCGCCGGGGCGGCGGAGCGGCCGGCCGGCACCCGCGTGCTCTACGTGTCGCCGCTCAAGGCGCTGGCGGTCGACGTCGAACGCAACCTGCGCACCCCGCTGGCCGGGCTCACCCGCATCGCCGAGCGGCACGGCTTGCCCCCGCCGGACATCAGCGTCGGGGTCCGCTCCGGCGACACCCCGCCCGCCGCCCGCCGGCAGCTCATCGCGCACCCGCCCGACGTGCTGATCACCACCCCGGAATCGCTGTTCCTGATGCTGACGTCGGCGGCCCGGGAAACCCTCGCGAGCGTTCAGACGGTGATCGTCGACGAGATCCACGCCATCGCCGGCGGCAAGCGCGGCGCCCACCTGGCCCTGTCCCTGGAGCGCCTGGACGACCTGCGCCTCGCCTCGTCGCAAGCGCCGCCCGCGCAGCGCATCGGGCTGTCGGCCACCGTGCGCCCGCCCGAGGAGCTGGCGCGCTTCCTGTCGGGCGCCAGCCCCGCCACGCGGACACGGGTGGTGGCGCCGCCGTCGGCCAAGACCATCGAGCTCACGGTGCAGGTCCCGGTGCCCGACATGGCCAACCTCGCCAACAACTCGATCTGGCCCGACGTCGAGGCCCGGCTGGTGGACCTGATCGAGTCGCACGGCTCGACCATCGTGTTCGCGAACTCGCGGCGGCTGGCCGAGCGGCTGACCTCCCGGCTCAACGAGATCCACGCCGAACGCGCCGGGATCTCGCTGGACACCGACCCCAACCCGAAAGTGGCCGGCGGCGCCCCGGCGCACCTGATGGGGAGCGGCCAGAGCTTCGGCGCGCCGCCGCTGCTGGCGCGCGCCCACCACGGCTCGGTCAGCAAGGAGCAGCGCGCCCTGGTCGAGGAGGACCTCAAGCGCGGGCTGCTCAAGGCGGTGGTGGCGACCTCGAGCCTGGAGCTGGGCATCGACATGGGCGCCGTCGACCTGGTGATCCAGGTGGAGGCGCCGCCGTCGGTGGCCAGCGGGCTGCAACGGATCGGGCGGGCGGGCCACCAGGTCGGCGAGGTCTCGCGCGGCGTGCTGTTCCCCAAGCACCGCACTGACCTGATCGGGTGCGCGGTGACGGTGCAGCGCATGCTCGACGGGCAGATCGAGACGATGCGGGTGCCCGCCAACCCGCTGGACATCCTGGCGCAGCAGACCGTCGCGGCCGCCGCGCTGGAGCCGCTGGATGCCGACCGGTGGTTCGACACCGTGCGGCGGGCCGCCCCCTTCGCGACGCTGCCCCGCAGCGTGTTCGAGGCCACCCTGGACCTGCTGGCCGGCAAGTACCCGTCCACCGAGTTCGCCGAGCTGCGCCCGCGCCTGGTCTACGACCGCGACACCGGCACGCTGACCGCGCGGCCCGGTGCGCAGCGGCTGGCCGTCACGTCCGGCGGCGCCATCCCGGACCGCGGGCTGTTCACCGTGTATCTGGCGTCCGAGGCCGAAAAGCCTTCGCGGGTCGGCGAACTCGACGAGGAGATGGTGTACGAGTCCCGACCGGGCGACGTGATCTCGCTGGGCGCCACCAGCTGGCGGATCACCGAGATCACCCACGACCGGGTGCTGGTGATCCCCGCGCCGGGACAGCCGGCCCGGCTGCCGTTCTGGCGCGGCGACGACGTGGGCCGCCCGGCCGAGCTGGGCGCCGCGCTCGGCGCGTTCACCGGGGAGCTGGCCGGCCTCGACCGCGAAGCCTTCGACAAGCGTTGCGCCGCTTTGGGTTTCGATGCCTACGCGACCGACAACCTGTGGGGGCTGCTGGACGAGCAGCGGACCGCCGCGGGGGTGGTCCCCACCGACACCACCCTTTTGGTCGAACGGTTCCGCGACGAGCTCGGCGATTGGCGGGTGATCCTGCATTCGCCGTACGGGCTGCGGGTGCACGGGCCGCTCGCGCTGGCGGTGGGCCGGCGGCTGCGCGAGCGCTACGGCCTCGACGAGAAGCCGACCGCCTCCGACGACGGCATCGTGGTGCGCCTGCCCGACACTTTGGACGAAACCCCGCCGGGCGCAGAACTTTTCGTCTTCGACGCCGACGAGATCGACCCCGTCGTCACCGCCGAGGTGGGCGGCTCGGCGCTGTTCGCGTCGCGGTTCCGGGAGTGCGCGGCGCGCGCGCTGCTGCTGCCCCGCCGCCACCCCGGCCGCCGCTCGCCGCTGTGGCACCAGCGCCAGCGCGCGGCCCAGCTGCTGGACGTGGCGCGCAAGTACCCCGACTTCCCGGTGGTGCTCGAGGCCATCCGCGAATGCCTGCAGGACGTCTACGACGTCCCGGCGCTGACCGCGCTGATGGCCGGCATCGCCCAGCGCAAGGTGCGGGTGCTCGAGGCGGAAACCGCGCGGCCCTCCCCGTTCGCGGCGTCGCTGTTGTTCGGCTACGTCGGCGCCTTCATGTACGAGGGCGACACCCCCCTGGCCGAGCGCCGGGCCGCCGCGCTGTCCTTGGACAGCACGCTGCTGGCCGAGCTGCTGGGCCGCGTGGAGCTGCGGGAGTTGCTCGACCCGGACGTCATCGCCGCGACGGGCCGGCAGCTGCAGCACCTGTCGGCCGACCGGGCCGCCCGCGACGCCGAAGGGGTGGCGGACCTGTTGCGGCTGCTGGGCCCGCTGACCGAGGACGAGGTCTCCGCCCGGGCCGGCGGCGCCGATGTCGGGGGGTGGCTGGAGGGGTTGCGCGGCGCCAGGCGCGCGCTGACCGTGCCGTTCGCGGGCCGCAGCTGGTGGGTGGCCGTCGAGGACATCGGGCGGCTGCGCGACGGGGTCGGGGCGGCGGTTCCGCTGGGCGTCCCGGCCGCGTTCACCGAGGCGGTGGCCGACCCGCTGGGCGAGCTGCTGGGCCGCTACGCGCGCACGCACACCCCGTTCACCACGGCCGAGGCCGCCGGCAGGTTCGGCCTCGGGTTACGCGTCACGGCCGACGTGCTGGGCCGGCTGGCGGCCGACGGCCGGCTGGTGCGCGGCGAGTTCGTCGCCGCCGAACCGCCCGGGGGCGCCGGCGGCGAGCAGTGGTGCGACGCCGATGTGTTGCGCATCCTGCGGCGGCGTTCGCTGGCGGCGCTGCGCGCGCAGGTGGAGCCGGTGAGCACCGCCGCGTACGGGCGGTTCCTGCCGGCCTGGCACCACGTGTCGTCGCCGCAGTCGGGTCTCGACGGCCTGGTCGCCGTGATCGATCAGCTGGCCGGCGTGCGGATGCCGGCTTCGGCAATCGAACCGCTCGTGCTAGCCCCGCGGGTGCGCGACTACTCCCCCGCGATGCTCGACGAACTGCTCGCCGCAGGCGAGGTGACCTGGTCGGGCGCCGGGTCGATCTCGGCGGGCGACGGCTGGATCGCGCTGCACGCCAGCGATTCCGCTCCGCTGACGCTGGCCGGCCCCGCCGAGCTCGACTTCACCGACGCGCACCGCGCGATCCTGGACACGCTGGCCGGGGGCGGCGCCTACTTCTTCCGCCAGCTGGCCCAGGACGCGATCGGTGAGTCGGAGCTGAAAACCGCGCTGTGGGAGCTGATCTGGGCCGGCTGGGTCACCGGCGACACGTTCGCCCCGGTGCGCGCCCTGCTGACCGGCGCCGGGGCCCGTAAGCGATCCGTCCCCGCGCACCGCACCCGCCGCCCGCCGCGGCTGAGCCGCTACAGCGTCGCGCACGCCCAGCACCGCAGCACCGACCCGGCGGTGGCCGGGAGATGGTCGGCCCTGCCAACACCCGAGCCGGATTCCACGCTGCGGGCTCACTACCAGGCCGAGCTGCTGCTGGGCCGCCACGGCGTGCTGACCCGGGGCGCGGTGGCGGCCGAGGGCGTGCCGGGCGGGTTCGCGACCCTCTACAAGGTGCTGAGCACGTTCGAGGAGGCCGGCAGGTGCCAGCGCGGCTACTTCGTCGAGTCGCTGGGCGGCGCCCAGTTCGCCGTCGCGTCCACCGTCGACCGGCTGCGCAGCTACACCGACGACGTCGATCAGGAGCGCCCCGAGTACCGGGCGGTCGCGCTGGCCGCCGCCGATCCCGCCAACCCCTACGGCGCCGCCCTGCCCTGGCCCGCCTCCAGCGCGGAGGGCGCGCGCCCCGGCCGCAAGGCCGGTGCCCTCGTCGTGCTGGTGGACGGCGAGCTGGCCTGGTTCTTAGAGCGCGGCGGCCGATCGCTGCTGACGTTCACCGACGACCCCGCGGCCGCCCATGCGGCGGCGGCGGCGCTGGCCGACCTGGTCGCCGCCCGGCGCGTCGCGTCGATCCTGGTCGAACGCATCGACGGCACGCCGGCGCTGCAACCCCACGCCGGGGGACCGAACCCGGCCGCCGAGGCGCTGGCCGATGCGGGGTTCGCCCGCACCCCACGCGGAATGCGGCTGCGATAGCCCATGCCCGAGGGCGACACCGTCTGGCACACCGCGGCCGTGCTGCGTGAGCACCTGGCCGGGCGCACGCTGACGCGCTGCGACGTGCGGGTGCCGCGGTTCGCCACGGTCGACCTGACGGGGCAGGCGGTCGACGAGGTGCTCAGCCGCGGCAAGCACCTGTTCATCCGGGTGGGGCGGGCCAGCATTCACTCGCACCTGAAGATGGACGGCAGTTGGCGGGTCGGCGGCCGCCCGGTGCGGGTGGATCACCGCGCCCGGATCATCTTGGAAGCCAACGGCGTTCGTGCGGTCGGCGTGGACCTGGGCGTGCTGGAGATCCTGAATCGGGACGCCGACCAGGACGCGGTCGCGCACCTGGGACCCGACCTGCTGGGCCCGGACTGGGACGCCGACCGCGCCGCCGCCAACCTGGCGGCGCAACCCGACCGGCCGATCGCCGAGGCGCTGCTGGACCAGCGGGTGCTGGCCGGCATCGGCAACGTCTATTGCAACGAACTGTGTTTCGTCAGCGGGCGGGTGCCCACCGCGCCGGTCTCCGCCGTCGCCGACCCGCGCCGGCTCGTCGCCCGCGCCCGAGACATGCTGTGGGCCAACCGCTTCCGCTGGAACCGCTGCACCACCGGCGATACCCGGCCGGGCCGGCAGCTGTGGGTCTACGGGCGCGCCGGGCAACCCTGCCGTCGCTGCGGCACCCGCATCCGCTACGACGACGGCGGCGATCGGGTCAGGTATTGGTGCCCCTCCTGCCAGGTCGGCATGCAATGATCTCTGTGCACCGCGGGCCGGACGGGCCCCATCACTACCGGGCGGGAGGTCCCAGCGATGACGACCACCCGAACGCGCCTATCGGTCGGCCTCGCCCTGGCCATGCTCAGCCTCGCGGTGGCGGTCTCGCCGGCCGCGCGCGCCGACGCGGTCGACAACCTCTTCGTCACGGCGGTGAAGAACAAGGGCATCGAGTTCGCCACCCCACAGGCCGCGATCGTCGCCGGTCACGAGGTCTGCGACGAGCTCGATCTCGGTAAGCAGAAGTCCGACATCGCCTCCGAGGTGATGACGAACAGCAACCTGGACGGCTACCGCGCCGGCTTCTTCATCGGCGCGAGCGTCGCCGCGTACTGCCCCCGCTACCGCGGGTCATGAGATGGCTCATGAGATGGCGTCGACCGCGGTCGACAACCGGGACTTGAACTCCTGCGGGATGGGGATGTACCCGTTGTCGGCGAGGCCGTCCTGGCCGGCGCCGATCGTGCTCTGCAGGAAGGCCTTTACCGCCGCGCCGACCTGCGGGTCGGGGTATTTCGAGCACACGATCTCATAGGTCGCCAGCACGATCGGGTACGCGCCGGGCTGGTTGGGCCGATAGAACGAGATGGTGTCGAGGGCAAGGTCGTTGCCCTTGGCGATGAAGAAGGCCGACGAGATGGTCTTGCCCACGGATTCCGCGCTGATCGTCACGGGGTCCGGGCCGGCCGACGTGAGGACCTTGGCGGTGTTCAGTTGTTGCGCCTGGGCGAACGACCATTCGACGTAGGTGATCGCCCCCTCGGTGGTCTTGACGGCGGCCGCGGCGCCGTCGTTGCCCTTGGCGCCCTCGCCGACACCGCCGTTGAACGTCTTGCCGGCGCCCTTGCCCCACGCGCCGTTGGAGGCGCTGTCGAGATATCGCTGGAAGTTGTCGGTGGTGCCCGACTCGTCGTTGCGGAACACGACGCGAATCGGCTCGGCCGGCAAGGTGACGCCCGGGTTGAGCGCCGCGATCGCCGGATCGTTCCAGCCGGTGATGCCGCCGCTGAAGATCCGGGCCGCGGTCGCGCCGTCGAGGTTCAGGGCGCTCACGCCGTTGACGTTGTAGCCGATGACGATCGGGCCGAACACCACCGGCAGGTTCCACGCGGGCGAGCCGCAGCGCTGCTGCGCGCGTCCGTACTCGTCCTTGCTCAGCGGCGAGTCCGAGCCGGCGAAATCGGTTTGATTGCCCACGAATTCGCCGATGCCGGCGCCGGAGCCGTTGGGCGTGTAATTGAGGGACTGGCCTCCGCAGGCCTGTTCGAAGGCCTTGACGAAACGGGTCATCGCGTTCGCCTGGGCGGTGGAGCCGCTGGCCCGCAGGGTCGGCTTGCCGCCGCAGGCCACCTTCACCGGCGGGCTGCTCGTGCCGCTTGGACCGGTGGCGTGGTGGTCGCTGCCGCACGCCGACAGGATCACCGCACCGGCGGCCAGGACCGCCACCGCTGCACCAAATCGATTGAGTTTCAAAGGGATGCCCTCGTCACGGCCATGAGGCATACTAACCGCTTCCGCTAGTTCCGGCCGTGCGCCAGGAAAAACTGGGCGATGACTTCCGAGGCGTCCAGGGCGCGCGAGGTGCGCCCGATGATCGCCTGGGGCAGATACTGCTTGCCCCCCGGCCAGGTGTGCCCGCCGTTGTCGATCCGGTAGAAGATCACCTCGGTGGACGCCGCGCAGGCCGCGGAATCGAAGCGGTGCACGACGGTGCCGTCGCCCACGCCGGGCAGCACCTGCGCCGACGGATCGCCCTGGCACCCATCGGCCGAACGCCAGGTGTCGACCATGGTGTTCGCCGAGATGGAATGGCTGACCCCGCCCCGTCCGCGCACGTTCCCGCCGTCGAATGGCACCAGCGGGTCGGCGGTTCCGTGGGCCGCCAGCACGGACACCGGACGCGACGGGTGGCAGACGATGCCGGCGCCCAGCGTGCCGGCCACCGGCGCGATCGCCGCGAACACGTCGGCGCGGTCACAAGCGAGCCGGTTGGACATGAAGCCGCCGTTGGACATGCCGGTCGCGAAGACGTGCCCGGGCGCGATGTTGTAGTCGCTTTGCAGCTTGCCCGCCAGCGCGACCAGGAACCCGACGTCGTCGATGTGGTGACGATCGGCCGGGGACGCCCCCCGCCCGTCGGCCCAGCTCTTGTCGTAACCGTCGGGATAGGCCACCAGCAGGTTGTTGGCGTCGGCGACGGCGTCGAAGTCGGTCAGGCCCTGCTGGCCGGTTCCGGTGCCGCCCCCGCCGTGCAGGCTGAGCACCAGGGCGACGGGCTCGCCGGGCGGCACGTGCAACGTGTAGGTGCGGTCGATGCCGCCGGAACGCAAGGTGCCGGCCAGATCCCGGGCGCTGGCCGCCGAGACGTGGCGCACGTCACAGCCCGCGACGCCGACCGCGCAGGCCGCCAGGACGAGGAGCGAAAACCAGCGCGGGTACGGCCGGCGGGAACCATTGTTGCGTTGTTCGCAATATCCGCGATGATTAGATGATGGCGAGCTGTAACCTGCTTGCAACGTTGGCGGCCGAACCTTCAGTCGTCAAACAACGGAACTTCAGAACCTTGGGGGTATTAGAAATGACGAGTACCGGTACCCGCAAGCCTCGCCGGCTGCTCCCGCTGTTGGCTGCCGGCTTCATTCCGGCGGTCGCGCTGCTCGGTCCGGTGACGGCTGCCCCGCCGGCATACGCCGACGGCACCGACGACGCGTTCATCACGGCGCTGCACAACCACGGCATCGAGCACGAGTCGCCCAAATCCGCGATCGCAGCGGGTCATTTGGTGTGCCACCAACTCGATATGGGCAAGACGCAGGAACAGATCGCGACCGACGTGATGAACAGCAGCGGCATCGACGGCGACGACGCCGGCTACTTCGTGGCCCTGGCCGAACGCGCGTACTGCCCGCAATACGCGGACGTGCCGTCGTAGCGGCATAACGCCGGTTTAAATCGCGGAATCCGGTCGCCCGAACGCCTTTCGTGTCGCGCTGATTTCAATTCGGCGATCGCCGCACTGTGCAAAGCTGTATGTGCGAAATTCGCGGCTGGGGCCAATGGCGCTGACAGGGAGGAGGCGAAATGACGATCACCCGCATCGTCCAGCTGGTCGTGCTAGCCGCGTTCGCTCCCCTGGCGGCCACGGCCGCGGTCGCCCGCGCCGACGCCGCCGACGACGCGTTCCTCGCGGCGCTCAGCGCCAAGGGCATCCATTTCGGTTCGCCCGACAAGGCCTTGATCGCGGGCCACGAGGTCTGCGACGAGCTGGACACCGGCCGGACGGTGAACCAGGTCGCGTCGACCGTCATGAGCAACAGCAGCCTCGACGGTTATCACGCCGGGTATTTCGTCGGCGCCAGCATTCGGGCGTACTGCCCCAAGTACGCGTCCTGACCTCACAGCGAACGTGCTTTTTTCTTAACCTGACGGCAACGCGCACGGCCGCTCTTGCGAGATCTGCCGGCCCTACACTCCCGATATCACCTACCAGCTCGGAGAACTGATTACGTGGTATCGAGAATTTTAGTTGGCGCCGCAGTCGCAGTCGGGATGGCGATTTCGATAGCGGCACCGGCCGGCGCCGACCCCAGCGTGTTCAACGATCTGTCCTGCAGTTGCCCGCAGACGGTCTCGAACGGCGGCTCCTCCCTCGCCGACCAGATCAACCGGGGCATCCAGTCCGGCCTCGCCGGCGGGAACGTCGCCCGCGCCCAGCAGTAGCGGCCTTCAGCCGGCGGCACCGCGCCCGACGGCCTGCACGGCTGCGTGCTCGTGCAGCGCCTGTTCGGCGTCCGGGTGAACGGGTTTGAGGTCGAACACGACGTCCTTGACGGTCCCGGTGAACGCGTACGGCGCCCTGTCCTCGTAATCGCGGTCCACGACGAGGCCGTTGTCGCGCCCGATGTCCATCCCCGCGTATGACGTGAAGGCCAGCGGCACCGTGTTGGCCATCGAGCCCTCACCGATCAGCCGGTCGTCGGCCCAGAGCGTCACCCGCCCACCCGAACCCGGGACGGGTTGATCGGATTCGAAGAGCATGCGCACCGTCACGTCGCCGGTGGGAATCGGCTCGGTGGACACCTGCTTGTAGGTGTCCACGCCGAGGAACGAGTACGTGTGGCGCAGCCGCCGGCGCTCGTCGACCCATAGCGCGAACCCGCCGATGAAGTCGGCGTCGGCGACGATCACGCCCTGCGCGCCGTCGTCGGGAACGACCAGCCGCGCCTCGATCGCGTAGGAGCGCCCGAAGATCCGGGGCACCATGCCGCGCTGGATGTTCTGCACGCCGCCCTTGAAGGTGAACCGGGTGGTGGTCGGCAGCGGCGGCAGGCTGCCGAACATCACCGCGAGGCCACCCAGCAGCGGCAGCACCCGGTTTCGTTCGGCCTCCTGCCACCACAGCCGGGTGAGCTCGGCAACCTTATCGGGATGCTCGGCGGCGACGTTGCGCGCCTGGGAGAAGTCGTCGGGCAGGTAGTACAGCTCCCAGACGTCGCTGTCCGGGTCGTACGTTCCGGGCGCGAACCGCGCCAGCGTCTGGGGTGAGAGGTCCCACGGCGCCTTGTCGAGCCGGGTGCACGCCCACCATCCGTCCTGGTAAATGGCGCGGCTGCCGAACATTTCGAAGTACTGCACCGTGTGGCGCTCTTCCGCCCCCGGGTCGTCGAAGGTGTGAACGAAACTGGTTCCGTCCATCGCTTCCTGCTCGAAGCCGTCGACGCTGACCGGCTGCGGTAAACCGATGGCCTCCAACACCGTTGGCGCGATGTCGATGCAGTGGGTGAACTGGCCGCGGATCGCGGCGTCGGGACGGATCCGGCTCGGCCAGGCGACCACCATCGGGTCGCGGGTGCCGCCGAGGTGGCTGGCCATCTGCTTGCCCCACTGGAACGGGGTGTTGTTTGCGTGCGCCCAGGCGCTCGCGAAATGCGGTGCGGTGAACTCGTTTCCGAGCGCCTCGATTCCCCCGTACTGCTCGATGAGCTCGAGTTGACGGTCGGCGTCGAGCAGCACCCCGTTCAGGAACGTCATCTCGTTGAACGAGCCGGTGACGGTGCCCTCCATGCTGGCGCCGTTGTCGCCCCAGATGTAGAAGACCAGCGTGTTGTCGGATTCGCCGAGATCCTCGATCGCGTCGAGCAGTCGGCCGACGTTCCAGTCCGCGTTCTCGGAGAACCCGGCGAACACCTCCATCTGGCGGGCGAAGAGCTTCTTCTGGTTGTCCGAAAGGCCGTCCCACGCCGGGAACAAATCGGGCCGCTCGGTCAGCTCGGCGTCGGGCGGTATCACGCCGAGCTGCTTTTGGCGTTCGAATGTCTTGCGCCGGTAGACATCCCAGCCCTCGTCGAATTGGCCCAGGTATTTGTCGGCCCATTCGGCGAACACGTGGTGCGGGGCGTGGGTGGCGCCGGTCGAGTAGTACATCAGCCAGGGCTTCTCGGCGTCCTGCGCCCGCACGGCGTGCAGCCATTCGACGGCCTTGTCGGTGAGGTCGTCGGGGAAGTAGTAGGGGCGGCCGTCCTTACCCTGAGGCACGCCGATGACGGAGTTGTCCTGGGTGATGATCGGGTCGTACTGGCCGGCGGCGCCGGACAGGAAGCCCCAGAAGTGGTCGAAGCCCCAGCCCACCGGCCAGTTGTCGAACGGGCCCGCCGCGCCCTGGACATTGTCCGGGGTGAGGTGCCACTTGCCGAAACCGCCCGTCACGTAACCGTTGTCGCGCAGGATGCGGGGCAGCGCGGCGCAACTGCGCGGCCGGACCGACGAATAGCCCGGGAAGGGGCCGGGGAACTCGGTGACCGAACCGAAGCCGACCCGGTGGTGGTTACGCCCGGTCAGCAGCGCCGCGCGGGTCGGCGAGCAGACCGCGGTGACGTGAAAGCGGTTGTAGGTCAATCCGTTCTGAGCCACCCGGGTCAGGGTCGGGGTCCGGATGGCGCCGCCGAAGGTGTCCGGGCCGCCGAACCCGGCGTCGTCGATGAGCACGATCAGCACGTTGGGTGCGCCGTCGGGTGCCTTGGCCCCCGGGACGATCGTCCAGTCGCCGACCGAGTCGGCCATGGTGCGGCCGATTGTGCCGCCGAAAGCTCGCTGCGGCAACGGCAGCCGGGTGCGGTCGGGGTTGAACTTGCCCATCGCCTCTTCCAGCGCCGCGCCCAGGCTGCGCAGCGTCGAACGGCTCAGCTCCGCAACGGATTTCATCGGAGAGCCGGCGCAGGCCTGCTCAACGCCCAGGCGGCCCTCCGCCGGTGTCACGGCGATGATCAGGCCGCTGCCCGCGGCCAGCGCCTGCCCGATCTTGTCGGCCAGCCCGCTCTTGATCCGGTGGTCGGCGAACGTTCCCGCCAGCGCCCCGGCCGCCGCACCGACCGCGGCTGTGGCGAGCAGGGCCGGCGAAAACAGGCCGACCGCCAGGCCGGCGCCGGCCCCCCACGCCGCGCCCCGGCGACCCAGCCGGTTGCCCGTGTCGAGCAGCACGGGATTGCCGTCGGCGTCCTTGCCGACGAGCACCGCGCCGCGCAGCGCGACCTCCTTGGCCTTGGTTCGCTCGGCCAGGGTTTCGAAGTCGTGGCGAGCCGCATCGAGGTCCTGATAACCGGCGACAATGACCAGCGCCTGATCTTCGCTCATGATCTCGGAGCGTAGTGGAAGCGCGCGGCGCGGCGGCGGATTCGGTGCTCGTCTCCGCGGGTGCGGTGCGGCTGCCCGTTGTGGTTCAGCGGCTCGCTGTAGAACATCAGCTTGGCGAGCTCCACCAGGACCAGGTAGACGACGACGAAGCCACCCAGCACGGCGAAGAACTGCCACGGCAACGGTGTGAAACCCAGGGTGTGGGCCAGCGGCGAGATGGTCAGCGCCACCCCGACGGCGACCACGGTGAGGCTGGTGACGGTCAGCGGGACGCTGGCTCGGCTGCGGAAGAACGGCACCTTGCGGGTGCGGATCGCGAAGATGATCAGCGTCTGCGTCGCAAGCGATTCCACGAACCAGCCGGTGCGGAATTCGACGACGCCGGCGTGCAGCACGCCCAGCATCAACCCGAACGTCAGGAAGTCGAACAGGGAGCTGATCGGCCCGAAGATCAGCATGAACCGGCGGATGAAGGCGACGTTCCAGTGCGACGGCGCGTGCAGCTGTTCCTCGTCGACCCGGTCGGTGGGGATGGCGAGCTGGGAGCTGTCGTAGAGCAGGTTGTTGAGCAGGATCTGGCTGGGCAGCATCGGCAGGAACGGCAGCAGCGCCGACGCGGCGGCCGCGCTGAACATGTTGCCGAAGTTGCTCGATGTGCCCATCAGCACGTACTTGATGGTGTTGGCGAATATCCGCCGGCCCTCGGCGACACCGGTGGCCAGCACGCCGAGGTCCTTCTCCAGCAGCACCACGTCGGCCGCATCCTTGGCGACGTCGGTGGCGCTGTCGACGGAGATCCCCACGTCGGCGGCATGCAGGGCCAGCGCGTCGTTCACACCGTCGCCGAGGAAGCCCACCGATCGCCCGTGCCGGCGCAGCGAGACGATCAACCGTGCCTTCTGCTCGGGCGAGATTCGGGCGAAGATCGTGTTGTTGCGGGCGGCCTCGGCGAAGGCATCGTCGTCGAGGGGATCGAGGTCCGCCCCGGTGGCGGTACCCTTGGACGCCAAATCTAGCTCGGCGCACACCTTTTCGGCGACACGCGGATTGTCGCCGGTCGCGATCTTGAGTTCGATGCCCAACGCGGCCAGCTGTGAAAGAGATTGGCGCGCAGCGGGTTTGGGTTCATCGGCGAAGACCAGAAAGCCGGCCAGCGCGAGGTCGCGTTCGTCGTCGGCGGTGACGGCGCTCAGCTCGCCCGCGGGCCGCAGCGCCACGGCCACCACCCGGCGCCCGGCGGCGAACAGCGCCGCGAGGGTCTCGTCGGCCGCCGGCGACGCCGCCCGGCATCGGGCCAGCACCTGCTCCGGCGCGCCCTTGACCACGAGGAGGCGTTTCCCTCCGTCGTCGACCAGGACCGACGTCGCACGGCGCTCGTGGTCGAACGGCAGGATCGCGACGCGACGCACCGCATCGCCCACCAAGTCCTGCGCCCCCGCGGATTTCCAGAGCGCGGCGTCGAGCGGATTGGCGCTGACGCCACCGGAATCCGGGTCGACGTCGGTGGCCAGCAACCCCAGCCGCCGGACCGGGTCGGCGTGCGCGCCGGCGGGGTCGATCGCGTCGACCAGGCGGATCTGGCCCTCCGTCAGGGTGCCGGTCTTGTCGGTGATCAGGATGTCGATGTCGCCCAGGTCCTCGATGCACACCAGCCGTTTGACGAGCACCTTCGACTTGGCCAGTTGCCGCGATCCGGTCGCGAGGCTGGTGCTGACCACCGCGGGCAGCAGCTGGGGCGTGATGCCCACCGCGATGGCCAGCGAGAACAGCACCGAATCGATGATCGGCTTGGACAGCAGCAGGTTGCTGGCCAGGATGATCACCATCAGCGCGATCGCGACCTGCAGCAGCAGGTAGGAGAACTTGCGCAGCCCGAACTGGAAGTCCGTTTCCGGCTGACGCTGGTCCAAACCCGCCGCGATGCGGCCGAATTCGGCGTCTTTGCCGGTGGCGTACACCACGCCGACGCCCTCCCCGGCGCTGACGATGGTGCCCATGAAGGCCAGGTCGGCCGACTCCGCCAGCGCGGCGCCGGGCGGCGTCGGCAGGGGCGACTTCTCCGAGCCGGTCGACTCCCCGGTCAGGATGCTTTCGTTGCATTCCAGGCCGGTGACCTCGATCAGCCGGACATCGGCGGGCACGGCCTCGCCCAGCGAAAGCCGGATCACGTCGCCGGGCACCAGGTCGGTGACGCTGACCGTCACGAACTTCGAGTCGCGGCGCGCCAGGGCGTTGTGGTGCACCCGCCCGTGCAGGTCGGCGGCGGCCCGCTCGGCGCGGTATTCGTTGACGAAGCCCAGACCGATGCTGGCGGCCAGGATGATGCCGATGATGACCGCCTGCATGCTGTCGCCGAGGAAGTACGACACAACCGCGGTGCCGGCCAACAGGATCAGCACCGCGCTACGCAGTTGGCGACCGAGCACCGCGAGCGCGTTGACGTGATGGGTCCGCACGGCGTTGGGGCCGTGCTGCGCCAGGCGGGCGGCCGCCTCGGCGCTGGACAGCCCGGCGGCCGAGCTGCCCAGCCATTCCAGGACCGCCTCGACGGGGGCTTCGGCGACCCGCTTGGCGGTCAGCGGCGCCGCGACGGCCGCAGTGGTGGCGGTCATCGCGTTCCATCCTCGGCGGGCAGCACGCCGGTGCGCATGAAGATGACGCGGCGGCCGATTTCCACGGCGTGGTCGCCGAAGCGCTCGTAGAAGCGGCCCAGCAACGCCGCCTCCACGCCCACCGAGATGCTGTGCTTCCACTCGCGATCCAGCAGCACGGAGAACAACCGGCTGTACAGGTCGTCCATCGCCTGGTCTTGTTCGCGAAGCTGGGCGGCCTGCTGCGGGTCACGGGCAATCAGCACCTGTTTT
The DNA here is from genome assembly GCF_002101935.1 of Mycobacterium sp. IEC1808. Classification (NCBI taxonomy): domain Bacteria; kingdom Bacillati; phylum Actinomycetota; class Actinomycetes; order Mycobacteriales; family Mycobacteriaceae; genus Mycobacterium; species Mycobacterium sp. IEC1808. The sequence goes on along the minus strand of NZ_LQPV01000031.1, from coordinate 1,725 downwards.
GCGCTGGCGCCCAACTCGATTGCCACCTTGCCCATCTCGGCGAAGCAGCCGCGGACTTCGTCGGGGAGCACCTGCCTGGGGTACTCGCGCCGGGCGATGTCGGCCACGTGCACGGCCAGCGCGCCCATTCGCTCGGTGTCGGCGATGATCTGTATCGAGCTGAAGATATCCCGCAGGTCGCCCGCCACCGGCTGCTGCAGGGCCAGCAGCCCGAACGCCTCCTTTTCGGCCGTCGCCCGCATCGACACGATCCGCTCCTGGCCGCGGATCACCTGCTCGGCGGCGTCCAGGTCCGCCTCCAGCAGGGCCTGGGTCGCGCGCTTCATCGCCACCCCGGCCAGGCCGCACATCTCGCCCAGTTGTGCCGCCAGATTGTCGAGCTGCTCGTGGTAGGCGGTTCGCATGCGGTACATCATCACCAGGGCGGCGCGACGGCGACAGGGGCTTAAGTCGTCTTGGTGAAGTTGTCGATCGCCAAACCGGTTGGCGCTACCCGCCGTTCACGTCCGGTACACGTCGCGGTTACCTGCGGCGCCCGAGTCGCGGGCGGGTCGCTTTGGTCGTACCGTGGTCGCGTGGAGCACGAGAATCGCTTGCAGCTCAAGCCCTATCGGTCGGCGTCGGAGCATCTCGACGGCGCCTGGTGGCCGCGGTCGACCCGGTTGGTCGACGAGTTGCCGGCCTTGCTGGCGTCGGTGTCCGACCGACTCGGGCGCGTCGTGATGGTGGGCTACCGCCGCAACGGCTGGCACGAGACGCCGGAATTGGTCGAGATCGGCGGCCACACAGTCGAATTGCTTGGCTTCACCAGCGACGAGCCGACCAGTGTGATCCTGTTCGGCGAGGACGGCCACCACCTCACGCTGCACGTCATCCGGCCCGACGCCGCCGAGGAGGCAGCCCGTCGGGAACTGCAGCAGGCCGGGGTCGCCGACCCCGACGCCGTGCCCGCCAGCACTTCCGCCGTCGCGCGGTCGGTGGCCGAGGTCGCCGACAAGCTGGCCCGCCACGAGGGGCTCGGCGACGAGCAGCGCACCGCGCAGATCAAAGAGTGGTGCGAGCAGGCCGCCCAGCAATTCGTCGACGCCCCCGTGCAGACGTTCGTTCCGATCCTCGTCGAACACATCGTTCGCAACCGCATGATCGAGTCCCGCGCGGGCGCGGCGACCGGCTAGGTGTACTGACCTGAGAGGTTAGGTACGCGGCTGGCGGGTGGTTGGCCGCCGAGTGCGGTGTGGCCGCGGTGGTGATTGTAGGTGTGGAGCCAGATGGCGAATTCCGCGCATCGTTCAGCGTCACTGCGGTAGAGCCGGGCGTAGGCCCATTCGTCGGCCAGGGTGCGGTGGAATCTCTCCACTTTGCCGTTCGTCTGGGGGCGATACGGTCGGGTGCGGCGGTGCTCGATCCCGCCAAGAGCGTCGCGGAACACATAGGATCGATAGCAGGATCCGTTGTCGGTCAATATTTTTCGAACGCAGATGCCGCACTGTGCGAACCAGGCGTTGGCGCGTAGCCAAAACGCTGCTGCGGTCTCTTTGCGCTCATCGGTCAGCAGCTCGCTATAGGCCAGCCGCGAGTGCGCATCGATAGCGGTGTGCAGGAAGTGATAGCCGCGCACGGGCCGGTAGTGCTTGTCGAGGACGCCGGTGCTGCGATCGGCCCGGGCGTTGTGCTTGCCTGCGCTGCGACCCAGCATGCGCCAACCGCCGCCGGCAGGGATCTTGC
>NZ_LQPV01000030.1:0-83914 GCF_002101935.1 Mycobacterium sp. IEC1808 | reverse complement strand
GGCGGGAACGGCGGCCACGGCGGGAACGGCGGGTCGCTGGTGGGCAACGGCGGTCCCGGCGCGGCCGGCGCGGACGTCGCCCTGGCCTCGACCTTCAGCGGTGGCGACGGCGGCAGCGGCGGCAGTTCCATGCTGGTCGGCGTCGGCGGCAACGGCGGCAACGGTGGCAACGCCGGCGTCGGGCTATTGGGCGGCCCCGGCACCGTGGGGTCCGGTGGACTGCTGCTCGGCCGAAACGGGATCCCCGGGTTACCGATGAGCCCGAACCTGTTGGTCAACCCCGGCTTCGAAATCGCCGACCCGTCCGGGTCGGGCTACAGCGGCGTAACCATTCCGGGCTGGACGGTGAGCGGCACCCCGACGATCATCACCTACGGCACCCCGCGCGGCTACCCGGGACCCTTCTCCATCCCGGACCTGCCGGGCTTCCTGGGTTTCCCCGGCAGCGCGCCCCCGGGCGGCGGCAGCAATTTCGCCGGCGGCGGACCCGTGGCCACCTCGACCATCAGTCAAGTCGTCGACCTGAGCGCCGCGGCCGGCAGGATCAACACCGGCACAACGCCGTACACGCTGAGCGGAATGCTCGGCGGCTACCTGGGGGACCCGTCGTCGGCGTCACTGAAAGTCACGTTCCTCAACAGCAGCGGGGCTGTTCTGGGCACCGGCACGACCACGTCGGTCACGTCGCTGGATCGCTTGGGAATCACCGGGTTCCAGGGACGCGACGTCTCCGGGACGATCCCGGTTGGCACCACCAAAGCCGTGGTGACCGCGACCTTCGCCGACCACAACCCGGTCCTCGGCAACTACAACAACGCCTTCGGCGACAACCTGTCGTTCACCGTCGGCGATCCGAACCTCACCCAGCCCACGCTCACGGTGCCGACGTCCAACGTCGGCCACCTGGACCACGTTTTCCTCATCTACATGGAGAACCACGGCGTCGGCGACATCCTCGGCAGCCCCAACGCGCCGTACATCAATGCCCTGATCAACAGCTACGGATACGCGAACAACTACTACGCGCTCGGCCACCCCAGCGACCCCAACTACTTCCGGATCCTCGGCGGAACGGACTACGGCATCGACGTCAACCCGCCGCCGAACGTCATCTACGGAAACAACAACCTCATGGCGAAGATGGATGCGTCGGGCGTCAGCTGGGCCGGTTACGCGCAGAGCATGCCGGCCCCCGGCACCATCGTCGACTCGGGTGACTACGCCGTCGACCAACTACCCTTCGCGATGTTCAACTACGTCTACGCCAACCCCAACCCAAACTACCTGACCACTCACCTGCTCCCGCTGGGGAATTTGAGCACCGACCTGCAAAACCCAAGCACCGCACCGAAATTCACGTGGATAGCCGCCAACGAGTCGAACAACATGGAAGGCCCCGTCAATTTCCCTGGTGGCGCGCTGAACTTCCTCGGCAGCCAGCTCACGACGCACCAATACAACATCGCTGCTGGCGACCAGTTCGTCCAGCAACAGGTGTCCACCATTATGGGCTCGAACACGTGGACCGACCCGACTCAGCACGACGCGATCATCATCACATTCGACGAGGACTACAACAACCTGTCGCTGGGCATCGGTAACCAGGGCAACAACGTACCGATGATCGTCATCCCCAACGCGGGCGCCGTCAACGCCGCGACCGGGGCGATGCAATCCGGCCACTTCATCGCCACCAGCCACTACGACCAGTACAGCTTGATGGCCACCATCGAAGACGCCTTGAGTCCGTCGCCGGGAGCGCTGGGACCTCTCACCGCCAACGACATGTACGCCCAGCCCATGAACGAATTCTGGAAGTAAAAGCCGGCTGCGGCAGGCGTGACCGGACACGGAAATCCTGAACTCCTGCGGGAGTGTCGGATTGCCGGGGACGGGGCACTCCACCTTTGAGCGCTGGTTCACATTTCAGCTGAGAGGTGCATGATGCCGCACATAGTGATGACCGTATCCGGGACCGGTGTCGACATGTGGAACACCGCGCCACCGCAGCCCGCCGGCGTCGCCGCCGCACTGGCGGCCGCGTTCCCCGACCTGTTCTACTGGCAGCCCGTCGGTAACTATCCCGCCAGCGCGTTCCCCATGGGTCCGAGCGTGGACGCCGGCGTCGCCGAGCTGAATAGGCTTTGCACACAAATCAATCCGCCGGATGGCGCGCCGTCGTATCCAGAAAGCTCCATCATCCTGCTGGGATACTCCCAGGGCGCTATCGTCGTTTGTCAATTCCTGCACACGATAGCGTGGCTGAATCCGCAGATCGCGAACCGCATTGTCGCGGTGGGTGTTTGGGGAAATCCCCTCAGACTGCCGGGATTCGCCTCAGGCAACCAGTTCGCAGGATGGCCGATGCCCGCCAATGTAGACGGTGTTGTCACCGGCGGCGTATCGGGTCCGGCGTGCATGAGGCCGGAGGATGTCGCACCCCACCTACTCACGCCGGTCAGACATTTCTGGGGCGATTTCGTCAACACCATCGGTGTCGGTAACGACATCTACACGGACGCCCCCGTCGGTCCCGACCCGTGGACGGCCGAGGCGGGTCCGGGAGTGATCGAGACCCAAATCTACAACATCGTCCAGAACGCCAATAGCCCAAACATTTTCGCGATCCTGCGCGACGCATTAAAGCTGGTCAACCCAACCACATCGGTTGAAGAAATCATCTCCATCACCGAGGCAATCTACAACGGCGGAATGTTCTTAGCGGCCGGCCCCAACGCGTCTCACTACACCTACGACACGACGCCGATCTATAACTTCATCGCCTTGGCGGGCCAAGAGACGCAACCGTTTTCCACCAGCCAGGTTTGACGAGACTAGGCGAGGGCGTGTGGCGTCACGAGAAACTTCTCTCCCGTCGCTCGCTTGACGTATTCGTTGAACGCGTCGGGTTTGAGCATGCCGGCAAGTGACACCTCCCTGGTGTAGCGACTCGCGAACGTCGTGGTGAGCTCGGCGGCCACCCGGGCGCGCAGCCGACCGAAGGTCGCGGCGTCAATGCTCTGAAGAAATGGGGTCAGCAGCCACCCTCCGACGCCCCAAGCCATCCCGAAGTTCCTCGTGAGCACCGTCGGACTGGTGTCGAGCGCGCCGTAGATGTACACCTGCTTGTGGACGCTCGATCCGTAGCGCGAGTATGCCGCCGCGGTCGCGTTGGCCGCCTGCTCCATGCCGTTGAGGATCTGGCTCGCGAGCGTTCCACCGCCCGTGGCGTCGAACGCGAGCGTCGCGGATGTGGCTTTGAGGGCCTCGACGAGGTCGGTGGAGAACGACGGCGATGCCGAGTTGAGGACGTAGGTTGCGCCGAGCGACCTCAGCAGCTTCTCTTGCTCCGGCTTGCGGACGATGTTGACCAGCGGTATCCCGTCCTCCTGGCAGAGCTTGACCAGCATTTGCCCGAGATTCGACGCCGCGGCGGTGTGCACGAGGGCGGAATGTCCTTCGCGGCGCATGGTTTCGGTCATTCCGAGGGCCGTCAGCGGATTGACAAAAGACGACGCCCCGTCGCGGGCCGTGGCACCCTCGGGCAGGACCAAACATGCGGAAGCGTCGATCGCTCGGTATTGCGAGTACATCGCGCCGCCCGCAATCGCGACAGTTTTTCCGACGAGGGCCTGGGCCGCTGGCGACTCCCCCGCCGCCACCACGGTGCCTGCGCCCTCGTTACCCACCGGAAGCGACTGGTCGAGTCGGGCCGACAGCCCTTTTAGGGCGGCCTCGCCGAGTTGGGCGGTGACCACGGGACGCTCGGGCGTGCCCGCGACCGTCGCCGTGCTCATGTCCGCGCTGGCAACGAGAAGTCCTAGGTCTGACGGGTTGATCGGCGAGGCTTCCACGCGTACCAGCACCTCGTTGGCGCCGGGGGCAGGAACCGGAACCTCCTCCAGCGAGAGTTCCAGCGTGCCCCCAGACGTGACCAGTGAACGCAGCTCTAGGGCGTTATCAGGCAAATCTCCGGCCATGCGTGGTTCCTCGTTCCTGTCGGGGGTGTGCCTTCAGCTTCTGAACACGAAACGCGGCTACGAATCTTCCCTGACTGCGTCGAGGTAGAACCACCGGCCGGCTCGGCGTTCGAAGCGACTGCGCTCATGCAAGCTGCCGGCGCGGCCCACGGACTCGAATCGGGCCGTGAATTCCACTTCGCCAGAATCGTCGTCCGGGCCACCCGCGACGGTGTCGACCACCTCCAGACCGGTCCAGGCGACGGTCGGGTCAACGCTCACCTCGACCGGCCTCGTACGCGGGTGCCACGTGCGGAACAGATAATCGGCGTCACCGTAGGCGAATGCCGAATACCTCGACCTCATCAGTTCCTCGGCCGATCGGGCCTGCAACTCTCCACAGTGAAGCGGCCCGCAACAAGCGCGATAACCATCGTCACTGCCGCACGGACACGGCGGCCCGAGAAGCTCGTCCATCTCAACAGCTTGCGGGGTCTCGACATCGTGTCGTGCGGTGGGGTGTCAGCACGTCGGTGGCCCCGCCATTGCCGCCGGCGCCGATTGCATTTGCGCCGCCTGTCAAGGATCAGCGCAAGTAACTGTCGAGCATCAGTGCCAGCCGATGCGAAAATGAGGGATGCCGCACGAGCGCACGCCGCCCCGCCCCGATGGCGCGCAGGCCGACGCGGAGGAATGGGCGCGCTTTTTCGATTACTTCGGGCACGCCAGGGTGCGTCGAGGTATACGAATGCTCTCGAGGCTCCCGTCTGCCCCGCGGTGTGAGGCCTGTGGCAGCCCATATACGGGATTCGGCGGCTGGCTGATGCGACGCGCGGGCAAAACCCCGTCGCGGAAGAACCCCCGCTGGTGTGAGGCCTGTTTCGAGAAATCGCCCACGGGCGGTGTGACACTGCAGATCGGGGTGCTCTTCGCCGACGTGCGCAACTCGACCGCGCTGGCGGAGACGTTGCCACCCGGCGAAATGGTCGCGATTCTGAATCGCTTCTACTCGAAACTGACGCAGGTGATCGTCCAGCACGGCATCGTCGACAAACTCATCGGCGATGCGGTAATGGGCCTCTACTTCGCGCCGCTGACGCCCGACGGGCGCTATGTCAATTCGATGGTGAGCGACGCTCGCGCGATATTGCGAGCCCAGGGCTACGGCACTCGCGCGGGGCCGCAGCTGGAGGTGGGCATCGGTCTCGACGTCGGCCCGGCGTATGTAGGGATCGTCGGTGAAGCCGAGATCCGCGACTTCACCGCGATCGGCGACGTCGTGAACACCGCGTCGCGGCTGCAAAGCGTCGCAGCGGGCGGGGAGATCGTCATGTCCGACGCCGTAGCGCGCATCGCATCCGTCGACGAGGGTGAGGCCGTCACCCTCGACCTCAAGGGCAAGGCCGAACCCGTGACAGCCCGCCGGATCACCATCGCGAGCTGAACGGACACGGACGCCGGGGTGCGAGCCGGCCGGCGCTTCCAGCTCACATTTTCGCTCGGGCTCCGGTGAAGTTTGGCCGCTGGCGACGCGGGTAGGCGGTGCCGATGCAAGGCGAACCATCATCGATCCTGCTTATCGCTGATCCCGGAGCTCCCGCCGCGATTGCCGAACGCCTGTCTGGTTCGCTACCAACCGCGCTCACCGACCGCGCTTCGACTGGCGACAAGTGGGACGTGTCCGTGCGTCTTCACGCCTACCTGATCGATGAACACGCCGAAGTCGCCGACGTGGTTGAGATCATCGACCCGGGCGGCGAACCCCACGACATTGTCATCTACCTCACGGACTTGCCGCGACGTCAGGGCACGACGCCGGTGATAGCCGATATCAGCGTCGCTGGAGGACTCGGCGTGATCTCCATTCCCGGCGCCGGCGGTGTTTTTATCGATCGCCGAGTGAGGAACTTGGCGCGGACCGTTGTGGCCGAGATTATGGACCAGCCGGAAAAGCACAGTCCGTCGGTGAAGCGCCTGAGGCGCATAGCGGACGACGACGTTGTCCGCTATGTCGCGCCGACAGCTTGGTCACGGCTACGTCTGCTGTCAGGAATGGTTTACGCAAATCGCCCGTGGCGGTTGGTGACTGGCATGTCAAAGGTGATGATGGCGGCGTTCGCCACAGGGGCCGTAAGCCTCGCGTATCCGACGATGTGGCAGCTGTCCGTCACGATGGGCCCCTGGCGATTGAGTACGGCAACGATCTTGGCGACCGCAGCGCTGATCGCCTGGCTCATCATCGAACACAAACTGTGGGAACGCCCGCATTCCACCGGCGAACGTGAACGCGCGGTGTTGTACAACGCTTCTACCGTCATCACTCTGCTAATCGGTGTCGTGATTTTCCACGCTGCGTTGTTTCTCCTGCTGCTGGTGACAGCCTGGTGGACGCTGCCTCCGGAACTGGTCGCTAAAAACATCGGCCATCCTGTCAACCTCGCAACCTTGTTGTTGATGTCCTGGCTGGTGGCCGCGGTCGCCACGTTGGGCGGTGCCCTGGGATCGGGGATGGAGGACGACGACGCCGTAAAGGCGGCGGCATATGGGGTTCGCCAACGCCAGCGATTCGACCAAGCGAGCTCACGCACAGAAGAATGACTCGACTTTTCATCGAGTAACAAACGGCGCCAACCGTTTCGCCAGATACGGCGCCGTGCGGCTGTTTTTCGCGCGTGCCACCTCCGTGGGCGGGCCCGCCGCAACAACGCGACCGCCGTCGTTGCCGGCGCCCGGTCCCAGATCGATCACCCAGTCCGCGCCAGCGACCATCCGCATGTCATGTTCGGCCACCACCACGGTATTGCCTGCGTCGACCAGCCGGTGCAATTGGCGGTCGAGCAGGTCCACATCGGCGGGGTGAAGCCCGGTGGTCGGCTCGTCGAGGACGTAGAGGGTATGCCCGCGGCGGGGTCGCTGGAGTTCGGAGGCGAGCTTGATCCGCTGCGCCTCACCGCCTGACAACTCGGTCGCGGGCTGCCCAAGCCGGAGGTATCCCAGTCCGACCTCTTGCAACGTGGTCAGGCTCCGCGCCGCCTTGGTAACGTCGGCAAGAAATTCCGAGGCCTCATCGACGGTCATCGCGAGCACGTCGGCGATGTTGCGGTCGCGGTATCGCACCTCGAGTGTCTCGTCGGAGTAACGCGCTCCTTGACACGCCGGGCATGTGGCGTATGTCCCTGGCAGAAATAACAATTCGACCGAGACGAACCCCTCGCCCTGACAGGTGGGGCAGCGACCTTCGGCCACGTTGAACGAAAACCTGCCCGCTGTCCAACCGCGGCGCCGCGCCTTCGGAGTCGCGGCGAATTCCTGGCGCACGGCGTCGAACAAACCGGTGTAGGTCGCCAGTGTCGAGCGCGGCGTGCGTCCGATCGGGCGCTGGTCGACTGATACCAGCCTATTGATCTCCTCGACCCCTTTTGCCGTCACACCGACGCTCGCGTCGTGATCGAGATCGACGATCTCGCTGTCGTTTTCGTCGTCATCGGATGCGGCCGGCTCGCCTGCGCGTCCCGCGCCGAGATGGCTGTTCACGACGTCGCCGAGGACTTTGACGACCAGCGTCGACTTGCCGGAGCCGGACACTCCGGTGACCGCGGTATACACACCAAGTGGCAGATCCACGTCGAGGTCTCGCAAATTGTGGAAGCAGATCCCGCCCAACCGCAGCTGTCCGGAATGCGTGCGCGGTTGACGAGTTGGCGGACTGGCCCCGTCGAAAAGGTAGCTGCGAGTGACGGATTGCTCGATGTCGGCGAGACCCGGTACCGGCCCGCTGTAGAGCACACTCCCGCCTAGCTCCCCTGCCCCGGGTCCGACGTCGACGACCCAATCGGCGCGGCGTACCACATCCATGTCGTGTTCGACCACGAATAACGAATTGCCGGCCCGCCGTAGGCGATCGAGCACGTCGAGCAGCGGTTCGGCGTCCGCGGGGTGCAGTCCGGCCGACGGCTCGTCGAGCACGTAAAGCACGCCGAACAAGCCGGCACGCAGCTGGGTGGCCAGCCGCAACCGCTGCAACTCCCCGGGTGACACGGTCGGAGTGCGGCGACTCAGCGTGAGATAGCCGAGGCCGAGATCGATGAGTACCTCCAGGCGTGCGACGAGGTCGGCGGCGATCATTGTCGCCACCTCCGTCAGCTCACCGGACTCCGTTGACTCGTACGCGGCGGCGGCGTCGGTCCGAGAAGCCGTGGGGCGCAACGTTTCAGCGAGATCAGCCAACGGCATCCCCACGTAATCGGCAATGGTGCGCCCGGCAAATGTCACCTTCAGCGCCTCCGGCCGCAGCCCTGAACCGCCGCATACCGGGCATTCGACGCTGTCGACGAATTGCAACACGCGGCGGCGCATCATCGCGCTGTGCGAGTTGGCCAACGTGTGGCGCACGTGGCGCTCGGCGCTGGAGAACGTCCCGTTGTAGTAGTAGTCCGCCTGCACGGGGTGCTGGCTCGGATCGATTTCGACCGTCGGTTGCTCATCGGTGAACAGGATCCAATTGCGTTGCCGCTTAGGCAGTTTCCGCCATGGCTTGTCGATGTCGTACCCCAGTGTGACCAGGATGTCACGGAGGTTTTGGCCCTGCCAAGCCCCCGGCCATGCGGCAACGGCGCCTTCGCGAATGGTCAGCGACGGGTCTGGCACCAGGGTCTCCTCGCTCACCCGATGGATCCGTCCCAACCCGTGGCATTCGGGGCACGCCCCAACGGCGGTGTTCGGCGAGAACGCGTCGGAGTCCAGCCGTTCCGTGGCGCCCGGCGGGTAGGTTCCGGCGCGCGAGAACAGCATCCTCAGCAGATTCGACAGGGTGGTGACGGTGCCGACCGTCGACCGCGACGTCGCCGAACCCCGGCGCTGCTGCAATGCGACGGCGGGCGGTAGCCCGGTGATGTCATCCACCTTCGGCGCACCGGCCGGCAAAAGCAGCCGACGCGCGTACGGTGCAACCGACTCGAAATAGCGGCGCTGGGCCTCGGCATAAATGGTCCCGAAGGCCAACGACGACTTGCCGGACCCAGAGATCCCAGTGAACGCGACCAGCGCGTCACGTGGCGCGACGACATCGACACCCCGCAGATTGTGAACCCGCGTCCCGTAAACGCGCACACAAGGATCGATGTCGTCCGTGCGTCGCTCGGACATTCCTGTCATCGTGCTCAGGCGAGTACCCGCGCCGCAGCCGCGCAAGCATGTAGTTTGCTGTTCGATCTCGCAGCAGTATGTGCTTCTCTACTCTTTGATGGAAACCCGTCTCCGCAGAGGGGACGCCAGCGCCGCCGCGGCAACGCTGGTCAGTGCCGCCGCCGAGGGCTTCGGTGACCAGCGCAGGGCGGATACCGCCCAGCCAAGGGGCTTGTCGAGCTGTGGATCCGAGCCGTTATGGTTCGTGACCGTCTGCGATTGATCCGTCGACTCGGCGAAGATGTCGAGCGTCGCCGGCAAGAACGCCCTCATGTCCTGTGGGCCCCGGCTCGTGACCAGGTTGCGGTCACGCACGACCTCGCGGTCAAGCCAGGTGGCGCCAGCGTTCACCAGGTCATCGCGGATGCCCGGCCACGAGGTCAGGGTCCGCCCATCGAGCAATCCTGCCGACGCAAGCACCCACGGCCCGTGACACAACGTGGCGATTGGCTTGCCAGCGTGGTCGAACGCGCGAACAAACTCCCGGGCCGCCGCCGACTGCCGCAGTAGGTCGGGGTTGATGAAGCCGCCTGGAAGCAGCAGTCCGTCGTAGGCGCCGGGTTCGGCATCGGTGACGACCTTGTCCACACCGACCCGGCTGGCCGGCATGTGCAAATTGACCCCGCGGATTCGGCCGTGGCGCAGCGACACGACATCCACCTTCGCTCCGGCCAATTGCAACGCACGCAACGGAACTACCAGTTCCACCTTCTCGAAGCCGTCGGCCGCCAAAGCTGCGATTTTTCGCCCTGAAAGGCGTCGTGCCTGTGACATCGTGATCTCCTGTCGGTTACGGCGCTCGAAGCGCCGAGTTACCACCTGCCGCCGGCTGGCTGCTCAACCGACCGCGAGTGTGTTCGCTCGCGTCAGCGCCCGTCAACGCGCCTGTCCTGCTAGGGCCGGACCGATCCGTGGCCGTTGCCGCAATTCCCAGAGCAAACGGCAAACCCCGATGCCAGCGAGAAGGCCGAGCGCTGCGAGGGCCGGCATGTGCAACAGTGCTGGCAGAGTCGCCGCCGCGGCCACACCGGTAAGGGTGCGGTCAACCGGGGCCTGCCGATGGTCGCGCCACCGGTAGACGACATCCGCGAAGTAGAACAACGCCATGCCGCCGGCCAGTGCGACGGCGGGCAGCAGCGGCAGGGGGTGAGTGGTGTGTTCGATGGCGGCGTGCGCTCCGACGGCGAACAACATGATGCCGGCGACAAGTGGCAGATGCAGGTAGCTGTAGGCGTCGCGGGCAAGGTGGGCGCGTTCCGTACCGATGGCCCGCTCCAGCCGCTGTCGGGCTCCGGAGGTCACACCGAAGTAGGTCCACCAGAATGTGGCCATGACGGCCACGCCTAGCACCAGCGCAGCAATTACCTCCCATCGGCCGAGATCCCTTGCGGCTCCTCCCAATTCGACTACTACCTCGCCAAGCGCGATGATGATGATCGAGCCGTGGCGCGAGACGAAGTAGGACGGTGAGACGCGGAATCCGCCGAGGCCGAGCACGCCCGGTGCGCCGTAGTCGATCACCGCCGCCGCTACCCACAGCAGTTCGCGGCCGGGCGAGCCAATAAAGGCGGCGGCGACGATGCAGGCCGGCGCGGCGACGAACGCCGGCGCTATCCGACGGGTGCCCTGCCGCAACGCGGTGTCCTCGTGTGAGGAAAGGGCGACGAACTTCACTACGTGGATCAACCGAACCACCAGCAGGGCGATCGCGAAGACCAGCGCGCCCGACCCGAACGCTGCCGGAAGCGCCGCTGCGGCAACAAGCATCGCGGCCATCGCAGCGATGACCACCGCTTGGTGCCACACGTCGGGCGCGTCGAACGTGTTGATGAGCCAGGTGTATCCCACCCAGGCCCACCACACTGCAAGCAACGCCAGTGCGGCCCGGCCGAAACCCGTCGGCGAAAGGTCATGCAGCGCTAGCTGCGTCACCTGTGCCATGGCGAAGGTGAACACCAGATCAAAGAACAGCTCAAGGTGGCCCTCGGACCGTGGGCCCGCGTGCTGACCCGACTCCTCATCGTCGTCACCCATCGCGTCACTCCCCCTTCGTGCATCAACGCACCCCGAGCATTCTTTGGATCGCTGGGGATCGCTGGGCGCACGACCAGACGTCGAGCCGCTCCGTCCACACCGCTCAGCGCCCTCACCCGGAATAACCCGAAAAATCCGGGTCAATCCGAAAACGCGCCAGCCGTCACCGATTGGTTCCGCCGGCCACATCGTCCGACGCATGTTTCCTCGTGCCTCTGACCTGTCAGGCCGAAACTTCCTGGCGAAGTTGGGCCTGCGGGTCCGGTTCGTGCCACCGGTGACACTGCCAACGTTGAGCGTTGGCCTGATTGGCCGGTCGTGAGTTTTGAACGGAGGTATCGAGTGACCCATCCGTCGGGTATCCCGGTGTTCGAACGGTTCTTTCGCTCAGTTGCAAGTATCAAGATCGACCGCAACGACGTACGTCGCTTCCGGGAGTTCGTCGACGAGCAGATCGATGACATCGCCATCGCGGGGCGCAACTCGGCAAAGTCCAACGGGCGTGACGTCATTGTGGCGCAGGACCTTCCGATCACCAAGGGCATCCAGGAGAGAATGCGTGAATTCGACAAGCTAGAGGAGGCCGAGGAAATCCGCGAACTCCTGAGCCAGGTGGTGCGACAACCACCTGGGGAGGTCACGTTCGCTGAGGACGCCGAGCGGCTGCTGCCAGAGCTGTTCGGCGGGTTGAGTATCGCGCTGGCACGTTCATTCCGCGTCGTGGACGCGACGGTGTCCAACCCGTCCACTGAGCATTGGAATCAGGTGTTTGCGATATTTCGGCTGGTGTTCTGATGTCTCGGGAGTACCTCACCTGTCGTGTTCCCTTAGTGGTGCTGCCAGGACGAATCCCACCCGGAAATTTGGGCTGTCCAGGCCCCCGCGACATTCGCCGCGGATTGCCAGACTCCTGGAGTGGGAGTGAATTACGACGCGCGTTTCGGCGCATGCGCTACGACTAGCCCTTGCCCGCGCCTCCGAAAACCTTTCGACGGAGGAGAAGCGACGGCTTTGACGTGTGTCGTCGCCGCCGGCGTTGAGGTAGCCCGACTGCGCGCTGCACGACCTCACTAGCGACAACCGACGGAGGATAGACGATGGCAACAGCGGTAGGCATTGATCTCGGGACCACAAACTCGGTGATCGCCGCCTGGCAGGGCGGGGAACCGATCGTGATCGCCAATGCCGAAGGAGCGCGCACCACGCCCTCGGTGGTGGCGTTCACGGAAAGCGGCGAGCGCCTGGTCGGGCAACTTGCCAGGCGCCAGTCGATCATGAATCCAAAGGGCACCATCTATTCGGCGAAGCGATTCATCGGCCGCCGCTTCGATGAAATATCGGAGGAAGCCAAGGCGGTCAGCTTCGACGTCGTCGAGGGTGAGGGTGGCGCCGCGCGGTTCGACGTGCGCGGCAAGCAGTATGCGCCCGAGGAGATCAGCGCACAGGTGCTGCGCAAACTCGTCGACGATGCCAGCAAGTTCCTCGGTGAGCGGGTCAAGGAGGCGGTGATCACCGTCCCGGCCTATTTCAACGACGCCCAGCGCAATGCCACCAAGGATGCCGGCCGGATCGCCGGCCTCGACGTGCTGCGCATCATCAACGAGCCCACGGCCGCGGCCTTGGCCTACGGGCTGGACAAGAAGGGGCACGAGACGGTACTCGTGTTCGACCTCGGCGGGGGCACGTTCGACGTCAGCCTGCTCGACGTGGGTGATGGGGTGGTCGAGGTCCGCGCCACCGCCGGTGATTCGCACCTGGGTGGCGATGACTTCGACCGTCGGCTCGTCGACTACCTCGCCGATGAGTTCCAGCGTGAGAACAACATCGATCTGCGGAAGGATCCGCAGGCGCTGCAGCGACTGTTCGAGGCGGCCGAGAAGGCCAAGGTCGAACTGTCGTCGGTGGCGCAGACCCAGATCAATCTGCCGTTCATCACCGCCGACGCCAGCGGACCGAAGCATTTGACCACCGCGATCATGCGCTCGAAGTTCGACGACCTCACCGCGGACCTGGTTGAGCGAACGATGGGACCGGTCAAGCAGGCGATGAGCGACGCCAAGGTGAGCGCGAACGACATCGACGAGGTGATCCTGGTGGGCGGTTCCACCCGTATCCCCGCAGTCCAGGCTTTGGTCCGCCGGCTCACCGGCGGCAAAGACCCCAACATGAGCGTGAACCCCGACGAGGTCGTTGCGCTCGGCGCCGCGATCCAGGCCGGTGTCCTCAAGGGCGAGGTCTCCGACGTCCTGCTGCTCGACGTCACCCCCTTGTCGCTCGGGGTGGAGACCGCTGGAGGGCTGATGACCAAGATCATCGAACGCAACACCACCATCCCGGCACGGCGCAGCGAGGTTTTCACCACCGCCGCGGATAACCAGCCGGCCGTGGATGTGGTTGTCCTACAGGGTGAACGGGAGCTGGCCCGGGACGACCGCGTACTCGGTCGATTCAAGTTGGAGAATATCCGCCCGGCCCCCAGGGGTGAGCCGCAGATCGAGGTCATTTTCGATATCGACGCCAACGGCATCCTGCACGTCACAGCGCGCGATAAGGACACCGGGGCCGAGCAAGGCATCACCATTAGCGAGCAGTCGAACCTCGATAAGAGCGAGGTGGAGCGGATGCTCGCCGAGGCCGACGCCAACCGCCGCGAGGACGAGCAACTGCGCAAGGCTGTCGAGGCACGCAACGCGCTCGACTCGGCGGCTTACCAGGTGGAGCGCCGGCTTGCCGAACTGGGCGATGCGGCGGCGCCGCACGACCGCGCACGGGCCGAGATGCTGGTCGCCGACGCTCGCCAAGCCGTCAAGGAAGATGCACCGATGGACCGGGTGCAGTCGCTGACATCCGAACTGCAGCAAGTGCTTTACGGTCTGCAACCCATGCCGTCCGGTGGCGGCAACGGGCACCCGACAGGCGACGGCCAGGGCTCTCCAGTGCGTGACGACGACGTGGTCGACGCCGAGTTCGATCGGGGCTGAGCCGTAATGGTCAGCCCCGCAGAGCAATCCAAGACCGAAGAGGACGGTGGCCGCATCGACGAAAGTCCGCCAGAAGCGGTTGCGTCTCAATCTGATTCAGACCAGGAGCGCGCCCGACTCGAGGACCGCTGGCGGCGCGCCGTCGCCGATCTGGACAACGCGCGCAAGCGGTATGCGCGCGAACTGGACCGCGAACGATCAGCGGAACGATCCAGGGTGGCGGGTGCGTGGCTGCCCGTCGTGGACAACCTGGAGCGGGCGATCAGTCATGCCGGTGACCGATCTGACGCGGTCCTCGACGGTCTACGAAGCATTCTCGAGCATGCGCTACAGATTCTGGAGCAGCTCGGCTATCCGCGTGACGCAGAGGCGGGAGTGCCCTTCAACCCGGAGCGTCACGAGGTAGTGGGTGTGGTGGACCAGCCGGACAGCGCGCCCGGGACGGTTCTCGAGGTGCTTCGTCCGGGGTACGGCGAAGGTTCGAGGCAACTGCGGCCCGCGGCTGTGGTGGTCAGCCGACGCGGGGAGTGACGCTTCGTGGCCCGCGACTACTACGAAGTGCTCGGGGTGTCGCGGGACGCGACAGCCGATCAGATTCAGGGGGCGTTCCGCACCTTGGCCCGCAAGTATCATCCCGACGTCAACAAGGACCCAGCGGCCGAAGAGCGGTTCAAGGAGGTCAACGAGGCTTACCACGTGCTGTCGGATCCTGAAACCCGCAAGCGCTACGACCGATTCGGCGAAGACTTCCGCAAGGTTCCCGAGGATTGGGAGGAGCGGGTGGGCGCCGGTGCGGGTGGCTTCGGTGGCTTCCAGGGCGGAGGGCCCGGGCCTTCTGGCGCGCGGGTGCGGTACGGCCAGGGCTTCGGTGGCGCCGGCGGCATCAATATCGAAGACCTTTTCGGCGACATGTTCGGCGGCAGTGGCGGATTCGGGCCGATTCCGGGCGCCGACCAGGAAGCGGTGTTGGAGCTGACCGTCGAGGAGGCCTATCGGGGCGGCAAACGGCAGATCTCACTGGATGGCCGCAACTACGGGGTGAACATTCCCGCCGGTGTCATCGACGGTCAGCGGATACGGCTGGCGGGAGAGGGCGGCCGAGGTAGCGGCGATGGACCGGCCGGAGATCTGTACCTGCGGGTGCGCATCATGCCGCATCCGCGATTCCGGCTCGACGGGCGCGACGTCACCGTCGATCTGCCGGTGTCGCCGTGGGAGGCGGTGCTGGGAACCACGGCCGCTATTCGAACTCCCGGCGGCGAAGCGAAAGTCAAAGTGCCGCAGGGGTCGTCGACCGGTCGACGGTTGCGGCTGCGCGGCGAAGGCATGCCCAACCCGCGCGGTGCCGACGGCGACCTGTACGCGGAGATCAAGGTGATGGTGCCGCCGAAACCCACGGCGCGGGAACGCGAGCTGTTCGAGCAACTGGCGGCGGAGTCCACGTTCGACCCGAGGAGGGGGCGATGACCGCGCCACGCTATGCCCTGGCGCGGCGGCCCGGAATTCAACTCGACGTCTTCGCAACACGCTGCGCGTTGCATCCCGACATGGTGCGCCGGCTCGTGGCGCTCGGCCTCGTCGCCTGCCAGCAGGATGCCCGCGGGGATCTCTGGTTCGAACCGTCTGCTCTGGCGACGGTCGCCCGCATCCAGCGGTTGAGGACCGGTCTGGGACTGAACTACGCGGCGATCGGGCTGGTGCTCGATCTGCTGGACCACATCGAAGAGCTGGAATCCGCTTCTCGCCGAAGGAGGCCCTCACCTTGGACATCAACAAGCTGACGCAGAAGTCACAGGAGGCGTTGGCCGAAGCGCAGAGCATCGCGACCCGAATGGGTCATATCGAGGTCGACGGCGAACATCTGTTGATGGCGCTGATCGACCAGCCCGAGGGTCTCGTGCCGCGGCTGCTGGATCAGACAGGCGCCGATACAGCGGCCCTGCGCGCGGACCTGGAACGCGAGCTGAATCGTCGGCCGAAGGTGAGCGGCCCGGGCGCCGCGCCGGGTCAGGTGTCTGTCACCCGGCGCCTCGCGACGCTGTTGGCGGCCGCCGAGCGAGAAGCCAAGCGGCTCAAGGATGAATACGTGTCGGTGGAGCACCTCGTCATCGCCCTCGCCGAGGAGGGTTCTGCGAGTGCCGCCGGACGGATTCTGGCCTCCCATGGTGTTACGCGGGAATCGTTCCTCGGCGCGCTGACCAAGGTCCGCGGCAACCAGCGGGTCACGTCAGCGTCCCCGGAGGGGGCCTACGAGGCGTTGGAAAAGTACGGCCGCGACCTGGTCGCCGAGGGCCGCGCCGGCAAGCTGGACCCGGTGATCGGCCGAGACGCCGAGATCCGCAGGGTGATTCAGATCCTCAGCCGCAAGACGAAGAACAATCCGGTGCTCATCGGCGACCCGGGCGTCGGAAAGACCGCGATCGTGGAGGGCCTGGCCCAGCGGATCGTTCGCGCCGATGTTCCGGAAGGGTTGCGGGACAAAACCGTTTTCTCCCTCGACATGGGTTCGTTGGTGGCAGGTGCGAAGTATCGGGGTGAGTTCGAGGAACGGCTGCAGGCGGTGCTGTCAGAGGTGAAGGCGGGCGAGGGTCGAATTTTACTGTTCGTCGACGAGTTGCATACCGTGGTCGGCGCCGGCGCGACCGAGGGGTCGCTGGACGCGGGCAACATGCTCAAGCCGATGCTGGCCCGCGGTGAGCTGCACATGATCGGTGCCACCACCCTCGACGAATACCGCAAGCACATCGAAAAGGACGCCGCGCTGGAGCGCCGGTTCCAGACCGTGCTGGTCGACGAACCTGACGTCGAGGACACCGTTTCGATCCTGCGCGGGCTGCGCGAACGCCTCGAGGTGTTCCACGGGGTGAAGATTCAGGATGCCGCGCTGGTGGCGGCGGCAACCCTGTCGCACCGCTACATCACCGATCGCTTCCTGCCCGACAAGGCGATCGACCTGGTGGACGAGGCGTGTGCGCGGCTGCGCACCGAAATCGACTCGATGCCAGCCGAGTTGGATGAGATCACCCGTCGGGTCACCCGCCTCGAGATCGAGGAGGCGGCGCTGGCCAAGGAGACTGACGCGGCCAGCAAGTCCAGGCTGGAGGAACTTCGCAAAGAATTGGCCGATCTGCGAGCCGAGGCCGATGCCCGGCAAGCCCAATGGGATGCCGAACGGCAGGCGATCCGGCGGGTACAGGAACTGCGCGGGCAACTCGAGCAGCTCCGGCACGAGGCCGAAGAAGCCGAACGCAACTATGACCTCAACCGGGCGGCTGAGTTGCGCTACGGCCAGATCACCGAACTGGAACGCAGATTGCAAGCGGCCGAAGAACAGCTGACGTCCAAGCAGGGCGAAAAGCGATTGCTGCGCGAGGCCGTCACCGAGGACGAGATCGCCGAAATCGTGTCCGCATGGACCGGCATCCCGGTCGCACGATTGCAGGAGGGCGAACGGGAAAAGCTGCTGCGGCTCGACGAAATACTGCACGAGCGGGTAATCGGCCAGGACGAGGCGGTCCAGCTGGTCGCCGATGCCGTGATTCGGGCCCGCTCCGGAATCCGGGACCCGCGCCGCCCGATCGGCTCGTTCGTCTTCCTCGGACCCACCGGGGTCGGTAAGACCGAACTCGCGAAGACGCTGGCCGCCGCGTTGTTCGACAGCGAGGACAACATGGTCCGGCTTGACATGAGCGAGTACCAGGAGCGGCACACGGTGAGCCGATTGGTCGGTGCGCCACCCGGATACGTCGGCTATGAGGAGGGCGGCCAGCTGACCGAAGCGGTACGTCGCAAGCCCTACTCGGTGGTGCTGCTCGACGAGATCGAAAAGGCGCACGCCGATGTGTTCAACACCCTGCTGCAGGTGCTCGACGACGGCCGGCTCACCGATGCACAGGGCCGTCAGGTCGACTTCCGCAACACGGTGGTCATCATGACCTCCAACATCGGGTCGCACTACCTGCTTGACGGCGTCACCGCGGACGGCGAGATCAAGCCCGACGCGCGCGACCGGGTGATGGCCGAGCTGCGCGGACACTTCCGGCCCGAGTTCCTCAACCGCATCGACGACATCGTGTTGTTTACCCCGCTGTCGATGGCGCAGCTCGAACGGATCGTCGAGCTGCAGCTGGCCGAGCTGCGGGATCGGTTGGCGGAAAGGCAAATCGAGCTTGATATCGCCCCGGACGCTCGCCGGATGATCGCCGAACACGGCTACGACCCGGTGTACGGGGCGCGGCCGCTGCGCCGCTACATCGCCCACGAGGTGGAGACCAAGATCGGCCGGGCGTTGCTACGCGGCGACGTCGCGGGCGGTGGCACGATCCGCGTTACCGTGGACAACGGCGAACTCGCCGTAGCGTATTCGGAACCGGCCCTGGCGGCCTGACGGAGAACCATGGAAACAGACATCGTGACATGCCCGCACTGCGGAAAACGCAACCGCGTACCCGCGGCAGCCGCGGGGAAGCCCCGGTGCGCCAATTGTCACCAGTGGCTGCCGTGGATCGCTGCGGCCGGTGACCTTGACTTCGCCGAGGTTGCCGAAAAGCCCTCGGTTCCAGTACTTGTCGACCTCTGGGCAACCTGGTGTGGGCCGTGCCGCATGGTAAGTCCGGCGTTGGAGCAGCTGGCCAGCGAACGCGCCGGAAAACTCAAACTGGTCAAGGTCGATGTGGACAAGGCGCCGGCGATTTCGCGGCGGTTCACGGTGCAGGCGGTACCGACACTACTGCTCCTTGACCACGGCCAAGTACTGGCGCGGCAAGCGGGTGCCGCTCCCGTCGCGGCGCTGCGCAATTGGCTTGACCAGACACTGTCAACGACAACCAAGGAGGCGCAATCATGACGTCGACATTCATCGACCCCGACCTGGCGGCCATCCGCCGGGTCACTCCCAGAACTCCCGAAGGCTGCGAGGAATGTTTGCGTCTGCACAGCCCGTGGGTGCATCTTCGGCTGTGTCTGAGCTGCGGGCACGTCGGGTGTTGCGATTCGTCTCCGATGCGCCACGCCCGTCAACACGCCCACGCGGTGGGCCATCCCATCGTGCAATCTTTCGAGCCCGGTGAATCGTGGCGTTGGTGTTATGTCCACGAAAACTACGTCTGAGGTGGCTGATGTCTGACGCAACGTCCGTGGAATCGTCGGCCCCGGCCGCACAGGAGTGGGAGGAGACCCCGGACCTGTTCGGTGCATACCCACGATTGACCGAGGACCAGATCGCGAAGCTGCTTCCCGGCGGCAGCAGGCGGCGGGTCGGAATTGACGAGGTCCTGGTTCGCGAAGGGATGCGATCCCACGAGTTGTTTGTGGTGTTGTCGGGCAAAGTCGCAATCGTGACCGACGACGATTCGGGTCGGCGGCAGGTGCTGCGCGTACACGGAGCCGGTAGATTTCTCGGGGAGCTCGGTGATCTCGAAGGCCAGCCAGCGTTTTACACCGCGATCGTGGTGGTCGAGGGCGAGGTGTTGGCGATTCCCACCAATCGCGTGCGTGCTCTGGTCGCCCACGACCAAGTTCTGAGCGACCTGATTTTGCGTGCATATCTGGTCCGCCGTTCCCTGTTGATCGGGCAGCGCGTCGGGTTCCGGATTATCGGCTCGTGCTTCTCGCCCGACACCCCCCGATTGCGAGAGTTCGCCGCCCGCAACCGATTACCGCACCGATGGCTGGACCTGGAACGTGACCCCAACGCTGAGCGGCTGCTGCACCGTTTCGGCATTCCGCCCGAGGACACGCCTGTCGTGATCTGGGGAACCCGGGTGCTGCGCAATCCCAGCAATGTCGAGCTTGCCCGGGTGGTGGGCCTCAGCGTGCCCGACGTAATCACCGACGAACGCGACGTGATAGTAGTCGGCGCAGGTCCGGCCGGTCTGGGTGCTGCCGTGTACGGCGCTTCAGACGGGTTGCGGACCTCGGCGATAGAGCGAATCGCCGTCGGCGGCCAGGCCGGGACGTCGTCGCGCATTGAGAACTACCTGGGCTTCCCGGCCGGAATATCCGGGTCCGACCTCGCCGAACGTGCATTCCTGCAAGCCGATAAGTTCGGCGCGCGCATTTCCGTGTCCGCCGAGGCCACCCGGCTCGAGTCCGACGGTGGGCAGCTCCAGATCACGTTCGCCGACGACACCGTGGCCGTCGGCCGCTCCGCGGTGCTGGCGACCGGAGCACGTTATCGCCGCCTGGACGTCCCGGGGATCGATGCGTTCCATGGCGACGGCGTGTATTACGCCGCAACCTATCAGGAAGCGCTGCTGTGCGGTGACGGTCCGGTCGTCATCGTAGGGGCCGGTAACTCCGCCGGACAGGCGACCGTGTTCCTGGCGGCTCAGGTGCCGCGCGTATATCTGCTGGTGCGAGGGGACGACCTCGGCAAGAGCATGTCACGCTACCTCGTCGACCAGATAGTTCAGCAGCCGCGAGTGAAGGTCTGTCTCCACACCGAAGTCCGCGAAGTACACGGCGACAAGGTGTTGAATTGCGTTGTGGCCGAGAATAATCAGACCGGTGAGCGGGAATCTATCAAGGCGCGCGCACTTTTCGTGTTCATTGGGGCGGACCCGAACACCGAGTGGTTGGCCGGCACGGTCGCGCTCGACCGCCACGGTTTCATCGAAACTGGTCAGGCCGCGGCGAATCACGTTGCCGGCGCGGACGGGCTCACCACGGTCCGCCGCCCGGTCTTTTTGGAAACCAGCGTGCCCGGTGTCTTCGCCGCCGGAGACGTGCGCAGCGGGTCGGTGAAGCGAGTGGCATCCGCGGTCGGCGAAGGGGCTATGGCAATCCGCCAAATCCACGAGTACTTCGGGATCTGATCGGCGGAGGTCGCCACGGGGTGACCACCGGCCGCCGGTATCCCAACCTTTTGCCTTGCCAAAATTTTGCCATTTCAAAGGTTCGTACCGTAGCCGGACGGCGTGGGCCGACCTGGCACCGCCATCCCGCCAGATTTTCGCCCTCCGAGGCCCAAATTAGCGACGGCAATTAGCAGCGGCGGGCCGAATCGCGCTTGAAATCACATCAGATCGATTGTCCAGCAACGGCTATTAGAAAGGTCCGCCGTCGCCCCCCTGCTGTTTCGAATCGGCGCCGTCCCGGGTACAGCGAGGATGTCAGACCGATACCCCGTTGCGGGAATTGGCCACCCGACTCGTCGACTGCGAAAGGCAACTACGCGATGAGCAACAGGACGGCGCTGAGCGCGGCTGCAAACGGCAGCTTTACTCGCGAGCCCCGCGCCACGGACGGAGGGCCCATCGCTGACGCCGAAGATGTTGCGGCGCAGCTCAGTACACCAGAGCAGCCCGTGGGGCCTCCCGGGCGCCGATTCGACTGGCACTCACCGTTCTTCGTCGGCCTGACCGCATCGGCCGGTGTCGCGGTCACATACGGCGCGGTACGCGGTCTTGCGGCGGCGTCGTCGGTGCTTCTCTTGATTGGCGTAGCTTTCTTTATAGCCTTGGGACTCGCGCCGGCGGTGTCATGGTTGGTCGGGAAGAAGGTGCCGCGCTGGGCGGCGGTCGCCGCGGTGCTATTCGCAGTGATCGCGGTGGTGGGCGGATCGCTGGCCGCTGCCATTCCCCCGCTGGTTCAGCAGGCGCGGGAGTTCACCGACCAGGCACCCCATTACATCCAGCACATCGGTGACCATTCGTCGTGGATCGGCCGGCTCAACGACCGCTTCCACCTTCAACAACGAATCACCGAGACAGTCAACGGCTCCGGACATGCGGTCGTCGGGCAGGCCGTCGAGGCGGGAAAGGCGGTCTTTGGGGCCGTAGCCGACGTCGTGGTCGTCGCCGTGCTGACGGTCTACTTTCTGGTCGATTTCCCCCGGATCCGCGCGACCTTATACCGCTTCGTGCCGCACTCCCGCCGGCCTCGCGCGATCCTCATCGGGGATCAGGTGTACGCGAAAGTTGGCGCATACGTGCTCGGCAACCTGGTCATTTCGGCCATCGCCGGGGTGGCCACCTTCGTGTGGCTCGTCATCTTCGATGTGCCCTACCCGCTGCTGCTCGGCATATTCGTGGCTTTGCTGGACCTCATCCCGTTCGGGTCGAGCGTCGCCGGTGTGATCGTCGCCGCGGTCGCACTCACCGTCTCCGTTCCGGTAGCCATCGGAACTCTTTTGTTCTACACGTTGTTTCGCTTCGCCGAGGACTATCTGTTGGTACCCAAGATCATCGGGCGCGCGGTCAACGTGCCGGCGGTCGCCACGTTGTTGGCCGTGCTCGTCGGCGGGGCGCTGCTCGGGATAGTCGGTGCGCTCGTTGCCATCCCGATAGCGGCAGCCATTCAACTGGCCGTCCGGGAACTACTATTCCCCACGCTCGACAAACTGTGAGCGAGGCCGTCGGAGGTTCGAACCGGAGGGCGACATGACGGTCCGGCAAATGCTGAGTCGTGCGGGGAGCACTCCAAGCGCTCAGCAGTAATCCGACACGGTGTTGCGAGTCGCAAGCGCCCGTAACGATTGGTAGCCGCAACATCGTTGGAGCCCCAGCCGAGGCTGTGGGCTCCAACGATTGTCTGCTAGTGCCTACCGACGCGGCCGCCGTTCCCGCCCATAGCCTTCACGGCTTTTCTCGCCACGGTGGCGATCGCCTGGCCACCGAGGATCCACGGGCCCGCCACGATGAACGGATCCATCCAGATGTGGGCCAGGTCGGACCGCTTCCGGCGCATCCGTGACTGGATACCGTGATGCGTCACTTCGCTTTTGATTCCCGTCTCCGTAATAGGATTATCGGGACGCGTGGTCAAAAACGAACGGACATGATGCTCGGCCGCGTCCACCCGATCCGCATAGAGCAGAATCAGCCAGTGGGCCGCACGGCCCTCGCTGAATTTGTAGGCGTATTTGCGCAACCTGCCGGAGATTCCGCTGGGCGGCTGCGCCGTGCCGAACACCGGTGTGAGGAACCGGTGTTCTACAGACCGCTCCCGTGGCCACTTTTCGGGTTGCCGCTCCGGGAAGTCCCAGTGCGTTTCGGTGGGTAAATCCTGCCGCAGCTTTGGATTTGAGGGCCGGTCCTTCGGGTCAAGGTCGGCACCCCAACCGGGAATCTGTGCCCGCAACTCGTCGCTGCTCGGCGTCGGCGGATGTGCTTCGGTGTAGGCAGGTAGCCGTTGTGTCTGAGTCATGCGCTGCTCCTGTCTGTTCAGCTTGCCTGCGGAAGTACGACCGGCTTGATGCAGTCGTCAAGCTTGGATGAAAAGATGTGATACCCCTCTGCGATGTGCTCAAGCGGGATCCGATGCGTCACAATCTCACTCGGCTTGAGATAGCCGTTCTTGATGTGGGAGAACAGGCGGGGCCACTGCCTTTTGACCGGGCATTGATTGGTGTGAATGGTCAGGCCCTTGTTCATTGCGTCGCCGAACTTGATGGCGCTGAACATCGGCCCGTAGGCGCCCATGACGGAGATCGTTCCGCCCTTGCGAACCGAATCGATGGCCCAGTTCAAGGCGACCGGGGAGCCGCCCTGCAACTTGAACTTCGCCGCCGAGACGTGTTGCAGCAGGTTTCCGTCGGCCTCTGCCCCCACAGCGTCGATGGCCACGTCCGCTCCGAGAAAGTCGGTCGCCTTCTTCATCTCGACCACGATGTCGTCGCAGTCGGCGAAGTTGTACGTCTCGGCGTGAGCGAAGCTGCGGGCCTTTTCCAGCCGGTACTCGAGATGGTCGATCACGATCACGCGGGCGGCCCCCATCAACCACGACGATTTCGCGGCAAACAGGCCCACCGGCCCGGCGCCGAAGACGACGACGGTATCGCCCTCGACGATGTCCCCGAGTTGGGCCCCGAAGTATCCGGTGGCCAGCGCGTCAGTGCACAGCAGCGCGTCCGTATCGTCCATCCAGTCGGGAATCGGGGAGGGGCCGACGTCGGCGAAGGGGACCCGCACGTACTCGGCCTGCCCGCCGTCGTATCCCCCGCACGTGTGGGAGTAACCGTAGATTCCGCCCACCGCGGTGGCGTTCGGATTGACATTGTGGCAGTTCGAATACAGCCCCCGTGCACAGAAATAGCACGACCCGCAGAAGATGTTGAACGGCACCATCACCCGGTCACCGCGCTTAAAGGTCTCGACCGAGGAGCCCACGTCCTCAACCGCGCCAATGAACTCGTGTCCGAACGTATGGCCGACCCGGGTGTCGGGCATCATTCCGTGGTAGAGGTGCAGATCGGAACCGCAGATCGCGGCCAACTGCACCCTGACAATCGCGTCGTTGGGATGCTCGATCGCCGGGATCGCCTTCTCTTCGACCCGGACCTTGTAGGGACCGCGGTACGTCATCGCGCGCATAAAGCTCCTCACTGGACGTCGGTGATGATCCGTCCTGGATTACCCGCGCCACGCGACCGAAAACTGGCCCCGGAGGCCTGAAACCGAGCGCCGAATTCGCCCTTGCGGAACAGGAGCGGCGCCACCGGACCGCTCGCTGAATAGTTAAGCAACGCAATGGCTTCGACCGCCGAGCGATCACGTACCCGAGGTAAGGAAGCGCCACACTCGCGTAGCCGCATGCAGGTTGAAGCGAGTATCAACATCGCGAAGGTCGAGACCCGTCAGGTCCGCGATGCGACCGAGCCGATACCGCAACGTGCTCCGGTGAATGTGCAATTCAGCAGCCGATTCGTCGTAATTACCACCGCACTCGAGATAGTGGCTCAAGGTGTGTACCAGATCAGCGCTTTTCGCGGCGTCGTAATCGATCAGCGCCCCCAGCCATTGGCGGACGTATTCGTCGACGACGCCGGCGGCGTGGGCCGCATCGATCAAGTGGTAGAACCCCAGCTCGAAATAGTCAGACGCTCCGCGGGGATTTGCCGAGTTCAGCCGGACACTGAGCGCGCGCCGGGCTCTCAGTAAAGACTGTGGAAAATCGGCCGGCATATCACAGCGCGATCCGATGCCAATTGCACTCGTCGAGCCGCCAAGCTGTCTGCTGACCTCGCGGTGCAGTGCATCGGGAACCGGATGGCTGTCGACGAGTAAGACGACCAGACTTCCTTGGCGGCCCGCCAGGTAGTTCAGGTTGAGGTTGGCCGCGGCACGGCCCACGGCGGCGATGCTGGCGTTGTCGGCGCCGCGCCCGCTGTGAATCACCACAACATAGTGCGGCCGGCGCAAGTCATGAGTCAGCGCCTCCGCGCGCGCGTAGGCCCCGTGCTCGTCGGTACCCGCCAGCAGGTCATCGACCAGTTCACGGCGCAGATTCAGTTGCAGCTCCCCCAGGTTGCGTTGATGGGATAACTCGAGTCCCAGCACATTGCTGCAGTACCTGAGGGCGAACAACATGTCCTCGTCGACCTCGTCGACGCGGTCAACGAGCGCGACGACACCGAGGATTTCCGTGCGCGGCTTTATCAGGACGCATAGGCGATCCCCGTAGCGCACCGGACCAGCCCGCGTAGAGATCGAACGCAAGAACTGGTCACGCTGGCCGGGCTTCGGCTTCGGGTACTGGAGTGGCCGTCCGGGGCCGGCCCACGCGTTGAGGTTGCCGAACCTGTCTTCGACGCAGACCGAACGTCCCGTCAATCGATGAAGTGCGTCGACTATGCCTTGCAGGCCCTCGCCGGCGGCCAACGCCGCCTCCAGAAGCTCATGCGCTTGCGTCCGGGCCTCCAGCCGATGCACCGCTTTGGCGAGGATCTCATTCGCTTCCGCGAGTTGGCTGGCCCGTCCAACTTCCCGCTGCTGCAGCTCGGCGCACGCCAGCGCGGCACCGGCCCTGAGTGCGAGCAGCTGCAGCAGCAGAAAGTGATCGGGTATGGGCTCGGCACTGGCGCCGATCACAAGGCACCCGTGTAAAGCATCCCGATGAGATAGAGGAAATGCCCACCCCCAATCTCCGCGGGGGAGCTCGATCCTGCCCTCCCAGCTCGATCGCTGAAGTGCGTCTGTCAGCTCCGGGCGCTCAGTTTGAGAGGGTGGGCACAGCTTCATTTCCTCGTCGAGGGCGCAGTAGCTCGCCTCGACTCGGCATGAGCAGAGGACCGCGGCGCCTTCAGTGGCTACCGCGATGATGTCCTCGGGATCCAACGAATGGAAGATAATTCGGGTCAGCGCCGCCAGGCCTACCGGGGCGCCGTTTGGCTCGAGGTCGTCAGCGATATTCGAATTGGCGTTCATCACCATGTGCGACGCCCGAAGGCCTCCTCACAGATATCCCGATTGAATTAACACCGGGATGGCGGTGAAAAGGATCCAGTCGCCTGCCGCGCACCTCCCCGCGCCAGTAAGCCACCGGGGCGCCCTGGTTTCGAACGACTCGAGGCCCATTCCGGCGAAGCCGTAAGTGGCGTGCGTACCCGCATCTGTTGCTGCCCAAACCCCATTTTTGTAACGTTCCGCCCGGACATGTTGGGTCCTGACAAACCGGCGGCCCCGGGTAGCTACCCGGCTACCACGCTAACTGGCGCCGGCGCGGCGCAGCATCGAGGCGGAACCCAGCCAGATAATCAATGATCCCAGCGAAATGCCGCCGAGCATGGCGAATGCGGTTGCGAATCCCATTGTCTGGGCAGCAAATCCGCCAAGCACCGGGCTCAGCGCACCACCAAGCCCTTGCGCAGCCATCACGGCGCCCTGACCGGCGTTGATGCGGCCGGTGCCGTTGAGTATGCGGGCTACCAGTCCCGGCACCGCGACCGACAGGATGCCTGCACCGACGCCATCGAGGACTTGCACCGGTATCACACCCCAGCTGGTGATGACATGGCTGGCGATGAGGGCGCGCGCCGGCAGCGCGGCGAACGCGATCAAAATCGCCGGCCAGTAGCCACGGACTTCGGCGATTCTCGTGGCGGCCAGCGACGCGGGAACCATCACGGCCTGGGCGATGACGACGGTGCCGGCCACGGTGATGAACGGGTTGCCGTTTCTCGCCACCACTGCCAACCCATAGAGCGGCAGCATCGCGGCGTTGCCCAGGTGGAAAAGCATCACCGCTGCCGCTACCGCCAGCAGCGGCCGGCACCGGAGGAGGACCCGCAGCGACTTGATACGCGACTGGTCGGTGGCGAGCGCCTCCCCGCGGGCGAGGTGATGGTCGATGTGACCAGCCGGGAT
The DNA here is from genome assembly GCF_002101935.1 of Mycobacterium sp. IEC1808. Classification (NCBI taxonomy): domain Bacteria; kingdom Bacillati; phylum Actinomycetota; class Actinomycetes; order Mycobacteriales; family Mycobacteriaceae; genus Mycobacterium; species Mycobacterium sp. IEC1808. Next base: position 56,671 of record NZ_LQPV01000030.1, on the reverse strand, counting down.
CGCCAGCACGGCGACGACAGTGAGAGCCGCAAACCCTGCCGCCAGCCAGAACACCGCGGCGTATCCGAAGTGCCAGCCCAGCAGCCCGGCGATGGCCGCTCCAGTCATGTTGCCGGCGTGATTGAAGGCCTGGTTGCGGCCGTTCTGACCGGTGAACCTCGCTTGCCCCGCGACGCCAAGGGTGATGCCGATCATCGCCGGTGCGATCGTTGCCCCCGAAATGCACATCAGCGCCTGAGCCCCGGCGATCACCCAGAAGTGATGCGACGTCAGGATGACTGCGGCGCCCGCCACGGCACCAAGACCGGCGACGATGACGCAGGCGCGCTTGTGGCTGGTGGCGTCGACCAGCGCACCCGCCGGCGTGACAGCAAGCATGCCGACAACAGCGCCCACAGTGATGACCGTTCCGATGGTGCCGGTGCTCCAGCCACGGCTCTGCAGTAGCACGCCCAGGAACGGACCCATGCCGGCCTCCATGTCGGCCATGAAGAAGTTCACCGCATACAGGGCGACCCGGTCTCGCTTCGACACCGTCGGCGCCGATGGGTACTCACGCGACATCCCTCGATTGTTCCGCCACGTTGGCGTGGCCGCCGCACCACTCCCCAGACCCGCGGGGCAGACGAGACCCCGGGAGAGAGAGACACGACCGAATTACGCTGTGCGGGTGGCTTTTCCGTTTTACCCCGACGGTGTCGCCACAGTTGAGCAGGAACTAGCTGGCGTAGCCGATCGTTGTCCTATGGGCGCCGATCTCTTCGTTGGCGCGCGATGGACGAAGGACGACAAATGAGATGTGTGACCTGCGGAGACGAAATTCTCCCAGAGCGAACAGAATTGGGGTTCACGTACTGCACCAAGCGTGCGTGTGTTCGTGCCAATGCCGCGGGCCTACTGGTGGCGGAGATTGCTCAGCATAAGACGAATGCCGAGTATGTCATCCTCCGGGGCGAGGCCGGGCAACGAGCCCTTCGGGACATGAGGGAAGGCAGGTACCGACGTGATCCCGTTGTGGTGAGGCGAGAACGCCAGCATGCCCGATTCGATGTTCCGAAAGGCGTGTTCCGCAAGCCGAGGGTGCAGAAGTACCCGTCGAACAGGATCAAGTTCGTTCAAGCCCTGCAGAGCCAGGGTTTCTCGGTGGAGGAAATTCTCGAAAAGGGTGCCTATATGGGGCTGACGCGGAGTGAAGTCGTGCGGTACATGACTGCCAGAAGGGGACGCAATTTGGGGTGATCCCGCGGTCCTGTCATAACGGGGCGAACAACGACTGACATATTCGCGCGGGCGGGACCATGATATCGACGTCTGCAAGGCAGATGCTTGTCGCTAGAAGTCCCGTTTACACCCCATTGCCGACTGGAGTCCGACATGGCCGAACGCCTCCAAGGTTCGAGGATCGCACTGCTTGCGGCGGACGGCGTCGGCCAGACCGAACTGGACGGGTCGGGCGATGCGGTGCGACAAGCGGGTGCGCAGACTCAGTTGCTGTCAGTGCGTACGGGGCAGATCGAATCGCTCAACGAAGACCTCGACCCAGGCCGCGTGTACACCGTCGACCGGGCGGTGGCCGACGCGTCGGCGGACGAGTACGAGGCGTTGTTACTGCTGCCCGGGATGGTGAGATCCCACCAGCTTTCCAGCCACGACAGCGTGGTCTCGTTCGTGGGTGACTTCATTAGTTTGGGGAAGCCGGTGGGGGTTGTCTGCCGCGGCACTTGGACCCTCCTTGAGGCGGGTGTGGCCCGGGGCCGAAGTCTGCCTTCCTATCTGACGATCCGGTCCTTGCAACAGACTGGCGCCTCCATACTGGACGGCGAACCGGCTTCGCCGCACGCGCTGCGCGCGTTCTACAGCACCATTGTCGAAGAATTCGCTCGCCTCTTACGACAGTTTGCGCCCGCGCCGAGTGAAGAGGTCGAAGATGCCCGCGCTCTTCTGGCTGTGTCCGAAGCACAGCGGCGACGCGAGAGGGACGGCGCTGCAATGGAAGTGGCCGGCTCGTAAGCAGTGGCCACCCGGCACGTTCCGCCGGTGCCGGCAAAAGTGCCCGATTTCGGAAGGCGTTCTCTCGGAACGCATTGGTGTGCAGAAGAACGGAAGCCTAACTCGCCCAGCGCCCTAACCCTACTGTACTTGTGCCGCTGCCTGACCCGTTCGTTCAGCGCCTCAGGAATGCTGCCCGCAAGCGCTGGCACGTCTCGGCCAGAGCACGCGCACACAGCTGCCGCAGCAGTGCGCAACGAACGCATTCAAAAGAAACACGGGTCCCGATCCGAATAGTCGTGCTGGCGCAACAAATTGGGGCCAACAATTTCCACCCGCTGGGCGCACGCGCTGCCGACGCAACGTTGGCAGAGTGGGTTCCGGAGCTCACCAGGTGCGATACGACATCCACCGCCCCGGGGCTCCGCGCAGCGAACACCGCAACCGAGGAGAAACCATGACACTGATGCGATTTGACCCTTTCCGCGAACTCGACCGACTGGCCGACCAAGCTCTGACCGGAGCGCGCTCCGCGCAAACGTTGCCGATGGAGGCGCTGCGACGCGGCGACCAGTTCATCGTGGCTATCGACGTTCCGGGCAGCGACCCCGACGACATCGACGTGACCGTCGAACGCAACGTCGTCGAGATCACCGCACAGCGCCGACCCATCCGGCAGGAAGGCGACGAAGTCATCGTGGACGAAAGGCCGCAGGGTGAGTTCCGCAGGCAGCTGTTCCTTGGTGAGAATCTCGATCCCGACAACCTCAGCGCCGCATGCGACCGGGGTGTGCTGACCCTGACGATCCCGGTCTCAGAGGCGAGCAAGCCACGCAAGGTCCAGATCGGGCACTCCAACGGCGGACAGCATGCCGTTCAAACGGGTTCGGAGCCACGCGAGACGGTTGACGCATAGGTTTCACGATGGCACACGATCCCACCGCGGTGGCCTCGGCGGTCCGGCCGGAGGAGCCGGCCCGCCAGGTCATCGCCACCTTCGATAATTACGACGACGCCGAGCGAGCGGTCGACTACCTTGTCGACCGCCACTTCGAGGCAAACCGACTGGCGATCGTCGGTCGAGATTTGCAATTGGTTGAGCGCATCACCGGGGAGATGAACTACGGGACGGCAGCGCTGCGCGGCGCGGCCTCAGGAGGTCTGGTCGGAGCGCTGATCGGCTGGATCTTCGGCATTTTCGCCTGGATTCAGCCGCTGATCGCCGGCTTCATCCTGGCGTTCTACGGCCTTGTCTTCGGTGCCGCGTTGGGAGCGCTGATCGGCGTGCTGCTGTATGCGATGCGAGACGGCCGACACGATTTCTCCACCGTCACCACGCTCGAGCCGAGACATTTCGACATCGTGGTCGACGTAGAGGTGGCCGGACGCGCCCTGCAACTCCTCCAGGACAGCAACCGGGACGCGCCGCCACGCTGAAAATGGTCGAAGTCGACGCGTGGACGAGGCGCCGCCCACCTCCCAGCGCTTCACTGTTTGCTTCCGTTGCGGCGCAAGCAAAATGGTTCGACACATCACTCGCAGAACAAACGCTCAAGGAGGCCTGTCAATGACTTTGATGCACACGGATCCCGATGTCGTCACCATCAACCCAGTGAGCCCGCGCACCCACAAGGGCTGCCAAGAGTGCCTGCGGCTCGCTACGCAGTGGGTGCATTTGCGGATATGCCTCACCTGTGGATACGTCGGCTGTTGCGATTCGTCACCGATGCGGCACGCAAATGCGCACTTCCGTGCCACTGATCACCCGATCGTGCAGTCCATGGAGTCCGGAGAAACGTGGCGCTGGTGCTACGTCCATGAGAACTATGTCTAGCGCCCCCGACGTCGCACAGGGTGCTCCGCAGCAGGCGGAGACGCCAGACATCAAAGGGCCGTGAGCGGGGGATGCGCTGGTGTTCAGATTGCACCTGACGAACGAAGGCGCTCCATTCCGGCCGCGTTGTAGCCCGCCAGGGCGCCGAGCAACTCTTCCGTATGCTGCCCAACGCGCGGCGCGGCTGGCGGTGCAAATCGTTCGTCGGGTTTTGTCTTGATGCACGTCCCAATCAATTGCTGCGACGTCCCGTCCGGCTGAGCCTGCTGGTATGCGAGTTGACGAGCCTTCGTGTGGTCGTCGTCGAACAGATCTGCTCCCAAAAATGCTGGTGCTCCCGCGATGTCGGTCGCGATGAAGAACTCGGTCCATTCCTTGCGCGTGCGTTCTTTGAATATTGCCGTTAATTCGTGGCGCAGCCGGGTCTCTTGCTCGACATCCTCTCCTTGTTTCCGGCGCCCCGGTTCGTAGAGATCCATCCGGTCGAGCGACTCGCAGAATCTGAGCCAGAACTTGTCCTCCAAGGCGTTGAACACCACGTAGTTGTCGTCGCTTGTTCGGTAGTACTGGTAGCGAAGCGAAGCGCGGATTCCCTCGCCGTAGGTCGGTCGACCGTTTGCCAGCGCCGTGAGGTGTTGAAAGTTCCAGTTGATCGCCGCATCGACCTGCGCTACTTCGACGTACTGCGCCTTGCGATCGCGCCCGGCGGCGTGCAGCGCGGCGAGTACGCCCATTGCTGCGTACAGAGGTCCGGCGAGAACACCCGTCGTCCCTGTCGCCGCACCCGAAAGCCGTGGCGTTCCATCCGCATCGATTATCGGCGGGCTCAAGCCGGCGAAACAGTCGAAGGACAGCCCGTGCGTGGGTAATCGGGTGTAGGGGCCATAGCTGCCCATGCCATTGAGGACGCAGTAGACAACCGTCGGATTGACAGCGACGATGTCGTCGTAGCCGAAGCCGAGCCGATGAGCCGTCCCGTAACGCAGACCGTCGACCACCACCGCCGACTTCGCGGCCAGGCGGCGAAACGCGTCTTGCCCCTCAGTCGTTTTCAGGTTTATCGCGACACTCTTCTTGCCGCGGTTCCAATGAGAGTCCTGCAGCTCGCCGCCGGCAACCACCGAACCGCGGAAACCACCGCCGCCAGGCGGCTCCACCTTGATCACTTCTGCGCCGAGGTCGGCGAGATGGCCGCCTAGTGCATCCGCGGAGAACAATGACACTTCGAGGACTCGGACGTCCCTGAGAAGCTCCATCACGCGACCTTTCCCCGCTACATCATGGTGATCGATTTCAGCTCGGTGTATTCCTCGAAGCCCCAACGCCCCTGCTCTCGGCCGAGTCCACTTTGTTTGAAGCCGCCGAACGGCCCCCCGCCGTTGAACATGCCACGCGCCGGCAAAGACCAGCCGGGACCCTGCCCGTCACCCGGATTGGCCCCGAGGTCGGCACCGGGTGCGACGGTCTGCACCATGATGGTGCCTGTTCTGACCTGTCGCGCGACGTTGAAACCCTTTGCGGCGTTGCGGGTCATCACCAGACCTGCCAGACCGTAGATGGAGTCGTTCGCGATGCGGATGGCTTCGTCTTCCGAGCGATAGGTCATCACCGCCAGAACAGGGCCGAACACCTCTTCTCGACACAGGCGCATTTCGTTGCGGCAGTGTACAAACGCCGTCGGTTCGTAGTAGAAGCCGCGTTCGAGGTGTTCGGGACGCTTGCCGCCCACCACCAACAACGCGCCTTCCTGCAGCCCCGACTCGACGAAGGATTCGACTCGCCGGCGCTGTTGGTCCCTGATAAGCGGACCGACGACAGTGGCGGGATCACGCGGATCCCCGACGGTAATCATCGGCGCCATCGCTTTCAAGCCATCGACGTACGCGTCGAGCAGCCCCTCGGGCAACAGAAGTCGCGATGTGACCGTGCACGCCTGTCCGGCATGCATCAGGACTTGCCCGAACCCTATTCCCGCTACATCACTTTCGGTGACATCGTCAAGAACGATGTGCGCGCTTTTCCCACCGAGTTCCAGCTGTGCGCGTTTCATGGTGGCCGCCGATAGTTCACGGATGCGTCGGCCGGTCGCGGTCGAACCGGTGAACCCAATCATGTCGACGCCTGGGTGGGTACACAGCTCCTCCCCCACGTCGGCACCGCCCACAACGACGTTGAACACTCCGGGCGGGAGGCCGGCTTCCTCACCAATCTTGGCCAGCTCCAGGGCGTTCATCGGAGTCCACGGGTGGGGCTTGAGCACCACAGTGCAGCCGACGGCTAACGCGGCCAAGCACTTCTGAATGTTGATCGAGAATGGAAAGTTGAACGGGGTAATGACGCCGACCACCCCGACCGGTTCCCGGACCACCGTCACGCCGCCCAGGCCGGTCGCCGAAACCCTTGGCCCGCCCGGTGTTTCCACCCACGTCACATCGTGTTCGACGAACTCGCCGTAGTAGTGGGCGGCCTCAATGGCGCCGCCAACCTGAATCAGGTCGGTGATAAAGCCGGTCGAGCCGATCTCGGCGACGACTAGCTCCCGAAGCTCCGCTTTGCGCTCGTCGAGTATTTCGGCGAATCGCTTGATGATCTTTGCCCGCTCCCGGACGGACATCCACGGCCACGGCCCGTCGTCGAAAGCCCGCCGGGCGGCCTCGATCGCCATGGCCGCCTGCTTGGGTCCACCGTCGACGACTCGGCCGATCAACTCCTCGGTGGCCGGATCGATAACATCGATGGTACCGATGGCGTTGTCGCTCAACCACCTACCGTCGATAAAGCTCTGGTACTCTCGCATCGAACGAATTCCGTCGGGTGCCGACTACTTCGCCGCCGGGTACGGAGCGGGCTCAAAGTCGAAGACCCGGCGGGCATTCCCCTGCAGTACTTTGTACTTGTCGAGGTCGGACCGGCCGTCGAGTGCCTTGTGAGCGGCCTGAAGGGAATTGGGCCACAGGCTGTCGGTGTGCGGATAATCCGTTTCAATCATCACATTGTCGACGCCGATGGAGTCGAGGTTAGCCGCCCCGAAGTCATCCTCGATGAAGCAGCCGTACATGTGGTCGCGGAAGAGCTGGCGCGGGGACTCAGGGAAGATGTCGGGGTCGGTGGGTACAGGGGTCAGGCGCATCGTGGCCGGGTCAACCGCCCAGTTGTTGGCGCGCAGGTATTGGTAATCGGCGGCAACATGTTCGGCACGCTCGATGAGGTAGGGGATCCAGCCGATGCCGCCCTCGGCCAGCACGATCTTCAGGTCGGGGTACTTCTGCAGCTTGCCCGAGAACAGCCAGTCGGTGGTTGAGTTCGCCAGGTTGAGGTTGATGTTGACCGCCTGAACCCCGAACGGGGCGTCGGGGGATGTGGTCGGGCTGACCGAGGACGAGCCGATGTGGGTGCACAGCGGCATCTTCGTCTCGTTCACCACCGCGAAAAAATCGTCCCATGCCCCCGAGTGGATGGACGGAAATCCGAGAGGGTGCAGGTTCTCCGAGAAGGCAATGGCTTTGGCGCCCTTGTCGGCGCACCGTAGCGTCTCCTCGACGGCTAGTCGGGTGTCCCACAACGGAATGATGACCATGGGGATGTAGCGACCGGGCGCCGCCGCGCACCACTCGTCGATGACGAAGTCATTGTAGGCGCGCACGCACTTGAGACCGAGGTCGCGGTCACCGAGGTGGGCGAACATCTGGCCACAGAACCGGGGGAAGAACGGAAAGTTCAGTCCCGCGATCACATGATCCTCGTCCATGTCGGGGATGCGGGCCACCGGGTCGAAGTATGCGCGGGGCATCTCGTCGTAATTCACTGGCAGCGGGGAGTATTCGGCCGGCCTTTGGTGAGCCGCGACCAGGATGCCCAGCACCGACGCCCGCGCTTGGTCGTAGATCCACGTATCGACGCCGTCGATGCGCTCGACGTGTGGCACCCGATCAAGGTCGGCGGCCGATGCGCGGTCGACCCACAGGTTCGGCGGCTCGATGATGTGGTCATCGACGGAGATCATCCATTGCAGATCTTGCTTGTCCATGGGTTCCTCCCTGAACTTTTATGCCATCACTTTGTCAATTCGCTATTGCGTTGACTGCGTCCTTCACTGGCCGACGCGGACGCCGGGCGTGAAGACGACGGGTAGCGAGCGGTAGCCCCGCGTCACCGAGTTCCCGTGAAAATCAACTTTCGCCCCTGGCGGAATGGCGTAGTCGGGTATCCGTTTGAGGGTCTGCTCAACCCCCACCCGAAACTCGAGCCGGGCGAGATTAGAACCTAGGCAGCGATGGACACCGGCCCCGAACCCGAGGTGCCGGTTTGTCTGTCGGTCGAGAATGCACTTGTCTGGCTCGTCGAACTCGCGCGCGTCGCGGTTGGCGGCCGCATAATTCACCACGACCGTCTCCCCCGGGCAAAAGTTCTGCCCGCTCAGTTCAACCTCTTCCGCGACTGAGCGATGCAATCCGTGGACCGAACCGGCGAACCGGATGAATTCCTCTATTGCCATGGGCATCAGCCCCACTTCGTGTACCAGCCGGTCGCGCTCCGAAGCATGGGTGCCGAGATAGAAGAAGGCGAACGACATTGCACTAGAGGTTGTTTCGAGCCCCGCTTGCACCAGCAGCATCACATTCGCGACCACGTCGTCGAAGCTCAATTTCTCGCCTTCAATCTCGGCGGAGAGCAGGACATCGATGAGGTCGTCGCGCTGCGGTTCACCGCGACGTTTGTCGATCTCGTCGCGTACGCGGAGGTAGAGATTCGTCATCGATCCGTTTCGGATCTCTTCGCTCTCGCCATTGATCGCGAGGTCGGCCGTCTCGATGTAGAGCGGCACGTCTTCAACGGGCATACCGAGCAGATACCGGAAGAACACGATCCCAGGTTGCTGCCAGGCGACGTCGGCGAGATCGCCGCGGCCCAATTCGATGAAGTTGTCGATCAGCCCGTCGGTGACCGCGCGCACCTGCGGCTCCAAATCCTTCATGCGGCCAGGAGAGAAATACGGGTTGAGGACTTTGCGAAGATGCTGCTGCCGTGGCGGATCCAAGGTGATCACGATGTCGCCGAACGACATCGGGTTGCCCCCCAGCCCAAGGGGCTTGCTGGAGAAGCTGCGCCAATCCCGCAAAATCTCGTAGCACTCGTTGTAGCGGGTGGCGACCCACGCGCCCCCCGGCGTCGGGCCCAGGAATGGGACATCCTGGTGGCTGAACGGTCCCGTCTCCCGCATCACTCCGTAGACCTCGTAGAGGAATTCTTGGTCGTTGAAATCCTCATGACGAAGATCGAGGTTCCGAGCGTGTTCCTCCGGCGATTTGCTCACCATGTGCAGTCCTTTTCGACGCCGGAACTAGGCATGCGGGGCGTCAACGTGCTGGCGACACCGTGGTCGCGCCACCGTCCATGTGCCATCTGCGCCGGCCCTCGGATTTCTCGCACACGCCGAAACTTGCTTTCGCAGCACAGTAAGTCGTCCGTTACGCAGAGTCAAGTGGCACTCGATAACGTCGCGGGCCGGAAGGGTGGACCCAAGGGAAGCGGGCGATACCGCGGGCGACGCGTGAGCAAGCTTCTTCCCGGTCGAGTGCTGCTCGCTAAGGTATGTGTGATGACTGCAGGCGCACGGCGGCGAGTTCGCGACAAGGACGGCAAACAACGAGCCCTCCTTGAAGCGGCTGCCGAGGTCTTCGCCGAAGCGGGATACGCGGCCGCGGCGACAAAGGAGATCGCCCGTCGCGCTGCCTGCTCGGAGGCGATGCTTTTCCACTACTTCGGGGACAAGCGGGGCATCTTCGAGCAAGTTGTTTCTCGCCAGATCGCCGACCTCGTCACTGAGGCAGAAGAGCAAGTCGTGGCGAACCTGCCCGCACGCTTCGAGGACTATATCGAGCAGCTTTTCTTTGCCAGACTACGAATCGATGACCGGGACAGCGGTGTTCCCGGCTGGGACATTTCCGGTCGGGCGTTGTCGGACCCGGACTTCTCGCTGCGTGTGCTGCAGCCAAACCACGCACGTCGTACAGCCGTTATTGCCGAAGGCGTTCGCCACTATCAAGCCGCGGGGCAGATCGGGGCCGACGTCGACGCCGACTTGTTCGCCGAGCTGCTGGCTAACTTCATTATCTTCACGACGAGCCTCGGCCCACGCTGGTTCGGTACCGGCGAGCCGGACATTCGCGCACAGATCGAACTGGGTTCGCGCATTCTCGCCAAAGGCGTAAGCACATCGGAGGGCAAGTCGACGACCAAGCGAGGCGGGCGGACACGACGGTCCGCGAAGGTGCGCGGGGCCGACTGAAAGCTCCCACGAACTCAACTCCGGACACGGTTATCGAGTCACACTTGACAGCCGAGCTTTCCCGTCGCTAGCGTCGTTGCCAGCCGGGCCGCAGCCAAGCGGATGCAGAGCACCCTGCTCGATCGGCACGAGCGTGAGGACAGTGGGTGGCGTGTGCACTCATCGGTGCGAGTAACTCGCTCCCGAAAGCGATGACGCGGAAAGCTGCCCGGCGATGAACGCGCTTCGTGGGGTTCGTGTTGTCGAGTGGGCGACGGAAATCACCGGCCCGTACTGCACCAAGTTGTTCGCCGACCTCGGAGCGGAGGTCATAAAGTTAGAAGCTCCGGACGGGGATCCGTTCCGCCGCAGGACGTTTGGCGATCGAATCGGTGCCGACGCGCTGTTCAAATTCTTGAATGCCGGCAAGCGTTCGGTCGTCGGCACTGCGCTGCCCGACGTGGAGGCTTGGATCGTTTCCGCCGATGTGTTCGTCGATTCTCTAGGCCCGGGTGCTCTCGACCGCGAGGCCCTCCTGCGGCGTGCGCCACACCTGGTGATCGTGGCGTTGTCTGCGTACGGGTTGACCGGACCATATCGAGACCGGCCCTCGACGGAATTCACGATCCAGGCCGAGAGCGGAACCCTGGCGCTGCGAGGTCGCCCGGACCAGCCGCCCATTCAAGCCGGGGGTCGAGTCTTCGAATGGGTGATGGCCAGTTATGCCGCCGTCGGGGCGCTGGCTGCATTGCGGCGGGTTCAACTCGGCGGAACCGGTGAAATCGTTGACTGCTCGTTGTTGGAGGCTTGCCACCTCAGCGCCAGCGGATTCGCTGACGTCTACCACGAGCTGGCCGGTCGCCCCCCTTTGACTCTTCCCGCCCGACAGGTTGAAATCCCTTCCATCGAACCGACCGCGGACGGGTGGGTGGGCTTCAACACCAACACGCGCCAGCAATTCGAGTCGTTCCTCGCGATGATCGGCCGATTGGACCTTCTCGACGATGACCCGGCGTGGGCACTCGCAACGACGCGCTGGGAACGGCGGGAGGAGTGGAATCGGATTGTGCGGGAATGGACGACGCAACATTCCACGGACGAGATCGTCGCGTTGGCCTCCGATCTGCGGATTCCCGTCTCACCAGTCAACAATGGCCAGACCGTGTTGGAGCACCCACAGTTCGCGGCGCGCGGCGTGTGGGGCACCTACGCCGACGGCTGCTTCATGCACCCGTTGGCGCCGTACCGGATAAATGGTCAGCGACCCGCTCCCACCTCCGGCGCTCCGGCGCTCGGCGAAATGGCAAATCCACCCTCCCACAGCAGGATTGCGACTGCCGCCGACCGTGCACCGGGACTTCCGCTGGATGGCGTGCGAATTCTCGACGCTACCGCGTGGTGGGCCGGCCCCTCCTCCACCCACATGCTCGCCGCACTAGGGGCCGAGGTCATTCACCTGGAGTCGACGGCTCACCCTGACGGCGCACGCATGGCGGCCGCCGCGTTTGCCGAGCAGGACCAGTGGTGGGAGCGATCGGGGATGTACCTGTCGACCAACGCCAACAAGCGCGGACTCACCCTTGACCTTGCCTCTGAGCAAGGGCGGGAGATCTTCTTCCGACTCGTCAAGTGCTCCGACATCCTTGTCGAAAACTTCTCGCCACGCGTCTTCGACAATTTCGGCATCACGTGGGAGAGCATCAGCGAGCTCAACCCTCGAATACTTATGGTTCGAATGCCCGCGTTCGGGCTCGACGGTCCATGGCGCAATAACGTGGGCTTCGCGCAGACGATGGAACAGATGACTGGGATGGCGTGGGTGACCGGCCATGAGTACGACCAGCCGCGAATCCCCCGCGGCCCGTGCGATCCCCTGGCGGGAATGCACTCCGCATTCGCCATGCTCGCCGGCCTCCGGCATCGTGATCTAACCGGACGTGGCTCGTTCATCGAAGTGTCGATGGTGGAGGCCGCGCTCAACGCAGCCGCCGAGCAGGTCGTCGAATTCACCGCCTACGGAAATCTCATATCGCGCCAAGGGAATCGCAGCCGTGACGCCGCCCCACAAGGGCTCTACGAGTGCGCGGGAACGGAGCGATGGCTGGCCATTTCGGTCGCGACCGACGAGCAGTGGCGCCTACTGAAGTCCGCGCTGGGCAACCCGGATTGGGCAGACGATCCCGCGCTGGACACCCACCAGGGGCGCGCGGAGGCACATGATGTGATCGACAAGCATCTCGAGCAATGGGCAGGCCGGCAAGATGCGTCGGCCGCCGCCGAGTTGCTTATCGAATACGGCGTCCCCGCTGCGGAGTTGGCAGACGCCAGGGTCGGTTCGAGGCACCCACAACTTGCTGCGCGCGGCTTCTTCGAAAGTCTCGACCATCCCGTCGTGGGACGGCATAACGTGCCGGCGATTCCCTTCAAGTACCGCAGCGTTCAACAGTGGTATCGGTCGGCGGCACCGACCCTGGGACAGCACAACGCGGCTATCCTCGGTGACCTCCTAGGCCTCGACGCCTCGTCAATAGCGGCGCTGAAAGAGCAGGGCGTCATCGGGACCCGACCGGGCGGATTGGACTGAACGGTGAAGCTTCGTGTCGACGCGGAAATGTGCCAGGGCCACAGCCGTTGTTACGCAACATATCCGGAGATGTTCGATATCGACGACGACGGGATCGCCTTCGTCACCGTCACTGACATACCGCCGGAGTGGGAAGATCGGGCGCACCATGCGATCGCGAATTGTCCGGAGCGTGCCATACATATCGTCAGGGAGTCGCCATGAAGACCAACGGAGCAGTTCTGTGGGGGCTGAACGAGAAGTGGTCGGTGGAAGAGATCGAACTCGATCCGCCGCAATCCGGTGAACTACTGGTCGAATTCGAAGCCACCGGCTTGTGCCACTCCGATCATCACATCCGCACCGGTGACATGTTTGGGGTGAGCTTTCCCTTGATCGGTGGGCATGAAGGGGCCGGCATCGTTCGCGAGGTCGGTCCGGAAGTGCGCGATGTGGCGGTGGGAGACCATGTCGTCACGTCATTTCTGCCGGCCTGCGGTCGCTGCCGCTGGTGCGCGACGGGCCGTCAAAACCTTTGTGACTTCGGAGCGACCATCCTTGCGGGAGTGCAAGCCGACGGCACCTTCCGGCGGCGAGCCCGCGGCCAGGGCATCGGAGCACTTTCCGGAGTCGGCAGTTTCGCGAAGTGGGGCGTGTTGTCGGAGGCCTCTGTGGTCAAGATCGACAACGATGTGCCGTTGTCGCGCGTGTGTCTGCTCGGCTGCGGCGTTACCACCGGTTGGGGTTCGGCCGTCAACACCGCGAACGTCAGCCCCGGCGACGTGGTCGTTGTTGTCGGCTGTGGCGGGATCGGCAGCGGCGCCATTCAGGGCGCGCGCCTGGCGGGGGCGGAGCAAATCGTGGTGGTCGATATCGAGCCGGGCAAGCGCGACAAAGCGTTTCAGTTCGGGGCCACGCACTTTGCGACCTCGATGGAGGAAGCGACCCAGTTAGTTGGCGAGATCACGCGCGGGGTCATGGCCGACTCGGCCATCCTCACGCCAGGCGTGCTCGAGGGCGCGATGATCAACGACGCGCTCAACGTGGTGCGCAAGGGCGGCGCCGTGGTGGCCACCGCCCTGGCGTCGATGTCCGACGTGACGCCGACCCTGCCGCTGACGTTGTTCACGCTGTTCCAAAAGCGGCTCCTGGGCAGCCTGTACGGCGAAGCCAACCCTCGGGCCGACATCCCTCGACTCATCAGCCTCTATCGAAGCGGCAAGCTGTTGCTCGACGAAACCGTCACCGCCGAGTACAAACTCGACGACATCAACGAGGCCTACGACGACATGCTCGCCGGGCGCAACATCCGCGGGGTGATCATCCACGAGCACTGATGTGTCCAGAGGCAGATCCGCATCATCTTCCAGCGCGCGCAGTTGATTCACCTACTCGCAGTGAAGGGATACATTTCATGTCTTCGCCCGCCGACGTCGTCCGGCAGTTCTGCGCTTTGATGGAGAATCGGGACGCCGAAGCGTTACGTCCCCTCCTCGCCGAAGGGGCCGTTTATCAGAACGTGGGAATGCCTCCCTTCACCGGACCGGACGCCATCGTGGAGAACATGGCCGCCCAGTTCGCTATGTTCCCGGACGCCTACGCATTCGAGATCGTGAACCTCGCCAGCGAGGGTTCCGTGGTGCTCACCGAACGCCTGGACTACATCCAGACTCCCGATGGACGCAAGGCGGCCATCCCCGTAATGGGGACCTTCGTCGTCGATGGCGACGGGAGGATCACACGCTGGACCGACTACTTTGACCTGAATCTGACGATCAAGCTGCTTCAAGGCGAGGACATCAGCGCCCTGGTGCCCGCCACCGCATGAGTCATCACGTCGATCGTGTGAACTTAGCTGAGGATGGGGAACCATGCGGGTGCCAAGGGCCGTCGCCAAATTCAATCGTCGAGTCACCAATCCAGCGGCTCGGTCGATCACGCCGTGGCTTCCGTGCCAAGGGACGCTCGAACATGTCGGACGCACATCAGGCAGGCGTTATCGCACGCCGTTGTTGGTCTTTCCCACCCCCGACGGCTTCCTCGTCCTCATCGGGTACGGGCTGCATTCGGACTGGGTGAAGAACGTTTTGGCCGGCGGACAGGCGGTATTGCACAGGCGCGGCAGGAGTATCGCGCTGGTCAATCCTCGTCTTGTGAGTAAGGCCGAGGGCGCAGCGATTGTCTCGGGGCCATCGGGGATGTTCTACCGCCTGTTTCCGTACAACGAAGCGGCGATGGTGTTGACCAAGGTCGATTCCACGCAGTGACTTCGGGGTCACGACTACCCAGTCCGCGGTGCCCCAATACCGACGCGAACGCAGCAGCTCCAAGCGGCTCGCCAGGAGCGTCGCGGATCAACCGAAACCACTGTCACGCATCAGCCGAAGACGAACTGTCACGCATCAGCCGAGGTCACGCGTACTGAGTGGGGCGGGCGGGGCTCGAACCCGCGACCAACGGATTATGAGTCCGCGGCTCTAACCAACTGAGCTACCGCCCCCGGTCTGGTTAACGTGCGAGCATCACCCTAGCGCTCCTCGTTGGCCAGCGGCGGCATGGTGCCTCACGCGCCGACGCGCCCGCGAGCGCTGGCGGCGTCGCCGGCGAACCGCCATCGAGGCCCGATCAAATGTTGCGGATTGTTTCGGCGCCCTCACAACAGGGCGGTTAGCCAGGTGAGCCCCGGCCAGTTTGCACAAAGAAGGTGCGCGTCCGGACCGGGCCCGGCCGCAGCAAAAGCGTTTACACGTGACCACGAATCGCACCTGTAGGCGCCGCGCCGCTGTCGATAACCATCACGCGTCGACCGCCAACCGCGGGTTCTCCTTACCACAGCCCGTAATCGGCTTGTGTTTCAGCGGCTCTGGACGTGTGAATTGCGGATCAGACGGCCTGTTCGCGGCCAGAAGCAATTTACCAGTCTAGTTGTAAGAACTGCTCAACCGCGGTTTTTGTCATGCTAACGCGAACTTAACGCGATGCCGCAGCCGCAAAGTTCTGTCGATGCTGCGGCGCCTTCACGCAGGTCGGAGGCGATTGCACTTCGCAGGGACTCGCGGCCGCCGGATGGCGGCCCCTGAATTCGCCCCGGCGAGGCCGTGCCTGCGGGTTGTATTGCATCCCAACGAGTTACGTTCCAATGCCCCGTCTAATGCGTCGCCCGGTAAGCCAATAACGATTCACCCCCCGGCCAACCCCGCTGAAACAAAAGAGTATTTTTCATTTACTTTCCCGTTACCTTGTTGGGCCGTCGGTGGTGATTCCGGGGCGCACACTCCGATTAATGCGCGCATTACTAACAGTCAAAGAAGCCTGAGAGGAAATAGCGAATGAGTAGAACTACGGCCGATTGTCCTCGACGCCTTGGCGCGCGAACCGCCTTTGCGGCGCTCGCCATCGCAGCCATGGCTGCGGCACCCGTGGTAGCGATCGCCGAGGCAACGCACCCGGCCAAGGCCACGGTCAGCGCCGAGCCCAACGACGTCGACTACTACTACAACGTTGGCGACGCCGGCGCGGGCGGCGGAGGCGGCGGCTAGACCGCAGCTGCAGCCGATCGAGGTGCCGTGCACGCCACGGCGCCTCGATCGCATGCCGCCATCAGGCGAAAACCGTCTGCCCGTCGGCGTCGAGCAGGTAACGCTCGGTTCCCTGCTCGACCCGCGGGGCGTCGGCGCCCAGTGACACGGCGACCTTATTGCTCGCATTGCGCATGACATCGAAGGTGAGCTCGACGGCCTCGGCCTCGGAAAACCCCGAGCGCACCTCGGCGGCAACGTCGGCGACGAGGTGCGCAGGCGTCCAAATTAACCCATCGGTGTAACGCAGCGCTGCTTTAGCGCGGCGGGTTAACTGACTTGAGTCCTCGTACCCTTCGATGTCGCCGTACAGCGACTCGGATCCCCCGGCGTCGAGCGCGGTGGTCTCGCGCAGCGATTTGCACAGCCGGCAGTTGTGCTGCGCGGCGCCGCGCAGCCGGACCAGCTCGGCGGTGACCGGGTCCAGCGCGCGCATCCGCGCCACCGCGGGCAGAAACTCGTTGAACACCACGTGCGAGGGCTCGGTGGTGTTGTCCCACTCGACCGGCCCGCTCACCCAGCCGAGGTGCTCGGAGCCGACGCCCAGCGCCTCCAGCCCGGCCCGCACCCGCGGCACGAAGTCCGCGATGTACATCTGCGTCACCACGCTGAAGGTGCTATCCCCCAGCTGTTTCCACAATCGGGACCGCTGCTCGCCGGTGATCGCCGAGACGTCGGCGCTGAACTGCTCGGCGAACTCGGCGACGACGGCCTCCGCCTCCGACGCGGGCTCGGAAACCTCGACCGCGGAGGGCAGCGGCGGCAGCGACATCGTCTGCGCACACACCCGCCGGACCAGGCCCGCAACACGCCCATCACCCGGCGATAACGAGACCAATTGCGTCAGCATTCGTCACACGCTACTGCGCCTGGCTCACCGACGACATATAGAAATCCGGTATCCGCAGCGACGGCATGGCCGCCCGGGTGGCCCAGTCGCCCCACTCCCGCGGCAGCGTTTTTTCGCTCACGCCCGCCTCGGTGGCCCGCCGCAACAGGTCCAGCGGGCTCTCGTTGAACCGGAAGTTGTTGACGGCCGCGGTCACCTCGCCGTCCTCGATCAGGTAGACGCCGTCGCGGGTCAGGCCGGTGAGCAGCAGCGTGGTGGGGTCGACCTCGCGGATGTACCACAGCGTGGTCAACAGCAGGCCGCGCTCGGTGGCCGCGATCATGTCGGCGGGCTCGGCCGACCCGCCGGTCATCACCAGGTTGTCGGCGGCGACCGCCACCGTGGCGTCGAATTTCTCGGCCGTGGCCCGCGGATAGGCGAGCGCATTGATGACCCCGTCGCGGATCCAGTCCACCTGGGCGATCTCCATGCCGTTGTCGAACACCGACATCGTCTCCGAGGAGGCGCTCACCGCGACGAACGGGGTGCACGCCAGCCCCGGTGCCATCGGGTCGGAGAACAGCGTGAGCGGCAGCTCGGTGAGCCGCTCCCCCACCCGCGTCCCGCCGCCGGGCGCGGATAGCGCCGTGCGCCCCTCCTGCGCGCCGCGCCCGGCCATCGACCAGGCCAGGTAGATCATCATGTCGGCCACCGTCGACGGCGGCATGATCGTCTCGTAGCGGCCGGCGGGCAGGGCGACGCTGCGCTTGGCCCAATCGAGCCTCGTCGAGAGTTGCTCGAGCAGCGAATCGGTGGGCAGGTCGACGAAGTCGGCGGTGCCAATGCCCGCCCAGGCGCTGGCGTCGCCGCGTTTGGCGTTGATCTCCAGCGCGCCGGTGGGCTGGGTGTAGCGCCGGCGCAGGCCGGTCGACGACGCGAGAAATGTCGTCGAAACACTGTGGTGCGCAAAGCCATACAATCGATCGGCGCCGAGGAAGCCCCGGCTCAGCGAGTCGGCGACGTCGGAGAACACCAGGGGGCCGGTGCCCGGCACCGGCGCGTCCCAATCGGCGGGCACCCCGCTATCGGCCAGCAGCGGCGCGGCATCGCCGGCCTCCGGAGCCGAGCGGGCCGCCTCCTGGGACGCGGCCACCAGCCCCGGAATCACCCGCGGATCGACCTCGGCGGAGACCACCGTGCCGATGTGTGCGCTGTCGCCTTGCCGCACAATGGAAATCACGGCGATGCTGCGGCTGAGCGAAACCCCGTTGGTGGTCATGGAATTGCCCGCCCAGCGCAGCGTGGCCTCGACCCTGTCGGTGACCAGCACCATGGTCTCGCTGGCGCCGCCAAGTTTGGCCGCCTCGTCCAGAACGATGTTGACGACGTGCTGCGGGGTGATCATCGGGCACCCTCGCTGACGGTGTTGAGCACGTTCACGCCGCGGAACAGCGCCGACGGACAGCCGTGGCTGACCGGGGCGACCTGCCCCGGCTGCGCCTTGCCGCAGTTGAACGCGCCACCCATCCGCCAGGTCGACGCACCACCCACGGCTTCCAGCGAATTCCAGAAATCGGTGGTGGTCGCCTGGTAGGCGACGTCGCGCAGCTGGCCGTCTAGGCGCCCGTTGCGGATGCGGAAGAACCGCTGGCCGGTGAACTGAAAGTTGTAGCGCTGCATGTCGATTGACCACGACTTGTCGCCGACGATGTAAATACCGTCCTCGACGCGGCCGATCAGATCGGCGGTGCTGATGTCCTCGTGAGCGGGCCGCAGCGACACGTTGGCCATCCGCTGGATGGGCACATGATGCGGTGAGTCGGCATACGAGCACCCGTTGGAACGCGGCTGCCCCAGCCTCGGCGCGAACACCCGGTCGAGCTGATAGCCGACGAAGATGCCGTCGCGCACCAGGTCCCAGCTTTGCGCGGCCACCCCCTCGTCGTCGTAGCCGATGCTGGCCAGGCCGTGTTCGACGGTGCGATCGGCGGTCACGTTCATCACCGGTGAGCCGTAGCGCATGGTGCCGAGCTTGTCGGGGGTGGCGAACGACGTCCCGGCGTAGGCGGCCTCGTAGCCGATGGCACGGTCGTATTCGGTTGCGTGGCCGATGGATTCGTGGATGGTCAGCCACAGGTTGGTCGGGTCGATCACCAAATCCGTCGGCCCGGCCACCACGCTGGGCGACTTGACCTTCTCGGCCAGCAGTGACGGCAGCTGCGCGAGTTCGTCGGTCCAGTTCCACACCTCGTCGCCGGCCAGCGCTTCCCAGCCGCGCCCCATCGGCGGGGCCAGCGTGCGCATCGAGTCGAAGCTGCCGGCCGCGGGGTCGACGGTCACCGCCTCCAGCGATGGCAGCACCCGCACCCGCTGCTGGGTGATCGACGATCCGAAGGTATCGGCGTAGAACGTCTGCTCCTTGACGGCGGTCAGGCCCGCCGACACGTGGTCGATGCCGTCGGCGCCCAGCAGGCGCCCGGAGTACTCCTCGAGCACGGCGATCTTGTCGGGGCCGGGGATCTCGAACGGGTCGATCCGGTAGTTCGACACCCAGGTGGCATCGGTGTACACGGGCTCCTCGGCGAGCTCGACCCGCTCTTTGTTCAGCATCGCCAGCGTGGTGGCCACGTGCACGGCGCGGCGCGCGGTCTCGGCCGCGACGGCGGGCGCCAACTCCGCGTGCGAGGCGAATCCCCAGGTCCCGTCGACGATCACCCGCACCGCCAGGCCCACCTCGCGGCTGAGGACGGCGGTCTCCAGTTCCCCGTCGCGCAGCTGGATGATCTCGCTGCTCAGGCGGTGAAGCCGCAGGTCGGCGTGGCTGGCCCCGGCCGCCTTGGCCGCCGACAACGCGGCTTCGGCGAGCTCGTGGCGCGGCAGGGCCAGGAAGTCGGGATCGATCCCCCGGTTCAATGTCACCGCGCCTTACCCCCATTGACGCCGAAGAGCGCACCACCCATCTGCCCGCGGAACACCGCTACTTGATCTGACTGGCCGCACCGAATATCTGCCCGCAGCCACACACCGTACCCAAAGCAGTCTTCAGCACTCCGCACGCGGCAAACACTACAGACCGAGCACATCGGACTGCCCGTCCACCGCCGACCGGTTGCCGCATTAGACGCGGCCCGTCGCGGTCGGGCACGCCGGTCTCCTACGGTCCGACCAGCAGTTGGTAATCGATCCATCAAGCGCGCTGCGACCGCGTCGCGATGTCGACTTGGAGGTGATCCCAAGTGGCGTCGAGGTGGCCATCGGTCAGCGGGACGAGGGCAGCCACAAGCCGCGGGATAGGTCTCGATCGAGCAGGCGCGCGCTCACATCGCCGTCATGGAAGAGCGTCGGGTCGAAATCATCACCGAAATGCTTGGCCAACAACGACGAGAACAGCAAGGCGGCAGACTGGGGCCGGTGATTCATGACCAATTGACTGGTCTGGCCGGCGTCGTTGAAGTACACGACGACGAAGTTGTAGATCTCGACTCCGCCCGGATGGTAGGCCTCACTGCCGCGGATGCGGGAGCGGTAGTCCTCCAACCAGAGATCGCCGCGCATGCCGTAGAACCGGAAGTCCTGGAACGCGTACAAGCTTCGGGCGAAGCTCAGCATCTTTCCGATCTGTTGCGCGCCACGCAATTCACCGTTGAACACCGCGCCTTGCAGGATGACGTCGTCGGCGAGGTTGTCCAGCCAGTGGGGGTAGTAGTCCAGATGTGGCGCCTGGTTGTCGAGCGTGTGGGTGGTCTCGTTCGGTGCGGCAGTCACGGCAGTCGTCTCCTAAATTGAGGTTGTTTGGATTTCTGCCCGCCGCAAGCCACCGCGGACAGTCCGGACACGGGTGAAGCGAACCGCTTTGCGCGACGAGGGGGTTGAGAGCTTGTCCCCGGGAGTGGCGCCGATCGCGGTGCTCGGCTTCCGCTCCCAGGGCCACGTCATGAGCGCCCAGACGGCGCCGACGATGGCGACCTCTGCCACCACATAGAAGGGCCAAGGTCCTAGGACATTCAGCAGCGAGGCATTGACGGGTTTCCGATTGAGGAAGCCGTAGTCGCTTCCCGCGATTGTGTTGAAGACGAAGGTGAACGCCCCCCACGTCAGGGTCGTGATGACCGCGAAGCGGTAGTTACGCCAACCCGGCCTTATCCCACACCCCCAAATCAGATAGATGGCAGCCCATACAACGAGCAGATGCAACGAAAAGAAGGTCAGGAACTCGTGGCCAGGAAAGTCTGGCGCGTTGAGATCCGGCGTGATCAACGCCTGCGAACTCAGCGGAAGACCCCAGTAGTAGACCAGCGAGGACGCCCATGTCCGCTGCGACCACAAAGCGTAGGCTGCCGTGAGCTCAGCGAGATCACACAGTTGCAGCGGCACCGAATGGTCAATGCTTGGCTGAAGCAGCTTGTACAGCAAAGCCACGCTGAATACTGCCACGGTTGCTGCCGCCAGGATCCGGCCGAGGCGCCGAGAGTGCGCTTCGCTATGCCGGCGTCCCAGCCAAACCAGCGCGGCAGCCCCGATCGCGAAGACCGCCAGCACCGTCAAGTGCGACGGGCCGTAGGCGGAGAATTGTCGCGTCGCTGCGATCGGTGCCGAAGCCGCGGGCAGCGTAGTCGTGATGGTCATCGCTGGTAACTCCTCAATTGTTGTGCCGCCATCTGCGCTGTCTTCAATGTGAAGTAGTGCTGACGCAGCACGTGTCCGTTGTGACTGACCGCCCATACTTGGGGGCGAATCTGGATGATGGCGGTCATCGCTTTAGCTCTTCTCGCTCGTTGTTCGGCCGGGGCCTTGTATCAACGATCGACGTTGCCGACGTCAGCTGGGGATACCGCCTTTACCCCCGGTATTGCCAGGGACACCATCGCGGTTGCGGAGAATTAGTACGTTGACCAACGCACGGCGGTCATCAGGTCACCGAAAAGCCGCAATCGCCTACCGCGGTGTCGGATCCCTCAGCGCTGGTGGGTCAGTCGCGGTTCCGTGCTTATGCGTTCCGGCTGGCCGGAGTCGGTGCGCCGCCATTGATAACCGGCTTGGTCTTCGTAATCAATCGTGACACGCAGCGTGAAGTCCGGCTCCGTGGTTCTGTAGACCATTACGGCGTGCTGATTTGGTGACAGCGTGCGCTGCCACGCAGTCGCGAAGTGTCCAACCAATGCGTCCCGCAACGCTTGTTTGAAAGTCGGCGGGAGGTCACCTCGCTGCCCCGATGCACCATGGAAAGTTGACAGCGCCGCCAGGATGGATCGATCCAAAGCCTGATCAACCCGCATAGCGTTGTTGGCCTGCTCGCAACCGTCGGCCACTTCAACACCTTTGGTGTCTACGGCTTTAACGTCGACCGCGAGGATCGTTGTCACCGCATCGCTGGCGTTGTCGATTCTTACGGTCCACCAAGAATCACCGAACATCGGTGCTCTCGCGCAGGAGGGAAACACCTTTCGGGCCTGAGCCGCAACACGTTTCCCCCGGACGCGGCGGAGCGCATCGATCTGCGCTTTGTGGCGTCTGCGTTCTTCAGCTGCCTTCCTGGGCTCCCGGACCACAGCGACATAAAGCGCGATGAGCACGCCAACCGTCGTCGCAACCGCCGCGACCGCCTGGATTCCCTGGAGCCAGAGCGGCAGTTGGTTGACGACATCTGATGCGCCTTGCGCCGTGATGCGCCCCGCGAACGCGACGGTCTCGTTGATCATTAGGAGTCGACCGGCCGGACCGGCTGTGGGTAATCGTCGTAGAACCCGGCGCCGGACTTCACCCCAAACCGGCCTGCCTGCAGATAGCTTCGTAACAGCCGACGCGGGCCCTCGGGGTACTCCGGGTGCTCAGCGCAATAATGCTCTTCGATGTCCAAGACCACGTCCAGGCCCACCTGATCCATCATCCGAAACGGGCCGGCGGACGAGCCGGTGTTGATTTCAAACATCCGGTCGACCTCCTGCGGTGTCGACACGCCTTCGGCGACGACCTCGAGGGACTCCCGTTTGACCGCGGCCCAGATTCGGTTGAAGATGAATCCGGTGCTCTCCCTTCGCGCTTCAAACGGGTACAGACCAAACTTCGGCAGCGTGGTCATCACGAAGTCGAGGACGCGGGGGTCGGTCTTGCCGCACGACATGACGTCGACGGCATTTTGTTTGGGCGGCATGTAGAAGTGGATGTTCAGCACACGTTCGGGGCGGTGCACCTTGTCCAAAAACATGCGGCTGGCATACGAGGAGGAGTTGCTCGCGAGGATCGCGTCGGTGGGCGATAACTCGTCGAGCTGTCCGAACATTTGCTTCTTCAGCTCCAGTCGCTCAGGGATCGCCTCGATGACCAACCACGCATCGCGCACCGCGTCGGCGAGGTCAGCTTCGGCCGAAACCGTCCCGGGCACAACGCCAGTGAGCTGCCCGACGAGCGCCGGAACGCTCTTCGATACGTAATCGACCGCGGCGTGTCGTTGCGCTTCGGCGAGGTCATAGATCCTTACCGCGACACCACGTGCGGCAAACATCAGCGCGATTCGCCGGCCCAGCGTACCGGCGCCGACGACGGCCACCGGCCGGCCTGAGTAATCGGTTGGCACCATGTCAGTCATCTTTTGCTCCTGCGTCGTTAGGCGGCGTTGGTTGCCGATTCGGGTTGGATGGGATGTTCGACGGGCCATCGCCCGATGGCTTGGTGTTCCGTGATCGTGAGTTGGCCCCGATTGGCGGTCGGGAAGGTCGCCGTCCACGAAATCAGAGTGGTGAGCCTGCTTTTGAACCCGACGAGGTAGACCAGGTGCAGTAGCAGCCATGCCAACCAGGCCGCGAAGCCGCTGATTTCCAGTCGGCCAATCTTGGCGACCGCGGAGAACCGCGAAATAGTGGCCATCGACCCCTTGTCGACGTAGCGAAACGGGTCACGTACGGCGTGGTGGAACGGTGCGCTCACGTTGCGGTTCGCGACCTTGAGGTCGGCCTTGATGGCGCGTGTCGCGTACTTCGCGCCCTGAATGGCACCCTGGGCCATGCCGGGTACCCCCGGCACCGCGGCCATATCGCCAATAATGAACACGTTGGGATGCCCCGGGATCGTCAAGTCGGACAACACGTTTACCCGGCCTGACCGGTCGACCTCTACGCCCGCTTGTTCGGCGATCTGGGCGCCCAACGGACTTGCCGCCACTCCGGCGGACCAGATCTTGCACACCGATTCGATGCGGCGGGTGGTGCCGTCCGGATCCTTGATCGTCAATCCGTCGCGATCAACGTCGACCACCGCCGCGCCCAGCTGTATCTCGACACCCAATTTCTGCAGGCGCGCCTGGGCTTTGCCGCCCAAATTGGCACCCATGGGGGACAGTACCGCAGGTGCGGCGTCGAGCAGGATCACCCGTGCCTGCGTGGAGTCGATATGGCGGAACTCGCCTTTGAGGGTCTGCCTGGCAAGCTCGGCGATCTGGCCGGCCATCTCCACCCCGGTAGGACCCGCGCCGACGACGGTGAACGTGAGCA
Organism: Mycobacterium sp. IEC1808; assembly: GCF_002101935.1. NCBI lineage: Bacteria > Bacillati > Actinomycetota > Actinomycetes > Mycobacteriales > Mycobacteriaceae > Mycobacterium > Mycobacterium sp. IEC1808. Next base: position 32,123 of record NZ_LQPV01000030.1, on the reverse strand, counting down.
GCTTCTCCCGCGACGCCGGATCGCCGGAGCGTTCGGCCAACTCGAACGCGCCGAGAATCCGCCCGCGGACCTCGAGCGCATCGTCGATGGTCTTCATGCCGGGTGCGAATTCCGCGAAACGCTCATTGCCAAAATAGGATTGGCCGGCGCCGGCCGCGACGATCAGGCTGTCGTACTCGGTCTGGTAGCGCTGCCCGAGCAGCTCGGCGACCACGTAGCGGCCACGCAGATTGATTTCCACGACGTCGCCGAGGAGCACCTCCGCGTTGCGCTGATCGCGAAGGATCCGTCGGGTGGCGGTGGCGATCTCGCCCTCGGACAAGATGCCCGTCGCCACTTGGTAGAGCAGCGGCTGGAACAGGTGGTGCTGCGTCCGGGCAATCACCGTGACATCGACCGGCGCATGCTTCAGCGCCTTCGTTGCCGTCAATCCGCCGAAACCCGAACCGATTACGACGACGCGATGCCGCCGCCCATGCTCCTCTGCAGCGACAGCGACGATGCTCATGTTCGCGTCCCGTCGGGCAGCTCGGCATAGGCGATACCGGTGAGGTTGCCTTGCAATGCCCGGATGGGTCGGTTGCCGGATCCGTCCAGCGTGGCCGCCCACACGTTGCCTCCCAGGTCGGTGACGAACATGCGGTCATGCCCGGGGTCGAGCGCGATGCCGATGCCTTCCATCAGGTGGGTCACGACTATCTCGGGTTCACTGTTACCGATAGTGTCCAGTTGGGCCCGATTGACGGTATTGCCGTATGGCGGGTCGCCGCGGTCGGTCCAGTACAGCGTGCGCGAACTGCCTTCGATTTCCAGGTCGATCGGCTCGGGCAGGTCCTTGAACACCACCTCTATGTCGCTGCGGCTGGACGCCGTCTCACCGGCGGGAAGGTCGATTCCGGCACGCAGAATCCTGCCGAGGCCCGCGTCGCTGGGGCCCTTCTGCGTCCAGTAGAGGTGCCCGCGGACGTGGTCGACGGCGACCCCAACGCACCAGTTCGTCTCGTCGCGCCGGTCCTCGTCGCCCCGGCCGGCCTGCACCAGCGTTTCCACCTGGGACCCGTCCAGATCGCAGCGCATCACGCGCATGCCTTCCCGGTCGGACCAGTACAGCTTTCGGCTCGCGACGTCGAAATGAAGCTGCTTGGGGGTATAGGTTCCGCCGCTGGGAACAATCGTGATGCGGTTGTTTCCGTCGAGGTCCGCTCGTTCGATCGAGCCGTCGTTGCGCGCCGGAACGCCCATGTTGGTCCAATAGATATGGCCGCCTTGCACATCGACGGCGACACCGTCGGGCACGGCGCATCCGGTGACGAGGACCGTCTTGTCGGAGCCGTCGGGATTGATCGAGAACAGTCGTCCGCCACCGCTGGCTTCAAGGACGAACAGTTTCGGGGTGAGAGTCATGTCTGGTCCTTCCAATTGCGTTGTATGGCTTCTGATTGAAACGTGCTGCCGGCGTGGGGTCAGCCCCGTAACGCCAGCGCGTAACCCACAAGCGCGAGGATGATTGACATCAGTGCCAGGGGCCCGTACAGCAGGCTCAGCATCGTTTTCTCCTTACAAGCCAGGGCATTCAAGCGGTAGTCGCCGGAGCCGAACCGTAATCGGCCCGCACGGCGAGCAGCCCGAACAGCATTTCGTCGCGCTGTGCAGCAAGCTCGTCGATGGATTGGCCGTCCGCCTCCTCGAGAACGCCGTCGACGATCTTTTGTTGGAGCTCCAGGGTCAACTCCGGGTTACCCAACCCCGGCCAGCCGGCGGCCATGCGCGGCATCAGGTGATCCATGAAGTGCTGGATGCCGCCCTGACCGCCCCCGAGGTGCCACAGCAGGTTGGGTCCCATGACGCCCCAGCGCAACCCGGGGCCCCAGGACACCGCGTCGTCGGCGTCGGCGACGTCGAGCACTCCCTGACCGATCAGGTAGACCACTTCCCGATACAGCGCCGACTGCAGGCGGTTGGCCACGTGACCGGGCAGCTCCTTCTTCAGGTGAATCGGCTTCTTGCCGATCGAGGCGTAGAACACCATCGCGTCGTGGATCGTCTCCGGAGCGGTCCTCGTCCCGCCGACGACCTCCACAAGCGGGATCACGTGCGGAGGGTTGAAGGGGTGTCCGATGACGGTCCGCTCCGGATGAAGGCACTCGGCCTGCATCACGCTCATCGTGATGCCCGACGAACTCGAGGCGATGATCGCCTCCGGCGGTGTGGCGGCGTCGATTTCAGCGAACAGCTTGACCTTCAGTTCCGGGCGCTCCGGCGCGTTTTCCTGAACGAAGTCGGCATCCGCGAGGGCCGCCGACAGGTCGGAGGTGAACTTCAGGCGGTCCAGTGAGGCACCCGGCGCCAGTCCCAGCGTCTTGACCCCCGCCCATGCACTCTCGACGTAAGACCGCAGCGCCGCCTCGGCGCCCGGTGCGGGATCGGTGGCCGTGACATCGAAGCCGCGGGCGAGGTAGTGCGTCGCCCAACTCGCACCGATGGTGCCGGTACCTACGATTGCTATGCGCCGCACTGGCTTTTGTGTACTCATGTTCGTTGCTCCTTTTTGGTTCGGTTTGGTCGTCAGCGCCCGCGCCAGACGGGTGCACGCTTTTCGGCGAATGCCAGCGCTCCTTCGTGGGCGTCCTCCGTGTCGAGCAGCCCGTGCGCGTCTTTGTCTTGGCGGGCGAACGCCTCGGCGTCAGCGAGACCTTGCGTATCGCGCAGCACCTTCTTGACTCTGGCCAGCGCGAGCGGGGCGTTGACCGCGATGCGCTGGGCAAGCTCTTGCGCCCCTGCTAATGCGGCCCCGGATTCGGTCAGCTCGCTGACGAGCCCATACGCCTTGGCTTCGACCGCCCAGATCGGCTCGCCGGTGAGCAACACCTTGACGGCGACGTGGTAAGGGATGCGCTGCGGAAGACGGATGACGCCGCCCTCGCCGGCGATAAGTCCCCGTTTCACCTCGGGCAAACCGAATTTGGCATCCCGCGCCGCGACGATCAGATCGCACGACAGGGCCATTTCGAAGCCACCACCGAGCGCCCATCCTTCCACCGCGGCGATCAACGGCTTTTGCACGTTCGCCCGGGTGAGCCCGCCGAATCCTCGACCGGGAAGGATCGGGGTCTGTCCGTTGGCGAAGGCCTTCAGATCCATCCCCGCGCTGAAGGTGCCACCGGCGCCGGTGAGGACCCCCACCGACAGCGACGGATCGGAGTCCAGCAGATCCAACGCGGACGCCAGTTCGATCGCGACTTCCCGGCTGATGGCGTTGCGCTGCGCCGGGCGGTTGATGATGATCGTCAGGACGCCGTCGCGGCGCTCGGTGAGCACCAGTTGCGTCGATACTTCGGTTGTGGTCATTTCGCTGTCTCCTGTTCCGGTGCAACGGGAATCGCTCCCGCGGTTGCGAGTTGGTTGATGTCTTCCGGGCTGAATCCCAGCTGTGTGAGGATTTCGGCGTTGTGTTCTCCGTGCTCGGGTGCACGCCGCGCCGGGACCCGTGCCATTCCGCGAAGGGTGAGCGGGTTGTTGACGGTGTACTCCAGGTCCGCCGCACCCTCGATCGGCACAACGATCTCTGCGGCGCGCAGCTGCGGGTCCCGGGCCGCTTCCTCAGGCGTCTGGATGATGCCGTAGGGAATGCGGGCCTTGTCGAGGACCTCTTTCCAATGCGTCAGAGGTTGGGTGCGGAATTCCGTGTCGAGCAGAGTGGCCAATTCGCCGGCGTGCGTGCTGAGGGCTTCGACGTCACTGAAGCGCGGATCAGACAATAGGTCCGACCGCCCGATGGCGTTGGCCAATACCGAGAATGCCGATCGCTTGGCAGCCAGCATGATCCAGCGACCGTCACCGCACTCGTACGGATTCGTCAGCGCGTTCACCGGCTTGTTGCGGTCATTCAGTTCGTACGGCTTACCGCCGGCCAACGCCGCCGACACCAACGTTCCCGTCGCCCACACACCCGTGGCGAGCAGCGAGGTGCCGACGTTCGCACCGCGCCCCGTGCGTTCGCGGTGGTACAGCGCGGTGGTGATCGCGGCGTAAATCGCGACGGCGGTGGTGTAATCGCCACTGCCCCAAGGTGGCGACGTCGGCGGTGCGCCGGCGTCGCGGGTCGAGGCCAGCAGCCCGCTGCGTGACCAGAAGGCGGTCAGGTCGAACCCAGGCAGTTTGGCGTCCGGGCCCGCATCGCCGAATCCCGTGATGTCGGCGTAGATGATCCGGGGGTTCCAGGACGAAACCTCCTCATAGCCGAGGTGCAGCCCCTCGCGGGTGCCGTGCGGGAAGTTGGTGATCAGCACGTCGGCCCATTCGACGAGGCGCTTGAGGATCTTCGTGCCGCCCTCGGACTTGAGGTTGATCGACATCCCTCGTTTGTTGCGATTGGCCAAGTGCCAGCTGTAGTTGCCGAGCGCCGCCGGGCTCGGTGGGACCGAGCTCAGCAGCCGCTGGGGGTCGCCCATCCCCGGCGCCTCGACCTTGATGACGTCGGCCCCGAAGTCCGACAGCATCGTCGCTGCCGCTGGTGCGGCGATAAAGCTGGCCAGCTCAACGACCTTCAGGCCGGAAAACACGGGTTGCGTTGATTGTGTTGTCATAGTTGTCGTCTCCTTAAACGAATGCGCTCAGGCCGGTGACGGACTTTCCGACGATCAGCGTCTGCATCTCGCGGGTGCCCTCGTAGGAGTACAGGGCCTCGGAGTCGGCAACGAAGCGGCCGATGTTGTAGTCGAGCACAATGCCGTTGCCGCCGAACAACTCCCGCGCCCAGTGCACCGTCTCACGCATCCGCGAGCAGCAGAAGGCCTTAGCCAGCGCCGACTGCTCGTCGCGGTAGACACCCTCGTGCTGCAGCTGGGCCAGGCGCACCATCATCCCCGCGCACGCGGTGGCGTTGCCGAGCATCTTGACCAGCAGGTCCTGAACCAGCTGGAATTTGCCGATCGGCCGGCCGAACTGGATGCGTTCCTTGGCGTACTGCAGGGCGAGCTCGTAGGCGGCGAACTGGACGCCCACCGCCTGCCATGCCACCCCGCTTCGCGTCCGGCGCAGGATCTCCGCGGTGTCGCGGAACGAGTTCGCATTCTGCAGCCGGTTGGCTTCGGGAACCCGGCACTCGTCGAGCACGATGTCGGCGTTCTGCACGATGCGCAGCGCGAACTTGTTCTCGATCTTGGTCGCGGTGAACCCGGGGGTGCCCTTCTCGACCACGAAGCCCAGCACGCGGTTGGTCTCGACGTCGCGAGCCCACACCACCACCAGGTCGGCGAAGGTGGCGTTGCCGATCCAGCGCTTGGCGCCGCTCAGCACCCACTCGTCACCGTCGCGACGCGCGGTGGTCTCCATGCCACCCGCCACATCGGAGCCGCCGTGCGGCTCGGTCAACGCGAACGCGCCGATCTTCTCGAACCGGCTCATCGCCGGCAGCCAGCGACGCCTCTGCTCCTCGGACCCGCAGGTCAGGATCGAGCCCATCGCCAGCCCCGAATGCACCCCGAAGAACACCGAGAGCGACGGATCGGCGTGCGCCATCTCCAGCGCGGTGATGCCCGTCATCAGGTTGCTCGGCGCGGGCTCCGACGAGTCGGGATCGGCCCAATCCAGCAGACCCAGCTTCGCAAATCCCTTGACGAGCTCGAACGGGAACTCCGCCCGCGCCCAATGCTCCTCGACGATCGGCGCGGCCTCCGTGCGGAAGAAGGCGCGGATACGGGCGACCTTCTCCCGCTCCGAGTCCGACAGCAACTCCTCGTAGGAGTAGAAATCGGCCGGCAGCAGCCCGTGGTCCAGATAAGGCTGGGGCGTTGACGGCAACGTGACTTTGACGGTCATGATGTCCTCTCTTTTCGGTGGTGGGCAAGTTCTCACCCTTGCGGCCGCTCGCTGATTCGCCGGTTGGTCTATCGGCCAGGCCATGCGTTCACCATCAGCCCGCCGTGGACGAGGTCGGGATACCGCGCTTATCCCCGGTACTGGCAGGGACAGGCTCAGCGGCGGCGGCGAAAGCCGGCGCGTCGCGGAGTAGCCCGACGCCTAATCGGCGCGGAAGCCAACGCCGAATTCGCCAAATGCGTTGTGCGCGTGGGTCTTAACCGGGACCGGAATCGGAACCTGGGCGTCCGAGGAGTGCCCCGACCGCCAACTCCGCCATCGCGATGTCGGCTCGCTCGCCTGTGATGAACTCGGCGTAGAGGAAAGATTCGACGATCCGGACGATGAGGTACGCCAGGTCGCGCAGCGGAAGTGGCGACCGCAGGTCGCTCTGGGATACCTCGTCACTGAGAAGGGCTTCGATGGCGCCCACCAGACGCGCCTGAACCGTGCCCGCGCCCGTGGTGAGAATTCTCAGCGCACGTTCCGGCTCTCGCCGGACGAACTCCCGAAGGAAGTCGGCTTGGTCGACCATGGCCGCGAAGCGACCGATCGCGCCGGTGATGCGCTGCGCGCCGTTACCGTCGGAAGCCTCGACGGCGGCGACGAGGGCCGGTTCCGCCAGGGACCACAGAATCTCCCCCAGCAGGTCGTCGCGACCGCCGACCCAACGAAACAGCGTCGCGCGGTTTACACCCAGGTCGGCGGCAAGTTCCTGCATCTCGACGCGGCGTCCGGCCACGAACCGCCGTCGGGCCAGACGGAACGCGTCCAACGCGTCAGGCTTGCGCTCCTCGGCCAACATGCGGGATAGCGGCGTTTCGGCGATCGTGCACCTCCTCGGATGCTGTGCATCATACTAGTAGACGTTGCATGACAACCATGCATCAAACCGCTGGATACAGCGCCAAATGCATCGCGAATTATCGAAATAACCTCTACTAGAACAAATTCAGGATCAGGCCACTCTGCCCCTAATCCAAGTGCAATGTGAGATCGGTCTCTTGTTAGTCGCAACTATGCAACATTTTATAGATACGTTGCATACTGTTGGAGAACGGGCGTAGACCCCGATCTAACCTGAGTAAAGGAGTGTTGCTATGCCCGTGCTTGATCGCTTCCGTATCGACGACCGCGTCGCCGTCGTCACCGGCGCGTCCAGTGGGCTCGGAGTCGCGTTCGCGCAGGCGCTGGCCGAGGCGGGCGCCAACGTGGTGCTCGGCGCCCGGCGCGTCGACCGCTTGGAGCAGACCCGTGCGCTGGTCGAGGCCGCGGGCCGAAAAGCCGTGGCGGTCCGAACGGATGTGACCGACCCCGCCGACTGCCAGGCTCTGGTGCGTGCCGCGATGGACGAATTCGGGCAGGTGGACATCCTGGTGAACAACGCCGGGGTCGGAACGGCGGTGCCGGCCACTCGCGAGACCCCCGAGCAGTTCCGGTCGGTCATCGATCTCAATCTCAACGGCTGTTACTGGATGGCGCAGGAGTGCGGCCGCGTGATGCAGCCCGGCAGCTCGATCATCAATGTCAGCAGCGTGCTGGGCTTGACCACCGCCGGTCTGCCGCAGGCCGCCTACGCGTCCTCCAAGGCGGGTTTGATCGGGTTGACCCGAGACCTCGCCCAGCAATGGACCGGGCGCCGGGGCATCCGCGTAAACGCAATCGCGCCAGGCTATTTCGCATCCGAGATGACGGACCAGTTTGAGCCTGAGTACTTCGACTCCATGATCGTCCCGCGCACACTGTGCCGGCGTCTGGGTGAGCCCGAAGAACTCAGCGCCGCACTCTTATTCCTTGCCAGCGACGCCAGCAGCTACGTCACCGGAATCACGCTGCCCGTCGAAGGCGGAATGCTGACCAACTAGGGAGCCATTCATGAAGCAACTCAGCGGCCTGGACGCGACATTTCTCTATATGGAGACGCCGACAACCTTCGGGCACGTCACAGGTCTGATGATCTTCGAGCGACCCCGTTCGGACTTCGACCCGTACCAGGCCGTCTACGCCAAGTTCGCCTCGATGGTCGGCGAGCTCGAGCCGCTGCGCCGCCGCCTCGTCGACGTGCCCTTCGGGCTCGACCATCCGTACTGGATAGCCGACGCCAACTTGGATCTCGACTTTCATATCCGGGAGATCCACCTGGCCAAGCCCGGCATGGTCGACCAGCTGGCCGACCAGGTCTCCCGCATTGTCGGCCGCCCGATGGACCGGACCCGTCCGCTCTGGGAGGTCTACGTCATCGACGGCCTCCACAGCGGACGCTGGGCGCTGCTCACCAAGTACCACCACGCCACCATCGACGGCGCCGCCGGACAGCTCATGCTGCAGATCATGACCGATCCCGACCCCGACGCCCCAACGCCTGGCGAGAGCCCCGCATGGGAGGCCGAGTCTCTGCCGAGCACCGTAGATCTGTTGCGACGCACGGCAGCCCGGCTCGCCCTAAATCCCGTCAGAGCGTTGCGCGTTCAGGCGCGGCTGGTTCGCAAGGTTGCTGACACCGCGGGCGTCAACAGCGTCAGCGGTGCGGCCGGCCAGGCCGGGGCGGCGGTCAAGCGCATCGCCCGGCTGGGCCGCTCCGACGGGCCGCGCATCGCCTTACCGACGACGCAGGCGCCGCCGACTCCGTGGAACAAGCCAATCACAGGCCATCGCCGATTCGCCATGCGCACAACCTCTTTGGAGAACATCAAGGCGCTCAAGAACGCCACCGGCGGGACGGTCAACGACATCGTCATGGCGATTTGCGCGGGCGGGCTGCGCCAGTACCTGCTTGCGCATGATGCGTTGCCGGATCGTCCGCTGCGGGCCATGGTGCCGGTGTCCATCCGTACCGGCGAGGAGGAAGACCCCTGGACCAACCGAGTCTCGGCTCTGGTCGCGGAGTTGCCCACCGACAGCGCCGACCCACTCGAACGCGTCGCCCGATGCGGCCAGTCGATGCGAAACGCCAAGCGCACCCTCGACCTCGTGCCGGCCGACGAGCTCGTCGACCTCACCCAGTTCCCCACCCCGGTCCTGGCGACCTCGGCCGTGCGACTCGCGTCGCGACTGCGGCTGGCTGACCGGATCGCCCAACCGTTCAACCTGGTGATCTCCAACGTGCCCGGACCCCGCCAGCCCTTGTATTTCGCGGGCGCGCAACTGTGCCATCAGTTCCCGGTGTCCATCGTCACCGACGGACAGGGCCTGAACATCACGGTGGTGAGTTACCTCGACCGGCTCGACTTCGGCTTCATCGTCGACCGCGACCTGGTACCCGACGTGTGGGACCTCGCCGACATGCACATCGACGAGATCGCCCGGCTGTTCGAAGCCAGCGGAGCCGAATGGGTCCAGCCCCCGCCGCCCCCTCACCCTCGACGCGGGCGTGTCAGACGCGCCGAGGCCGATGACATCTGCTGAACAGCAAACACCGGTGCAGCTTGCTGCCGCCCACATCCGCATAATCCGGAGCACTTCGGCTCTTAGGGTTTAAGCTCGAACGATGGCCACGGAGGCCAACGCGCTCGGAGATTTCCTGCGCGCGCGCCGCCAGCAAATACGGCCCGAGGATGTCGGGCTGGTTCCTGGCGCGCGGCGGCGCGTCGCGGGTTTGCGCCGCGAGGAGCTGGCAATGTTGGCGGGCATCAGCGCGGAGTACTACCTGCGCCTGGAGGTAGGACGCGACAAGCACCCATCGCCTCAGGTTGTCGACGCGCTAGCGCGCGCCCTCCGCCTGGACGCCAAAGCCACGCAGTACCTGCAGCAATTGGTTGCACCACCCGGGGGTCATACATCCGATGCGGAAGCGCGGGCCTATGCCCTAGCCGAATTGATCGACGACTTCCCGATGCCGGCATTCCTAGCCAACAGATACCAAGATGTGTTGGCGGCAAATTCGCTCGCCCGTGCCCTGTCACCGGGGTTCACACCGGGAGAGAATTTCTTGCGCTGGCGCCTACTCGATCCCGCCGCCCGGGAGCTCTACGTCGATTGGGACGACGCGACCGAGATGGCGGTGAATGGACTACGGGAACTCGCCGGCCCCTGTCCCAACGATGCTCGCATGCAGGCGCTTGTTGTTGAATTATCCTCAGCGAGCCCACGTTTCCGCGAACTCTGGACCCGCGCGGAGGTGGGTTACCGCTTGGGAATCCACCACCTCCGTCATCCCCTGGTCGGCGAGCTATATCTGCACCGGCACCGGCTCAACGCCCCGTATCCCGGTGGGGACCACCTAGTGATGTATCGCGCCGAGCCCGGCAGCGACTCCGCCCGCGCGCTGGAGAAACTGCGGTCGCTGTCGGCCCCGGCCGGCTAGAGCCTCGTCGATTAAGGCCGCACGCGTGCGCTGGGTGATTAGCTGCGTGCAAGACGCGAGCAGGCTCGCCCCGAAGACGTCGGGTTGGTTGCCGGGCACGGCGACGCGTCCCGGTTTGCGCCGCGAGGAAGTGGCGATAGGTGGGCGGTACATGCTGATCTATCACGCGTAGCCGGGCAGTCAGTCCGCCCGGGTATCAGAGGAATTGCGCTACCTGGCGGATTGACGACAACCACGCCAACGCAATCCTGTCCCTGTCACTACTAGGGATCAATACGGTCTCCCCACCCCGTGCTCCACGCAGTCATCGTTGACGCAACACCACGAGAGCTCACCAAGACCACTGGACGATGAGGATGCCATGACCACGATTACCATGCCCGGCGCGGACCGGCTGCATCGGCTGGTGGCCGTCGGTTCGGGCTTCGTCCGGCTAACCGCGACGAAGGCGCTCAAGCGTTCACTCACGGACATCGCTGATGTCCTGGCGTTTCTGACGCGCATCACTGGTCGAGGCGTCGCGCAGCTCCACACTCAGTGGCTCCAGGTCCTACCAACGACTGTCGCGACTGTGGCGGGCGTTGGCGTGTTCATCGCCTTGTATGCCGCAACTGGTTGCGGACGGGCAAGCCGATCCGACGTCCCCACGCATGCGTGCGAGACCGTAGGCCAAGTTGAGAAAGGTTGGCACTGAACATGCTATTCACTGCATTACGCGACATGCGTTGGCGCGTTTGGCGCTTCGTAATCGCGGTCGTCGTCACCGGATTGGTATTCGCGATGACCCTCGTCCTCACCGGGCTTGCCAACGGATTCCGCGTTGAGGATGAGCGCACCGTCGATTCCCTCGGCGTCGACATGTTCCTGATCAAATCCGGTGCGACCGGCCCATTCCTGGGCTCCGCACCGTTCCCGGCGGCAGAACTACAAGTGGTCGCCGCCACCCCGGGCGTGGTGGCCGCGGCGCCCCTAGCGTACAAGGGGGCTACGTTCAAAACCGGCGACTCGACGCACCCCGGGGCCATGTTCGGCGCGCCGGCGGGCGGCCCGGGTATGCCGGCGATGTCCGAGGGCAGGGCCCCATCAAGCCCCGACGAGCTGGCAGTGACGAGCACCATTGGCCGCCGAATCGGCGAACAGCTCGAGGTCGGATCACGCAAGCTGCTGATCGTCGGCATCGTCAACAACTCCACCTCGCTGGCAAAGACGCCGAACCTCTTTGTGACGACCGAAGGTATACAACAATCGGAGTTCGGCGGTCAGCCGCTTATCTCATCGATCGGGATCCGCGGCACACTGTCGCAGATTCCGGACGGCTACCGGGTGGTCGACCGCAACGTTGCGGTCGACGATCTGATGCGGCCGACCAAAATCGCGGTCCAGGCGATCACGATCGTCGCCATTCTGCTGTGGATCGTTGCGGCGCTAATCGTGGGCGGCGTGGTCTATCTGTCCGCGCTGGAGCGCATGCGAGACTTCGCGGTCTTCAAGGCGATCGGCGTCTCGACGCGATCAGTCCTGGCCGGCCTGGTCTTGCAGGCGATCGTCGTGGCGATCCTTGCGGCCGCCTTCGGCGCCGGACTTGCACGCCTGCTTGCACCGCTGTTCCCGATGAACGTCATCGAGCCCGCCGCGGCCTACCCGCTCTTGGCGGTGATCGCCATCGGGGTCGGTCTGCTCGCCAGCGCCACGGCGGTCCGTCGGGCCGCCACCGTCGATCCCGCTCTCGCATTTGGAGGTCCCTAATCATGACCGGTGTACGCGTCCAGAACCTCGTCGTCGAATACTCCAGCGGCGGTAATGCCATCCGCCCGATCGACGGCCTCAACCTCGAACTCGAAGCCGGCTCGTTGACGATCCTGCTCGGCCCTAGTGGCTGCGGAAAGACAACATTGCTGTCGTCCCTAGGCGGTCTCTTGACACCCACGTCGGGCTCAATCACCGTCGGGCACGTGGACGTGACCTCGCTCAACCGCCGCGCGATGTCACAGTACAGGCGCCACAAGGTCGGCATCGTGTTCCAGGCGTTCAACCTGGTGCCAAGCCTGACCGCGCTGGAGAACGTCCTTGTGCCGCTGCGTGCAGCTGGAGTCTCACGCCGCGCCGCGCGTGAGCGCGCCGAGGACCTGCTGACCCGTGTTGGGTTGCAGGACAGGATGACCCACCGTCCCGGAGACCTGAGCGGCGGCCAACAACAACGCGTCGCCGTGGCCCGCGCGATCGCACTCGATCCCCCGCTGATCCTGGCCGACGAACCGACCGCACATCTTGATTACCTTCAGGTCGAGGAGATGCTCAAGCTCATCCGCAGCCTCGCGTCCGGCGATCATATGGTCGTCGTCGCCACCCACGATCCGCGGTTGTTGCCGCTGGCCGACCGTGTGATCGAGATGGTGCCGACGACGACGTTGGTCAATCGCGCGCACGAAACGATCCAGCTCAAGGCGGGGACGGTCTTATTCAATCAAGGTGCGCTGGCTGATCTGATCTACACGGTGTCTGAGGGCGAGCTCGAGATAATTCGCCAACGACCCGGCGGCGGACACGAAGTGCTACGGGTGGCGAGGGCCGGCGACTACTTCGGCGAGGTTGGCCCGGTGTTCGGCCTGCCACGCTCAGCGACCGCGAGGGCCCGGACCGACGCGGCGGTCATCGGCTACAGCGTGCCGGCGTTCCGGCAACGGCTCGGCGCCGTGGCCGGACCGGGGCTCAGCGAGGGGCGCGAGCTGGCCCTGGATTAGTTGTCCAGCGGCATATTCGGCCAGCCTTGCGACGCAACCTGATGTCGTCAAAGTGGTTTCGCGGTTGTCTTGTCACCTAACACTGGCGCGAAGCCATTGAAGCTACGATCGAACGATGTCCACCGAGGGCGGTATTGACCTGCTTGAGGCCGTGCTCGCCGCGCACGGAGGGCTCGATCGCTGGCACCGATTCAGCTCGATGGACGCGACCATCGTCAGTGGCGGCAAGCTTTGGGAGATCAAGGGCCAACCGCAGGATCCGTCGCCGCGAAGAATGACGGTTGCGCTGCAACGCGAATGGGCTTCCGTGCAACCGTTCGGTGCTCCAGACCAAAAGACCGACTTCACACCGCAACGCGTCGCCATCGAAAAGCTAGACGGCCGGGTGGTCGCCGAACGACTCGACCCGCGCGAATCGTTCACCGGCCATGAGCTCACAACGCCGTGGGATCCATTGCAACGCGCCTACTTCAACGGGTACGCCCTGTGGACGTACTTGACCACTCCGTTCTTCATGACGCTGGACGGATTCACCGTCGCCGAAATCGATCCGATCGAGGACCACGGCGAGCGCTGGTTGGGACTGCAGGCGCGATTCCCCGACCAGTTCGCCAGCCACAGCCTGCTGCAGGAGTTCTACTTCGGCAGTGACTATCTGCTGCGGCGTCACGACTACCGCGTCGACGTCGCAGGTGGGTTCTCGGCGATTCAATACGTCTACGACATCGTCGCGGCCGACGGAATCAAGCTGCCGTCGAAGCGCCGGGCATACCGCTGCGACGCGGACGGCCGCGTGCTGCCGGACGAGCTCATGGTTTCCATCGACGTAAGCGACGTCGAGCTGAACTGAGAAGCGATCAACGGTCAGGGTCGCCTCGTCGCCGCGAAGTGATCGGTTGCCGAGAAACACGATCTGACCTGGTCAGAGCCGGCCTGGGTAGCCACCCACCGGGCACCCGGAATCGATTTGCTGTTGCGTGTCGCGGCTCCAGCGTGCAGACCGCGCCACAACGCCAGCTTTAATTAGCGGCATGGCCAGCGCTGTGCTGAGGAAACAGCCGCGATCCACCGCGCTGGGCTACGCGTTGCTGACACCGAGTCTGTTCGGCGTGCTCGCCTTTCTGTTGCTGCCCATCCTCGTGGTGGTCTGGCTCAGCCTATATCGGTGGGACCTGCTGGGCCCGCTGCGCTATGTGGGCCTGGCCAACTGGCGCTCGGTGCTGGCCGACTCGGGATTCGCCAACTCGCTGATCGTCACCGCCGTCTTCGTCGCGATCGTGGTTCCCGCGCAGACGATCCTCGGGCTGCTGGCCGCGTCCATGCTGGCCCGCCGGCTCCCTGGTACCGGGCTGTTTCGCACCGTCTACGTGCTGCCCTGGATCTGCGCGCCGCTGGCGATCGCGGTGCTGTGGCGCTGGATCCTGGCCCCCACGGACGGCGCCGTCAGCGCCGTATTGGGACATAGCATCGGGTGGCTCTCCGATCCGAGCTTCGCCCTGCCGCTGGTGTCGGCCGTCGTGGTGTGGACCAACGTCGGCTACGTCTCGCTGTCGTTCCTGGCGGGCCTGTTGGCCATCCCCGATGACATTCACGCCGCCGCCCGCACCGACGGCGCCAACGCGTGGCAACGGTTCTGGCGCATCACCCTGCCCATGCTGCGCCCGACGACGTTCTTCGTCCTGGTGACCGGGATCGTCAGCACGGCACAGGTTTTCGACATGGTGTACGCCCTGACCGGTGGAGGGCCGGGCGGCAGCACGGACCTGGTGGCCCACCGCATCTACGCCGAGGCGTTCGGGGCAGCGGCGATCGGGCGGGCGTCGGTGATGGCGGTGGTGCTGTTCGTCATCCTGATCGGGGTCACCGTCGTCCAGCACCTCTACTTTCGGCGGCGGATCAGCTATGACCTCGTCTAGCCGCCTCTTCAACGTGGTCGTCTATGCCGGGCTGGCGCTGGGCGCGCTGATCACGTTGGCGCCGTTCGCACTTGGCTTGCTTACCTCCTTCACCTCGGCGCACCAGTTCGCCACGGGATCGCCGCTGCAGTGGCCGCGGCCGCCGACGCTGGCCAACTACGCCGATCTGGGCGGGGCCGGCTTCGGCCGCGCCGCGGCGGTGACCGCGCTGATGACCGCGGTGATCCTGTTGGGCCAGCTGACCTTTTCGGTGCTGGCCGGATACGCGTTCGCGCGCTTGCATTTCCCTGGCCGCGACGCGCTGTTCTGGGTTTACATCGCCACCCTCATGGTGCCCGCGACCGTAACGGTGGTGCCCATGTATCTGATGATGGCCCAGCTGGGGCTGCGTAACACGTTCTGGGCGTTGGTGCTACCGTTCATGTTCGGCTCGCCGTACGCGATTTTCCTGCTGCGCGAGCACTTTCGCATCATCCCGAACGACTTGATCAACGCCGCGCGCCTCGACGGGGCCAGCACCCTGGACGTCATCGTGCACGTGGTGATCCCGTCCAGCCGTCCCGTACTGGCCGCGCTGGCGCTGATCACGGTGGTGTCGCAATGGAACAACTTCATGTGGCCGCTGGTGATAACCAGCGGGCACAAATGGCGGGTGCTCACCGTGGCGACGGCGGATCTGCAGTCGCGGTTCAACTCCCAGTGGACGTTGGTGATGGCGGCGACGACGCTCGCGATCGTGCCGCTGGTCACGCTCTTCGTCGGCTTCCAGCGCCACATCGTCGCGTCGATCGTCGTCTCGGGGCTCAAGTGACTGGACAGAGCGACGAGATTGCCGCCATGGTTGCTTTATTGATGGTTTCACGACCACCACGGCAATCTCGGTGCAAATCATGACCAGGCCCCGCTCATCGACACTCGTCGCCGGGGCCCTGGCGCTGGTGGCGGTGCTGCTGGCCGCGATGGCGGTGCTGTTGGACTATTCGGCCGAGCCGCACGGCGGCAAGATCGTCATCAAGGTGAGGGTGTGGGCCGACCAGATCGCCGCGGCGTATCAGCAGTCGTTCGCGGAATTCAACCGAACGCACCGCGATATCGAGGTCCGCACCAACATCGTCGCGTACTCGACGTACTTCAACACGCTGCGGACCGACGTCGCGGGCGACAGCGCCGACGACATCTTCTGGGTGTCCAACGCCTACCTCGCCGCCTACGCCGACGACGGCCGGTTGCTGGACGTCGGCAAGATGCTGGGCCCGGATGCCACGGCCGACTGGGACCCGGCGGTGGTGGAGCAGTTCACCCGCGGCGGCGTGCTGTGGGGGGTGCCGCAGCTGACCGACGGCGGGATCGCGCTGTACTACAACGCGGACCTGCTCGCGGCGGCCGGAGTCTATCCCGCCCAACTCGACACCCTGCGCTGGAGCCCCAACGGCGACGGCGACACGTTGCGTCCCCTGCTGTCCCGGCTGACGCTCGACGCCGACGGAAACGCTGCGGGCACAGCGCGTTTCGACCCGGGGCGAGTGCGCCAGTGGGGCTACAACGCGGCCAACGACCCCCAGGGCATCTACCTGAACTACATCGGCTCGGCGGGCGGCGTGTTCCAGCGCGGCGACGAGTTCGGGTTCGACAACCCCGCGGCGGTGTCCGCCTTCCGGTATCTGGTCGGGTTGATCAACGACGACCACGTCGCGCCGCCGGCCTCCGACACCAACGACAACGGCGACTTCTCCCGCAATCAGTTCCTGGCCGGCCGGATGGCGCTCTTCCAGTCCGGCACCTACAACCTCAAACCCGTGGCTCGCGATGCGCGCTTCCGCTGGGGCGTGGCGATGATGCCGGCGGGACCCGCCGGCCGGGTGAGCGTCACCAACGGCATTGCCGCAGCCGGTAATTCAGCGACCAAGCACCCGGACGCGGTGCGCCAGGTGCTGGCATGGATGGGCAGCCGCGAGGGCAACGCCTACCTGGGGCGCGACGGTGCGGCCATTCCCGCGGTGCTGTCGGCTCAGCCGGTCTACTTCGACCACTGGGCCACCGAGGGCATCGACGTCAAGCCGTTCTTCTCCGTGCTGAAGGGTCCCCGCATCCCCGCCCCGGGCGGCGCCGGCTTCGCCGCGGGCTACACCGCCCTGCAAAGCTATTTCGACGAAATGTTCTTGGGTCGAGGCGATGTCGCCGTGACCCTGCGCAAGGCCCAGGCGGCGGCCAACGCCGCCGCGCAGCGCTAGCCGTCGGTCCCGCGAAAGCGTTCCCAGGCCCGTCGACGGGCGGTACGCTGACCCGACCTGAATAGCGGGTTGGCCAAGGAGAGGATGTCATGCCCGGGTGGTGGATTATCGCGATCCTGTTTTTCCTGGTTGCGGCGGTGGGTTTGGTCGCCAGTGTGTTCCTCGACAAGCGGAAGACGTGGTGGGGCATCGCCGCGGCGGCCGCGTTGTTCGGCGTGCTCTTCACGCTCATCAGCGCCTATGACCGGGTGGACACGCGCAACGTCGGCATCATCACCGAGTTCGGCAAGCCGGTGGGCGTGCACGGGGCCGGGATCGTGTGGCATGCGCCGTGGCGCAAGGTGAGTGAGCTGTCGGAGGCGATCCAATTGCAGGCGTTCGAGTCGAACAGTTTCGACGACGCCAGCCAGGGCAGGGGCGCCAACAACAACCCCGCCGCGATCAATGTGCGGCTGGCCAACAACTCCAACGCCTACGTGGACGAGAACCTGAACTGGCGACTGCGCGAGGGCGCGGCCCCGAAGCTGTTCCAGGATTACGGCGGCGCCAACGTGTTCCACACCATCAAGGAGCAGTTGGTGGACCGGCAGGCCCAGGTGGCGTTGTCGAAGGTGTTCGCGACGTTCAACCCGCAGGTCATGTTGGCGGCCGCGGCGAATGCGCCGGGCGCGTCGGCGCAGATGACCGCGCCGGCCCAGGGCGCGGATCTGCCGGCGATGGCCGCTCAGGTCAAAAAGGACCTGCAGGACGCGGTGGGCTCCGAGATCGAGATCCTCGACGTGCGCATCCCGCGGATCTTCTACGACCAGCCGACCCAGCAGCGCATCGACGCCTACAACCAGAAGGTGCAGGAAACGATCAACGCCCAGCAGGACGTCAAGACCGCGGAGCAGAATCGGTTGGCCGCCGAGCAGCGCGCCAATCAGCCCCCGCCGGATCTGCGGATCGCGATCTTCAACTGCCTCAACGATCAGGTGAAGAACGGGCGCGACCCGGCCGGGTGCTGGGGCCAGATCGGTGGTCAGCCTTTGGTGCAGGTTCCGCGCTGAAGGGGCGCCGGCAAGAACATCGGGCGTGAACGTCACGCTGTCGTGACGCTCGCCCGTCGGCGTCACGCTGGCGTGACGCTCGGCGAGAGGTGCCGCGCTAGCCGGGCAGCACCAGCACCGGCACCGGGCTCTCGCGGATGATCTTGGCGCTGCGGGAACCGAGGAACACCCGGCGGATTTCGTCGCGCGGTCGGGTCCCGAGCGCCAGGATGTCGCCGTCGTGCCAGTCCGCCTTGCCCAGCGCCTCGTTCCAGTCGTTGCCGGTAACCACTTGCAGCGCAACGTCTTCGCCGACCACCCCGTCGGTCTTCAGGCTCGCCAGGATCTCGCGCGCCTGCGCCGCCCACGCATCGAGGATCTCGTCCTCGACGCCCAATCCGACCTCGGGTGGATACATCGTCTTGCCGCGAACGGCGAACGTCATCACCCGCAGCGGCACCCCGAACCGCTGCGCGGTCTCGGCGCAGCGCCGCACCACCTCGACCGTGTCGGGGGTGGCCGCGTAGGCGCAGGTGATCCGTGTCAATCCGCCTGAGCGCGCACGATATCCGCGGGGGCTGATGGCCACCGGCACGGACGACGCGTGCAGCAGCCAGTCGGCGGTCGTCCCGATGACCACCAGCCCGGGCCCACCGCTGGGCAGCGACCCGAGCACGACGACGTCGCCGCCCACCTCCTCGACCACCTCGATCAGTCCCCCGGACACCGAGCGGTGCGCGCGATGCAGGTAGCTGACGTCGATCCCGTCGCACAGATCGTGCAGGAACCGCGCGGCCTCCTCCGCCGAGTCCGTCGCCAAATGCTCGGCCCACTGCTCGTATTCGGCGTCGACGCGGGCCAGTGACGGCGTCAGCCACGGCTTGGGCACGATGGTCGCCACGGTGAGCGACGTCCCGAGCGTCCGCGCGGCGCGGACGGCCAGGTGCAGCCCCGACAGCCCGACTTCACCGGCCCGGTAGCCGGCGACCACGGTCACGGTGTTTCCTCGTTGAGGGCACTATGGTGGCGGCCCCACACGAAGTAAAAGATCAGCGCCACCGCGACCCATCCGGAGAACGCGATCCAGGTGTACCAGTGCAGGCTCACCAGGATGTAGCCGCAGGCTAGCACCGAAAGTGCCGGCGTGACAGGGTAACCCGGCACCTTGAACGCCCGCGGCAGGTCGGGTTGGCGCACACGCAGGATGATCACCCCGACGGAGACGACGATGAACGCCGTCAGGGTGCCGATGGACACCATGTCGGTCAGCTTGTCGAGCGGCACAAAGGCGGCCAGGCACCCCGCGGCCGCCGCGACGATCACCGTGTTGCTCACCGGGGTCATGGTGCGCGCATTCACCGTGGCGAACCGCGACGGCAGCAGCCCGTCGCGGCCCATGGCGAACAGGATGCGCGTCATGCCGTACATCGTCACCAACGTGACCGAGAAGATCGAGATTACGGCGCCAGCGGCCAGAATCGTGCTGGCCCACCGGCCGTGGGTGACGTTGTCGAGGATCGTCGCCAGCCCCGCCTCCTGCTGGGCGGCGAAGTCGCGCCACGACTGGGTGCCGAGCGCGGCCAGCGCGACGAGGACGTACACGGTGGTGACGGTCGCCAGCGCCGCGAGGATGGCGCGCGGCATGGTCTTCTGCGGATCCTTCACCTCGTCACCGGCCGTCGAGACCGCGTCGAGGCCGATGTACGAGAAGAAGATGGTGCCGGCCGCCGAGCCGATGCCGGCGACGCCGAACGGGGCGAAGTCCTTGAGCCGGCCGAGGTCGAAGGCCGTGAACGCCAGGATGACGAACATGATCAGCACGCCGAGCTTGGTGAGCACCATGACGGTGTTGACCTTGGCCGACTCGCTGGCACCGCGGACCAGCAGCAGCGCGCACATCACGATCAGGATGATCGCCGGCAGGTTCACGACGCCCGGTTCCGAGTCCCAGGGCGCCGCCGACAGCGCGTGCGGCAGTTGGAATCCGAACACGTTGTGCAGCAGCTTGTTCAGGTAGCCGCTCCAGGTGACCGAGACGGCGGCCGTTGACACCCCGTACTCCAGCAGTAGGCACGCCGCGACGCCCATCGCGACGGCCTCGCCAAGCGTGGTGTACGCGTAGGAATAGGCCGACCCCGAAACCGGCACCGCCGCGGCCAATTCGGCGTAGCAGATGGCCGCCAGCCCGGCGGCGATGCCCGCGATGAGAAACGAGACGATCACGCCGGGGCCGGCCTCGGGCACCGCCTGGGACATGACGAAGAAGATGCCGGTGCCGATCGTGGAGCCGACCCCGAACATGGTGAGCTGGAACGTGCCGATGCTGCGCTTGAGGTGATCCGCGGCCCCGCGGGCGGCGTGGGCGCCGACGACGGGACGGCGCCGCAGCATTTGGTCCGTCAGGCTGATCGAGCTGGATGGCACGTGCGCCCCCTGTTGCGTGGATCAGCTGATTATGCGCGAGCCTCCCGCAACGCCGCAGCGAACTGGTCAATCGCCCAGTCGATCTCCTGGCGGGTGATCACCAGTGGCGGCGCGAATCGCAGCGTCGAGCCGTGGGTGTCCTTCACCAGGACGCCGCGCCGGGCCAGCCGCAGGCTCATTTCCTTGCCGGTGCCGAGCGTGGGTTCGATGTCGACACCGGCCCACAGCCCGAGGCCGCGCACCGCGATCACACTGTCACCGATCAGCCCCCGCAGCCGGCGGTGCAGGTGCGCACCCAATTGGGCCGACCGGGCCTGGAATTCGCCGCGCGCCAGCATCGAGACGACCGTGGTGCCGATCGCCGCCGCGAGTGGGTTGCCGCCGAAGGTCGAGCCGTGTTCGCCGGGACGCAGTACGCCGAGGATCTCGCGGTCGGCGACGACCGCGGACAGGGGCACCACGCCGCCGCCCAGCGCCTTGCCGAGCAGGTAGACGTCCGGCACGACGCCCCACCGGTCACAGGCGAACGTGTAGCCGGTGCGCGCCAGCCCCGACTGGATCTCGTCGGCGATCATCAGCACGTTGTGCTCGCTGCACAGCGCGCGGACAGTGGGCAGGTAGTCGTCGGGCGGGACGACGATGCCCGCCTCGCCCTGGATGGGTTCCAGCAGCACGGCCACCGTGTCGTCGTCGATCGCCCGGGCCAGCGCCGCGGCGTCGCCGAACGGCACCGAGCGGAATCCCGGGGTGAAGGGCCCGAACCCGTCGCGCGCCGTCGGGTCGGACGAGAAGCTGACGATGCTGATCGTGCGGCCGTGGAAGTTGTTGTCCGCCACGATGATATTGGCTCGTCCCGCGGCGGTGCCCTTGACTTCGGCGCCCCATTTGCGGGCGACCTTTAGCCCGCTCTCCACGGCTTCGGCGCCCGAGTTCATCGGCAGCACCATGTCCTTGCCGCAGAGTCCGGCGAGCGCGGCGCAGAACGGCCCGAGCGTATCGGAGTGGAACGCGCGGCTCACCAGCGTGACGGTGTCCAGTTGCGCGTGGGCGGTCTCGGTGATCTCGGGGTGGCGGTGACCGAAGTTGACCGCCGAGTAGGCGGCCAGGAAATCCAGGTAGCGACGGCCGTCGACATCGGTGATCCATGCGCCCTCTGCGCTTGCCGCGACGACGGGCAGCGGCGAATAGTTGTGCGCCGCATACCTTTCGACCAGCCCGATCGCCGCATCGGTTCCCTGCGCGGTCCGGGCGTCGAGGATCGTCATGGGAATACCTCCAATGTGCAGCACTTGACGGAGCCGCCGCCCTTGAGCAATTCGGACAAATCCACCCCGACCGGCTCGAAGCCCGCCTCCCGCAGCTGCGTGGTGAAACCGGTTGCCGCCGAAGGCAGCACGACGTTCCGGCCGTCGGAGACGACATTGAGCCCGAGCACGTAGGCGTCGGCGCTTCCCACGACGATCGCGTCGGGAAACAGTGTGTGCAGCCGATACTGCGCCGCCGCGCTGAACGCCGGTGGATAGAACGCGATCGTGTTGTCGTCGAGGACGGCCAGCGCGGTGTCGAGATGGTAGAAGCGCGGGTCCACCAGCTCCAGCGAGACGACCGGAAGGCCCAGCGCCGCGGCGATTTCCGGGTGCGCGCGCCGGTCGGTGCGAAACCCATAGCCCGCCAACACCATATCGCCGACCATCAGCAGGTCGCCCTGCCCCTCGTTGACGTGGCGGGTGGCCACCGGCCGATAACCCAGCGACGACATCCAGTCGGAATAGGCGCGGGACTCGCCGACGCGCTCGGCGAACCGAAACCTGGCGACCACGGCGATGCCGCGGGCGATGAACCCGCCGTTGGCGGCGTAGACCATGTCCGGGAGACCGGGCACGGGTTCGATCACGTCCACGTGGTGGCCTAGCCGCAGGTACGTCTGGCGCAGGGCGTCCCACTGCGCCCGGGCGAGGTGAGCGTCGACGGGTGTGCCGACGTCCATCCAGGGGTTGATCGCGTATTCCACGGCGAAGAAGTCGGGCCGGGTCATCGCGTAGCGGCGGGTCCGGGACTCGCGCCGTGTCGCGGACGAGGGTGCGGCGAGGTACGAATCCGTCATAAATCAACGGTATTTGCGGCGCCCAAAACAAGCAAATGACGTTTCTTGCGTGTCTATAATTGATTTGTTGCGCCAAAGCGCGTGTCACGGCGATTCGTTAAGGAGCGACGGATGGACCGCCTGGACGAGACGGACGAACGGATCCTCGCCGAGCTGACCAGGAATGCGCGGGCCACCTTCGCGGAGATCGGCCAGACGGTGAATCTTTCGGCCCCGGCGGTCAAGCGCCGCGTCGACCGAATGCTCGACGACGGGGCGATCAGGGGCTTCACGACGGTCGTCGACCCCAACGCGCTCGGCTGGAAGACGGAGGCCTATGTACAGGTTTTCTGCCACGGCACGATCGAGCCCGATCGGCTGCGGGCGGCGTGGGTGGACATGCCCGAGGTGGTCAGCGCGGCGACGGTCACCGGCACGTCGGATGCGATCCTGCACGTGCTGGCCCGCGACATGCGGCACCTGGAGGCGGCCCTGGAACGCATCCGCTCGAGCGCGGACATCGAACGCAGTGAAAGCATCGTCGTGCTGTCGAACCTCATCGACCGGATGCGGACGTAGCGGTCCGGCCTTCGTCGGCGGACATTCCGGCATGCCGGCGCAAGAAAGACACCTCGACCCGCAGCACGTTCTCGTGATCAAGCCCGCCGGCGTAGACATCGTAATGTCCACCGCGACTTCGGTAGAGCTCTCCGTACGGTGCCTTGGTGGCCACCGTCAAAGCCGGTCCGACAGGAGCCATGGTGTCATGTTCGGCCACGACCATCAGCAATGGGCACCGAGCCTTACGCGCGCGGCGCACCGGCCGGTGGACAGTCACGTCGAGCAGCGACCGAGCGGTGATCTTGTTGGGCCAGGACTCGTCGGCGGGGTGGAGCCGGGTGTACCCGATCATTGCGTCGTCCGTGGAAATAACGCCAAATTGCCCGGGCGGCACGCTGATTGGCAGGTAGCGCGGCCCCCGGCCAAGTACCGATCCGGCCAGATCGGCTACCGCGTGAGCAGTCAGCCGCAGCCCCCGCGTCGGCGGGACGTTGGCCAGCCCCGCCAACCCGTCCACCAGGGGACACTGCGCGATGGCGCCGGCCAGGTCGTATTCGCTGGCGGCCAGCTCGACAATGTGCATGCCGGCAAACGAAGTGCCCCACACGAAGATTCGCGCACTATCGACCTCATCCTGCGCGCGCGTCCAGCCCAGCGCGGTGCGGTAGTCCTCGAGCTGGCGACGGATCGACAGGAACTCCCGCGGCTGACTCGTGGAACGCCCCCAGTGCCGGTAATCGAACACGACCGCCGCGAATCCATTGCAGGCGAACCGCTCAGCGAACGGCGCCAAGCCTGCCGCCTTGATACCGCCGATGCCATGCGCCATCACTACGACCGGGAACGGACCGGGCCCCTCGGGCATATACGCCCAGGCGTCAAGCTGCTCGCCGGCGCCGGCCGAGATCCGTAGCTCGCGGCGCTGCACGGCGCGGCCGATCATCGGGTCACCCCCTCCGGTGCGATGATCTCTGCACCCGCGTCCCGGGCCAACTCGGTGCCGAACAACGCGCCCGGTGTGAACGCGCCGGCCCGTGCAGCCCCGTTGGCGATCCGTACGGCGGTGTGCGCGGCCACTTTCGCGGTGAACCGGTAGCCCTCGCCGGTGCGCAGCCAGGCCTCACGGTGGGTGCCGTCGGGCCACTCCAGCCGTGCGTACGCCCAGGACACGTCGCCGGGCTTCACTGGTGGACTCAGCCGCATTCGGCTGACGAGCCGCTGTAACCCGGACCGGATCGGGCGCACCGCCAGCAGCGCCGACGCCGCCGGCAGCAGCGTCCGCACCATTCGTCCGCTTGGGACCTCGCTGGAGTACGCGAGCACATCGCCCGCGCCGGACGCCCGGTGTGCCGCCTCCAATTCGCCCGTCGGCACCGCGAGCGCATCCGCTGCGGGCAAGTCGGGCAACGGAATCCGTGCGTGGTCGGCCCCGAGCCGTCGACGCACCAGTTGCCCGTCCCGGTAGCGCCGCCCGCCGTCGGCGACACCATCGATCACACTGGCCAGAACGGCCGATCCCATCCCGTCCACGGCGGGCAGCGCGGCGACCGTGGCGCGCTCCGCGGGCCGATCGCCGCGCAGCTCGATGACCAGCGTCTCAGTGGCCAGCACCCCGAAACCGGCGCCGGTAACCAACGTGACTCCTTGGGTTCGCGCGTCGCCATCCAGATCCAGTAGCTCCCGCACCGGCTCCAACTCATTGGCCAGATCCACGTAGTGACTTCCGGCGGCCATGCTCGCGCGCGCCACCGGCATGGCGGTCACGCTAAACGGGCCAACGGTGTTCACCACCACCGCCGGCTTTTCGGCGCCGATCAGCTCGATCAACTCGGCGAGCCCAGAGGCCACCTGGGTGCGCACCGGCCCGCCCACTGAGTCGGCGACAACGGTCAACCTGCTGTGATCACGGCCGACCCGAACTACATCGGCCCCGCTGGCGACGAGTTCACGAGCGATTGCGCGACCGCCCTTGCCGGTCGCGCCGACAACCCAAACTGTTTGCATTGATTTATGATGCACTGTGTATCGTTAATATGTCAACCGCTATGGTGCTGGAGTTCACATGTCGGTCCTTCGAGGTCGCCCGCGCGACACCAGCCTGGACACCGCAATCGCGAATGCGGCTGAGGCGGTGCTGCTTTCGCATGGGTACGCGGCCATAAACATCGATCGTGTCGCTAAGGTTGCCGGAACCACCCGGGCCGCCATTTACCGCCGGGCAAAGACGCGCGGCGAGCTCGTAGTCGGGTTACTGGTCAACCGCTTCGGGGTCGACCCGGCCCCCGACAGCGGAAACCTGAAGGAGGATCTGCGGCTCGTTCAGGAGCTTCAGCGCGCGTTCTTCAACGACCCGGTCATTCGGATCGCGCTGCCCGGTCTGCTCGCCGACGCGCACGCCGACTCCGATCTGAGCGACGTGGTGTTCGAGCGGTTCATGGCGCCGCGGCGCGACTCCGTGGCCGCAATGCTGGGCCGGGCAGCCGAGCGGGGTGAGATCCCGCTACCGGCGCAGCCCAGCGTCGTTTCCGACCTTTTGACCGGCCCGTTGTTGCTTCGGGCGGTGATTCCAGCCATCGGGCCGATCGACGACATTCTGCTCGACGCCACCGTCGAGGCCGCCTTGAACGCGTGCGATCCGGAGCATCGCCCGCGACCCGCGCGGAAAACCGCGAATCGTCGCGCTGCGCGAGCCTGACCGCACTGCGAAATGCCGGTCGATTTTTCGCAGGGGGTTAGGCTCGCACGGCCTGAATCAGGCGCCTCAGCCTCGACGGTGACGGCGTCGGTGGCCGCCGAGATACATAGGGCCACGGGCGGTTTCGCTCCGGCACGGAGGCGGCCCGGACATGCTTGAGCTGGGTGCGCAGGTGCTGGCGCAGGTCGTGCAGGTCGGCACCCGTCCAGCGGTTGTCGGCTTCGATCGGGTCGGCGGTCAGGTCGTACAGCTCCCACTGGTCGTCCACCGGCGATGTCCGGTACGCCTCGCCGCCGAGGCCGTTGGCCGCGAGGTGGCGCACCCCGGGTTCGGTCCAGGTGGCCGGGTCGTCGAAGGTGCGGACCAGCTTCCACAGGTGCCCGGCGCCCCCGGTCGCCGTCGCGTCGTCGACGCGCACCACGAGTCCCTCGAAATTTGACGCGGTGTGGGCAGGCACCCGAATCCGCAGCGGCGCAGGCGGATTGACGGTCCGCTTCAGGCGGCGAGCGAGCCCCGAGGCGCCGGTGTCGCCCTCGAGCATGTTGTCGCGGGTCATCAGGTAGACGGCCCGCGCGTCATCGGCGGGCGCCCCGTCGACGACCGGCATGAGGTCGCGGCCGGGCAGCTCGTGGACTTCCGAGAACGACTCGGCGAGAGCGGACGCGGCGGCGGCCACGTCGATGCCGGCGGCCGAAAGCAGCGTCGGCACAAGGTCGACGTGCGACGTGGGCGCGGTCACCACGCGTGGTCCGGTCGGCCGCTCGCCGATCCGGGCGATCACGAACGGAACGCGGGTCGCCTCGTCGTACAGGTTGAACCATTTTTGGTGCAGCCCGCCGTGGGCGCCCAGCAGGTCCCCGTGATCGGCGGTGCGCACCAGCACCGCGTTGGCCGAACCACCCTCGGTGACCGCCCGCCTCACGCGGTCGATGGGCCCGTCCACCTCGGCGTGCAGGCGGTAATAGAGGTCGCGGTAGCGCTGGGCGTTGCGCTCGTAGGTTCGGCTGATCGCCGGTGCCGGGCCGTAGCCGGAGTAATACGCCTCGCGGAAGGCGATTTGGGCGGCCGGCTTGGTCGAAAGGTCCTCGTCGGCGGTGGGCGCCGGGGGCACCGGCGGCGGGTCCAGCGGTGACGGCTTGACCGGGCCTCGGCGCGACCAGGTGGGGAACAGCACGATGTCGTGGGGGTTGACGAAGCTGGCGACCAACAGGAACGGGCGCAGGGCGTCGGGGTCGCCGGCGCGGCGGCGGGCGTAGCGGTCGGTGAGCCAGGCTACGACGCGGTCGGCGATCAACGGATCCCGGCGAATGCCCGCGTTGGCCAGCAGCGCGCCATGCGGTTCGGGACCCACCCATCCCGAAAAGCCAAACGGTCCAAGCGGATCGGCGTCGAGGTAGCGCTGGACGGCCGCGGCATCGACGACGCCGTCGTCGTCGTTGGTCAGCAGTGAACGCCCGGTCGAGGGATCGACAAGGTCGGCGTGCGAGATGTGCCACTTGCCGTCGTAGTGGGTGTCGTAACCCGCCACCCGAAACCAGTTGCCCAGGGTGGGCACCTCGCCCTGGGGGAGCCACCGCATGCGGGAATCGTCGGCCGTCTTGCCAATACCATCGGTCTGCGTGACCCCGTGCACGTCGGGGTAGTGCCCGGTGAAAATGGTTGGGCGGCTGGGCACGCAGGCCAGCGATCCGGTGTAGTGCCGGCCGAAGCTGACGCCATGATCGTCGAACCACTTGCGCCCGCTCAGTATTCGGTCGCGCCAGGCCAACACCTCGGGGGTCTCGTACGGCGGAACGGCGCGCTCCTCGTCAGTCGTCAGTATGACGACATCGGGACGGCCGTCGGGGCGATCAGACACGGGCTTTCTCCAACCGATTCGCGAGCCCGGCCAGCATCACGTCGGACTGTCGCGCGAGAAACCGACACAGGACACCTTCGGTGAGTTTCTGGACTGGGCGAGCGCCGATTTCGACCGTGCTCGTCAGCGTCACGACGGTCGAGCCCGAGGGGGCCGCGTCGAGCGTCCAGCGGTTGGTCATCCTGCGCACGCGGCTGGGCAGGCCCTCGACGTCGTAGGCCAGGGCGCGCGGCGGGTCGAACTCGGTGATGCGTTCGACGAGGGCATCGCGTTTGACCTGGACTCGCCGGGCGGTGCCGACGGCCGCCCCGTCGGCTCCGGCGAACAGGATGCACGAGTGGTCGACGTTGCCGGCCCACGAACTGATCGCACCGAAGTCCGCAAGCACGTCCCAGATCTGTTGGGGGCGGGCCGCGATGCTACGACTGCGGCGAACGTCGGCCATGCCTAGGGCATCGTGTGGAAAATCGTCTCGAGCACCACCGCCAGGGCACTGACCGCGACGGTGATCGCGATGGTCACCCAGTCGGCCAGCTTGGGCCGCGCCGGGTTGGCCGAGAGCTGACCGGCGCCGCCGCGGGCGGTGATCGCGTCGCCCATCTCGTCGGCGCGCCGCAGGGTGACGGTCGTGGCGGCGGCCAGCAGGTCGATCAGCTCCAGGGCGTGGCGGCGGCGACGGGCCTTGCGGCTCCGCGGTATTCGTTTGGGCCGCAGCCGGCGGGCCGCGTAGAGCACTTGGAATTCGTCGATCAGCATCGGGAAGGCGCGCAGCGCCAGGGCCAGGGCTGCCGCCCATTCGTCAACCGGGATCCGCAGCAGCTTGAAAGGTCGGCCCAAAGTGGCCAGCGCGGGCCCTATGTCGGCGACATTGGTGGTCCAGGACACCATCGCGCCGAGCGCGAGCAGCACGATCGACAGCGCGGTGATCCGCAGGAAGTGCAAGCCTCCCCCGAGTCCGATCTCAAGGCCGCCGATCGAGAACTTCGGGGTGCCGCCGCCGAGCACGGCGGTGATGCCGCCCAGGGCGATGACGATCCACAGCCACCGCGGGACCGACGGCACCGCACCGCGCGGAATGCGCGCGATCCGGGCCGCCGCCAGGACCAGCGCCGCCACCAACCCGATCGTCACCCAGCCCGGGTAGAACGTAAGCAACGCCGAAACACCAAAGACGACGAGCAATTTGGTGCCTGCCCACAGTTCGTGGATGGTGGAGGTTCCGGGCACGGGGACGAGCAGCACGACGGGACGCGGGGTGCGTCGGGTCGAGCCGCGCGCCGGGGCAGAGGTTGCGGTCATGCCATCCCCCCCGCCGTGGCGGACACGGGCTCCAGGGTGCCGTTGCGCAGGTGCAGGGTGCGCGGGCACAACTCCTCCAGTCCCACAAAGTCGTGCGAGATGACGACGACCGTCAGTTCCTGCTCGCGGCGCAGGTCTTCCAGCAGCCGCAGCAGGCCGCGCTGGCTGGCAGCGTCCAACCCGGCCAGCGGCTCGTCGAGGATCAGGGCCCGCGGCGAACGGGCCAGCAATCCGGCCAGCACCACGCGGCGCATCTGACCGCCGCTGAGCTGGTCGATGGGCCGCTTGGCCAAGGCGGGATCGAGTCCGACGACGGCCAGCGCCTCGGCGACGCGATCCGTCTCTCGCGGCGAAAAGCCCGCTGCCGAGGCCACTTCCAGTTCGACGCGGCTGCGCATCAGCTGCAGCCGGGCCGCCTGGAACGACAACGCCACCGCGCCGACCTGCTCGTGGGTGGGCCGGCCATCCATGAGGCAGGCACCGGTCGTCGGCACCGTGAGCCCGGCCATGATCCAGGCCAGCGTCGACTTGCCCGAGCCGTTGCCGCCGTGGATCAGCACCCCGTCTCCCTGCTCCACGGTGAAACTGACGTCGCGCAATGCGCTTTTGGCCCACGGGGTGCCGCTGCCGTATTCGTGGCCGACGCCGACAAGTTCGATCACCGGCGCCTGCGTGCGGTGGTTCAGCGGGGCGGCCCCATGGGTTCCGGCCGGCGCGGGCACCGTCTCGACCATGACCGCGTTATCCGGGGAGTCGCTGAGATCGATTGTGCGGTCGGCGGAATCGGCCTCGTTGTTGTAGTGCGTGATGTGCACCAGGGCGGTGCGGTGGCGCTTGGTCAGACCGGACAGCACGCGCAGCAACGTATCCCGTCCCTGCTGGTCGACCATGGTGGTCACCTCGTCGGCGATGAGCAACGCCGGCTCCCGGGCCATCGCCGCGGCGAGCGCGAGGCGTTGCAGCTCGCCCCCGGAGAGGCCTCCCGTCTCGCGTTGCGCGAGCCCGTCGAGGCCGACCTCGCTCAGCAGCCGGTCCACGTCAATCTTGGTGCCGGGCGGCAGACCCCACACCACGTCGTCGGCGACCCGCGTGCCGAGCACCTGGCTTTCGGGGTGCTGCAGCACCACCGCGGTGCCGCCAAGCTTGCCCAGACCCACCGCGCCCGGGCGCTCCACGGTGCCCGACGTCGGTTCGCGGCCGGCCAGAATCAGCATCAGCGTGGTCTTCCCGGAGCCGTTGGGTCCGGTGATCGCGACGTGTTCGCCGACCCGGAGATCCAGGCTGAGCTCACGCAACGCGTCCTGGCGGGCACCGGGGTAACGGAAGCGCACCTTGTCCAGCCGGACCGGCACCGGCCCGACGGGGCCCTGCTCGGCGCCGCTTCCCTCCGACGCGTCCAGCTGGTGCACATCGGGGATGCCGCGCATCCGATCCAGCAGACGAGACAGCGCCCACCAGCCGATCAGCGACACGACCAGGATCCCGATGAGGTAATAGATCAGCACCAGCAACTGCCAATGCTGCACGCCGAGAGCGAAATACCGCTTCAGGTCCTCGCCAACGCCGTGCATGTGCACGCGCGTCAGGAAGGCCGCGACGCCGTTCACGTCCGCGGTGATGACGTCGAAGATCAGGTGACGCAGTCGGCTCATCACGGTCAGGCCGATGACGTCAGCGGCGCCGAACGCCAGGCCGGCGACCAATGACCAGACGATCACCGTCGGCAAGCCACGGCCCTTGCGTTTGATGATTCCGGTCAGACCGCCGATGTAGACGCAATGGATGACGGTCATGAGGCCGCCCAACCCGGCGATCAGGAAGGCGATCATCCCGGCCGCGACCGTCGCGGCCATCAGGACGCGGAACCGGTAGCGGTAGGCGAGCAACCCGGTGGGCACGGTGCCCAGCAACGCCAGTCCCGCGGCGAACGGGACGACCACCGAGAGGATGGCGATGACCGCACACAGCGCGCCCATGACGGCGGCCTGCGCCAATTCGACCGGTCGCAGCGGTCCACCCCGGTGGCGTGATCGGGATGGTCGGGGGACGGTCACCTCACCGATTCTGCCAGGCCGCGGCGGCATGTTCCCGCGCCACACCCCGCAAGCTGGGTTTTTGCGGCGACGCGTGTGGCGCTCGTCTCGCTTAGCAAAGCTATGCAACCATGGATGTATGAACGCATCCGCCGCCAACCACACTGATGTCGTTGACGCCGCAAACACCGAACCCCAGTCCGGCCTTGGGGCCGACCTCCTCGCCGTGGTCGCCCGGCTCAACCGGCTGGCCACCCAGCGCATCCAGATGCCGCTGCCCGCGGCGCAGGCCCGGCTGCTGGCCACCATCGAGGCGCACGGGGAGGCTCGGATCGGCGACCTGGCGGGCGTCGACCACTGTTCTCAACCGACGATGACCACCCAGGTGCGCCGCCTGGAGGACGCCGGCCTGGTGACGCGGACCGTCGACCCCGGCGACGCCCGGGCGGTACGCATCCGCATCACGGCCGACG
Source organism: Mycobacterium sp. IEC1808 (assembly GCF_002101935.1). Classification (NCBI taxonomy): domain Bacteria; kingdom Bacillati; phylum Actinomycetota; class Actinomycetes; order Mycobacteriales; family Mycobacteriaceae; genus Mycobacterium; species Mycobacterium sp. IEC1808. The sequence continues at coordinate 619 of NZ_LQPV01000030.1, read as the reverse complement.
GGATACGCACGCTCGACGCCGTTCGGGCCGACCGGGCCGCCGCGATCGAACCGCAGTTGGCCCTGCTCGAGCCGGCCGACCGCGAGGTGCTCACGCAGGCGGTCGAGGTCCTGCGGCGGCTGCTCGAGAACGCGTCGGCGACGCCGCGCCGCCACACGCTGTGACGGCGCCGTCCGGTGGCTGCACCGCGTGGGCGGGTAAACACTGAAAGTTCCGACTAACCAGCGATGGAAAGGTGGCGGTGATGCGGCCCGAGGCTTCCGCCCTCCCGGCCCCCCCGTTGACCGTATGGGTCGGACCGACGAGGTACGTCTTCGCGCCCGGTCGCGACGTGCTGGTGGGCTACGGCCCGGGAGTCGACATCCCATTGGGGCCACCCGGCCACCCGGCGCCGCCCCACCCCGACGTGGTGCTGCGATTCACCGGCCGCCACTGGGTGGCCATCGACAACAGCCCCCGCGGGATGTTCGTCAACGGCTCGCGGCTGCCGACCGTCGACATCCACTCCGGCCAGGCGATCACAATCGGCGATCCGCAGCGCGGCCCGCGGCTGGTTTTCCAGATCGGTCCCCCCGCTCCGCCGCCCCGGCGTCCCCCGGCTCCGCCGCCACGCCCGGCC
>NZ_LQPV01000029.1:0-72546 GCF_002101935.1 Mycobacterium sp. IEC1808 | reverse complement strand
ACGGCCAACCCCGCACCAACCCCTACCACCACCCCGAACGATTCCTCCGCAACACCGACGACGACGAACCCGTTTGACGGCAGGCAGTTTTCGATCAGCCGTCGCCCCGCCAGGCAGATCAGGGTTTGGGTGCTGGGGCCGGATTTCCGTACAGGCAATCATGGAGTTCCTGACTACCCGGGGCGAAGTCGAACCCGCAGTTGCACTCACGAGCGTCCCTGGGTGGAAGCGAGTTGCAATAGGGGCTATCAGCGGAGGCCGATGGTGCGGTCCACATGACACCGGCCGCCAAGGCTGCGGCAGCACCGAACGTGGCCATCAATACTCTCGTCTTCATGTTGGTAACCCTCGCACATACGGGCGAAATCCGCAGGTCGGGCAGCGGCCGTCATACACCCCACGACGGGCTGACGGTCAGCACCTCTGCACCATCGTCGGTGATGTGGACGGTGTCGCGGCGCAGAACCGCGCCAACACCCTCCTGCCACACATAGCCGGTCACCGCCAGCACCATCCCGGCATCGAGGCGGTCGTCTTCGCCTGCCGTCGCGAGAGTTTCGGAGACGACGGGCGGATCGAAACCCAATCCCAAGCCGTGCGCGACGGGCATCGGCGGTATCGGCTCGCCGGCCGCCCGATAGGCTGCTAGCAGCCCGGTCGCGGCGGCGCCGGGGCGGCAGGCCGCGATCATCTTGTCGAACAACGCATCCGAGCGTCCGAACAGCTTCCTGGCCGAGCCGTCGGCCGCGTCGCCCGCCGGCCACGTCCGGCCCACCTCACCGACGTACCCGTCCGCCAGCGCGCCTGCGGCGAAGGCGACGAGGTCACCGGACCGCACCTCGCGATCACCACGTCGCCAGGGGTGCTCGCGCGAGGTCACCCATGCGACGTCCTGAGTGGCCGGCGTGCTCACGCCGCCCGCGGCCATGGCCTCCAGCGCGGCCCCGGCGAGCGCCTGCTCGGACACCCCGGGCCGCAACTCATTAACGGCGGCGGCGAGTCCGTGTTCCGCCACCCGAAGCGCCGGGCCCATCGCCGCGATCTCGTCGGGCGTCTTGAGGCGGCGCGCCGATCGCATCGCCGGCTCGGCGTCGACCAGCTCGGCGTTCGGGAAGGCCTCCGGCAGCAAGGCCGCGAAAGTCGGTGTGATGGCGTCCGTTCCGACCCGGCGCGCCGCTTCGGCGCCGTCGATCTTCTTCAGTACGTCGATCAGGGTCATCGGGTTCCAGGCCAACCCGTAGAGGTGATCGTGACCGATCTCCTCGGGGACGCCCTCGTCGTCGGTGCTGTTGAGGTAGATGTCGCCGGTGGCGCGCACCACGACGCACATCGGACCGAACGGTCGCGTCCCGGCAATCCACAGCTGGGGCGCGCCAGTCACGTAGCGAATGTTGGATTGCCGCCCCAACACCAGGATGTCGAGGTAGTGGGCGTCCATCTGGGCCAGCGCCCGCTCCCGACGCCCCGACCGCAATCGCAGCGGGTCGGGCGAAATCTCGGACGTCATGAAGGGGAGCCATAAGGGGAGTAGGGGTAGTCGGTGATCGGCGTGTAGCCGTCTTCGGTGATCACCACGATCTCCTCACTGCGGTATCCGCCCGTGCCGTCCTCCCACACCACCGGCTCGAGGACCAACACCATGCCGGGCGGAAAGACGAAGTTGTCGTCGAACTCCTCGCCGAGGTCCGTTCCGATCATGGGTGCCTCGGCGGGGTAGGTGCCGATGCCGTGGCCCAGGTAGAAGTGCGGCAGCCAGGGCCTGCGACCGCCGTTGGCGGCGATCGCCGCACGCGCCAGATCGCCCGACGTGACACCGGCCCTGGTCACCTGGAGAACCGCGTGCAGGATCGCCCGCCACTGGCGAAATTGATCCTGCTGCCGCGGCGAGGGCTCTTGGCCGACCACCCAGGTGCGCCCGAAGTCCGAGCAGTAGCCTGCGTAGCTGATGCTGATGTCGGTCCACAACACGTCACCGGCGGCCAGCTCGCGAGCCGAGGGGAGCAGCGGCAACGCCAGGTCGCCGTGGGTCGTCCACACCCCGGCTTCCCGCGAGCTGGGCATCACCTGCCAGATGGCCTCGAGCATGTTGGTAGTGGCGCCCAACTCGAACGCGCGCCGAACCAGCTTGGCCGAGAGATCGATCTGCCGTACGCCCGGCGCCAGCGCCGCTTGCACGTCGACCACCGCCTGTTCGGTGATGCGACAGGCCCGGCGAAGGCAGGACAGCTCGTCCCGTGTCTTGACCAATTGCGCGGCGCCGAGCACAATCGCCGCGTCCGACGGCGGGCCGCCGGGGAACAGAGTGGCCGCCGACCGTCGCATCGCGCCGGTGAGCTCGTCGACGGCCACCGTCGCGCCCCGCGGGATCAGCCCGGCCAGTGTCCGAGCGAAATCCGCTACGCCCCGGTCGAATTCGAGATAGACCGGACCGTGCAGATGATCCTCGGGTACCGGCGGATCGCGAGGCTCCAGGGAAGACCCGGCGCGAAACGGCATGAACAGATGCGGGTGCTCGTCGTCGGCCAGCACGACGGCGACCGGCCGCTCCACGTGCGAGAGGCCCGCGTCGATCAACGCCCAGCTGGCGCCCGTCGCGTACCCGACATAGCCGTTCATCAGCAGGATGAGCGCGTCGACGCCGTGCTCGGCCATCGCGGCGCGCAGCCGCGCGCCGGTCTCGGCGCGCATTCGGATGAAGTCCGGCTCGTCCGGAATGTCGATCAGCGAGCCGCGGGCGCTGAGTGCGTTGGTCATCTAGATGCCTAAGAAGTTCCGGATGTTGCCCCCGACCACCCGGACGGCGTCTTCGGGGCCGACCGCGTCGACAACCGCGGCCAGCGACCGCTCCGAGTAGCCGAAAGTGCTTTCGTTGTGCGGGTAGTCGGAAGACCACATCACCTTGTCGATGCCGATCTCCCCGATCTGGTCGAGCCCCAGGCCGTCGACCATGAACGAGGCGCACATGTGGTTGTCCCAGTAGTAGCGGATGTCGCGCCGCGGGTGGTCCTTGAGCATGTGCCGATACGAGGCCAGCACGTGCTCGGCGTCCTGCAGCGCCGGCGGCACCCAGGCGATGCCGCCCTCGAACCAGCCGACGCGCAACCGGGGGTGGCGGTCGAGGATGCCGCCGAAGATGTACTTGGAGAACATCTCCCGGAACGAGTCGATGTTGACCATCATCGCGACGGCGACGCTGTTGACCTCACTGGGAACCTTGGGCTGGCTTTCGCCGATGTGGTGGGCGACCGGCAGCCCGGCGTCCTCGATCTCGTCCCACACGGCGTCCATCGCGGTGCCGGAGAAGTCGATGGCGCGGCCATTGTCGTCGTTGCCAGGGCTGATCGGCATCAGAAACGTCTTGAGCCCGAGCGCTTTCAGCTCGGTCAGCGTGCGACGGGTGCCGCGCGGATCCCACCAGTTGATGAGGCCGACGCCGTAGCAATGGCCGCCAGAGCGCTCCTGCACGGCGGCGATGTGTTCGTTGTAAATGCGAAAGATGCGCTCCCGCAGGCCTTTTTCGGGATAGTGGAACAACGCCAGCACCGCGTTGGGGAACACCAATTCCTTGTCGACCCCGTCGTCGGCGAGTTCGCGGACCCGGGCGTCGATGTTGCTGCTCACCGCGCCGGCCAGGTCGTCGTACTGCATGAGCACCGCGCTGAAATCGCCGACCACCATGGATTGGCCCGGGCGCCCCAGCAGGTAAGCGCCGTCCTCGTACCAGATCCGGGGTGCATGTTGCTTCAGGTCGTCCGGGAAGCGCTCGTAGAAGATGTCGTCAGCCACCGAGATGTGGTTGTCCGCCGAGAACACCTCCGTGCCGGCGGGCAGGCCGGTGGGACACCCGGCCGCGTGACCGCGGCGGTGTTTGGGCGCACCGATCACGCCCTCGGGGTACACGGTTTGGCTCGACATCATCGTCCCTTCATTCCGCATGCGATCCCGCGTACGTGACACCGGTGAGTTGTTCGGACATCCGCCACAGCCGCGCCATGTCGGCCTCGCTGCGCGCCGAACCGGGGACTCCGGCCAGGGTGACTCCGCCCCCGGCGGTTTCGTACAGGCCGCGTGGCCCGTAATAGGTGCCGCCGCGCGCGTCCGGTGACACCGCCGCGTAGAGCGTGGGCTTGATGCCCTCGTCGACGTCGAGCCACATGAACGGCAGCAGCCGCCAGGTCAGCCGGGTGAGTCGGGCCTGCAGCGTCGGCCTGTCGCGCCCGTAGGAGGCGCCGCTGAGCAGGTTGGTCTTGCTCAGCCCGGGATGCGCCGCGTTGGACATCAGGCGCCAACCGCCGAGGCGGCTGCGCCGATCCAGTTCCATCGCGAACATCAGTTGCGCCAGCTTGGCCATTCCGTAGGAGCGCATGGGTCGGTAACCATGTTGGGCGTTGGGATCGCTGAAGTCGAGGTTTCGCTGGGTTGCGGCGATGCTGCTGACGGTCACCACCCGCGCGGACTTCGCTGCGCGCAGCAACGGCAGCAGGTGTCCGGTCAGCGCGAAGTGACCCAGATGGTTTGTGCCGAACTGCAATTCGAAGCCATCGCGCGTCTCCTGGCGCCGCGGCGGCGTCATGACGCCGGCGTTGTTGATCAGTATGTCGATCGGCCGGCCCTCCGCGACCAGCTCCTCGCCCAACGCCGCCACGCTCCGCAGCGACGACAGGTCCAGATGCCTGATGGTCAGTTTGGCCCGTGGGGCTTCCCGGCGGACCTCGGCGATTGCGGCTTCTCCCTTGGTCCGGCAGCGGACCGCCATGACCAGGTCGGCGCCCGCTGCCGCGAGCCTCTTCGAGAGGCCAAGCCCGAGACCGCTATTGGCTCCGGTGACGAGTGCGCAGCGGCCGGACAGATCGGGCACATCGAGGGACAGATCGGGCTTCACCATGTGACGGGGAGCTCGTACACGCCGTAGGCCAGGGTGTCGTGTTTGAAGGGAAGCTCCTCGAGGGGTACGGCCAACCGCAGCGTCGGGACCCGGCGCAGCAGGGTGGGCAGGACGATCTGCAGTTCCATCCGGGCCAGTTGCTGGCCGACACACTGGTGACGGCCGTAGCCGAACCCGACGTGGGCGCCGTCCTCGCGCAGTAGGTCCAGCCGCTCCGGGTTCGGGAATTGCCGGGGATCCCAGTTGGCCGGCGCGACATCGAGGATGATGCCCTCGCCGGCCCGGATGGTCTCGCCGCCGACCTCGATGTCCTCGACGGCGATTCGACGCTGACCCGTCTGGATGATGCTCAGGTACCGCATTAGTTCCTCGACCGCGTTGGCGATCACCTTCGGGTCGTCGGCGTCGCGCAGCAGCGCCCCCTGCTCGGGGTGCTCCAGCAACGCCGCGACGCTCAGGCTGATCATGTTCGCGGTGGTCTCGTGACCGGCGATCAGCACGCCGAGCGCCAGCTGCGTCGCCTCGCGCACGCTGAGCTCCTCGCCGTTGACCCGCTCGGCCAGGTCGGACACCAAATCCTCAGACGGGCTTTGCATTTTGGTGCGAATCAGGTTAGCGAGGTATTTCGCCAGCGAGGCGGCCCCTTTGGCCGTGTCCGCTTCGGTCGCGTATCGCCCCGTGCCGCGTTGGGCTTGTTCCTGGAAGAAGTCCGCGTCCTCGTAGGGGACGCCCAACAATTCGCTGATGACCAGCGACGGCACGGGCAGCGCCAGGGTGCTGACGATGTCGCCGGGATTGGGACCGGCCAGTAGGGCGTCGATGCGCTCGTCGGCGATCTTCTGCACCGCCGGGCGCAGCGCTTCCACGCGCTTGAAGGTGAAGGGTTTCGACAGCATCCGGCGAAACCGGGTGTGTTCCTCGGCGTCGGAGGTGAAGACGGATCGGGGCCGGGTGTGGACCGTCGCCAACATGCCCTCGTTCCAGTGCGGGTAACCCGGCAGCCGGTCGTCGACGCTGGTGCGCGAGTCCGTGAACAACGCACGGATCGCGTCATAGCCGTGGATCAACCAGGGGGCGCTGCCGTCCCAGATCCGGACCCTGCTCAACTGCTTGGTGTCGTTGAGCGCCAAGGCTTCCGGCGGCGGCGCGAAGGGACAACTCGGTGCCCGCGTCATCGGAAACTGCGGGACGTCGGGTGCGGTCGTGGTATCGGTCATCCTGCTCCTCGGTTGTCGTCCGCGGCGTTCACGTGCACCGGCGCGCGCCACAGGCCGACGATCGCGTCGATCAGCCCCTCGCCGGCGACCGGCCAGCTCGAACGCGACCGTGGCCCGTGCTCGGCCAGCGCGCCCTCGTGTTCGGCGCAGGTGTGCATCAGCATGTTGCGGACCATCGAGATTCGCTCGAAGCGCACCCGCTTGGGCAGCTCGGGCAGGCAGCGGTTGATGCCGTCGATCGTCCGCACCAGCAGCGGCGACGTCAGCGCATCCTTGGTGACAACGTGGCGATAGGTGGGGTCGGCCATCGCCTGGGCGGCGAACCGCGCATACCAGCTGGGGGTGCCCAGCGCGGCCAGGTGGTCGGTGAGCGGGCGCACCAGCGCGCCGACCCAATCCCGAAGCTCCGTCGATTCGCCGATCTCCGCCAGCATCTGCGCTCGCAGCTGCTCGATCGGCTTACGGTGCTTGCTTTCAATCGCCCGGAGCAGGTCGGTCCTGGTCCCGAAGTGGTAGCACGCGGCGGCGTTGTTGCCCTGCCCGGCCGCCTCGCTGATCTGGCGGTTGGACACGGCATACATCCCACGTTCGGCGAACAACACCTCGGCGGCCGACAAGATCGCCTCGCGAGTGCCCGTCGACCTCTCGGAGCGAGCCATTCTCTGGGCGGTCATCGCCCCAGTGAACACCGCGTGCCAAATTAAATCAAGCCATTTATTTAACGCCCGCCGCCTCGGGATCCGCTCAATTCGGCGAGCCAGTGATTTCGCAGGCCCTCACTCGTACTTCTGCTGGCGATTTACCGGCTCGGCGACTGTCGGTCGCGGCGGACGTGCCCCGTTACTCGAAATCGGGGTCGATCCCGGCGATTTGGCCCGACCGGGTCGGACTACAGTACGCGTGTGAATCCGCTGCAGCGGGTGGCGCGAAACCCGACGGCATACAGGTGGCTGATCCTGCGGGGGCGACCCGTCGCCCAAGGGCTGGAAGCTTTCCTCCGGTTCGCAACCAACGGACGCGTCGGCGTCCTGGACCTCACCGGCGTGCCCAACGTCCAGGTGACCACCTCCGGACGCAAGACGGGCCTCGCCCGCACGGCGACCGTGCAGTGCGTTCCCGACGGGGATTCGCTGATTGTGGTCGGGTCCAATTGGGGCCTGGACCGGCACCCGTCGTGGTCGGCGAATCTCAAAGCGACGCAACGCGTCACCGTGCGCAGGCGCGGGCATCGTTTCGTCGCGAAGGTGCGGTTGCTCACCGGCGAGGAGCGCGATGAGGCCTGGGCCCGGGTGGTCGCGCACTGGCCGAATTATCAGATCGCCCAGGACCGCGCCGGCGGGCGCCAGTTCCGCCTGTTTCTGCTCACGCCAACCGGCTGACCGGCGCTCAGCCCGCCAGCCCGTTCTTGATTGCCGCGGCTTGCTTGAGACCCACGCCGGATACGAGGTCCGGGGGTACGAGTGCGAGCTCGGCGAACGCGTTGCCCGAGGTGAACATCAGCAACGTCCCCCCTGGAGCCGTCCGTCGTCGCCTTCGCCGAAGAATCGGAGACCACGCACCGAATGACTTTCAGTTCGACCATGGGTAGGCAAACAAGGGCCCGGTGAGTGCGGACGCGAGGAGCGACAACACCGCGACGACGATCAGGAGCCAGATTGCGTGGGCGAGGAACCTAAACGCGGCCTTCAGATCGTCATACCGGCCACCTACTTCGCACCGGATGACGGTGCTCAGCCGATCCAGATCGCCAGGAGTCAGGAACACCCTCTCCTGACCGATTGCCATCAAATACCTGCGAAAGCCATTGGCCCGATCGAGGCGAACGAGGTGTAGCTGATCGCCGTCACTGTCGCGCAGGCCGATGAGGCTGGTTAGTTCCGGTTGTCTCACGGTGCACCCCCTCGTTGGAGTTCCGTGGTTGGGTTGGGACTGTCCTGTGGTTGGAACTTCTTGACCATATCCGCCGCGGCAACCGCGCACAATCCCCTGCGCTGCAAGGGATCTGCATCGCTCCGATCCACTGATGTCATCGCCTACCAGTCCGCAGGCAGGATTACGTCACCGCTAAACCGGCCCTCGCCTGCTGTCGTAGATGGGCCCGTTGATGTCGCCGGCCCGGATCAGCAGCCCGGTGTCGTCGGGCGCGCGGCGGACACCGCGCGCCATCAGCCCGGCCCGAGCGCGTCGAAGATCAGTTTCCCGTACATCGCCATGCGGTCCGAGCCGAGAACGCCCGGCCCCATCTTGTTCATGACGTAGGAGACGGTGGCCTTGCGGTCGGGCCACATCAGTACCATCGAGCCGCCCCACCCGCCCCAGAAGCAGATCTTCTCGTCGGGAACGTAGGGGAATGCGTCCTTTTGGGGAAGCCCGTACCCCAGGCCCCACCGCAGCGGCGATGGCAGTACGAGATCGACACCGCTGGCCTGCTCTTCGAAGATCAGCTCGACGGTCTCGGGCTTGAGCAGGCGAACCCCACGAGCCTTGCCGCCCAATGAAATCACCGACAGGATCGCGGCCAGCGACCGCGCGTTCCCGTGCCCGTTCAGCGCGCCCATGTCGGCGTCGCGCCAGGCCGGCGTGTTGGCGGCCTCGGCGTTGGGCGGCGGCCCGCTGAACGTCTTGCGCATCGGGCTGTCGTCTGGGAGCGCCTCGAGCGGCAGCTCCAGGGGCGGCGGCGGGACGATCTCGGCGATCCGGTCGTAATCGGCACGCGCCGCACCGATTTGGAAGTCGGCGCCCAGCGGGTCGGCGATTTCGTCGCGGACGAACGTCTTGAGCGACTGCCCCGTCACCCGGCGTATCAGCTCACCGATGAGATGACCCTGATTGTGGGCGTGATACCCCGAGGCGGTTCCCGGCTCCCACCACGGTGCCTGTGCCGCCAGGGCCGAAGTGGCCTTGTCCCAGTCGTACATGTCCTCGGTGGTGAAGGGTAAGTCCCAGCCCGATACACCGGATGTGTGCGACAGGATGTGGCGAATCTGGATGTCCCGCTTGCCGTTCGCCGCGAATTCCGGCCAGTACTCGGCCACCGGTGCGGTCGGTTCGATGAGGCCGCGGTCAACGAGCATCAGGGCGGCCAGGCTGGTGACCGTCTTCGTGGAGCTCCACACGTTGACGATGGTGTCCTCGGCCCAGGCGGTGGTGCGCGCCGCGTCGGTGAAGCCGCCCCAGATGTCGACGACGGTTTCGCCGTCGATGTCGATGGCGATGCACGCGCCGACCTCTTCTCCGGAGGCGATGTTGTCGGCCAGCGCGGCCCGGACCTTGTCAAAGCTGTCTTCGCAATGTCCGTGAACGACGCTCGTCACCACGAACGGAACATATGCGACGGTGCAGGCCGCGGCAAGGGTGCTAACCCGCGGCCCGGCTGGTGATGTGCGAGAGCAGGTCCCGCGCCACCCCGGCGGGTGGCGTGCGGCCGCCCACCCAGACGGCGCGCAGTTGGCGTCGCAGGTTCAACTCCGGGACCTCCACTGTGCGCAGCCGTCCGATCGCCAGGTCGTCGGCGACGGCCAACCGGCTCATCACGGCGGGTCCGGCGCCCGCCGCGACGGCGGCGCGCACCGCGGCGGCGGAGGACAGCTCGAGGACCGGGTCCGCCTGTCGTGTGGAGTCGCCCAGGGCGTGGCGCAGCGCCGCGGTCAACGAATCACGTGTTCCCGATCCCGGTTCGCGGGTCACCAGCGGTGTGCGACTCAGTTCCGCCGCGCTGATCGGTCGCTGCCGTTGCGCCCACTTGTGATCGGCGGCAACGATCAACACCAGGTCGTCGTGGCCGACCACCCGGGTGCGTAATCCTTTTGGCGCGTGCGGGGCTTCGATGAATCCGAGATCGACCTTCCCGTCGCTCACGGCGGCGATCACCTGGTCGCTGTTGGTCGCGGTCATGATGACTTCGGGCGGCGTGGCGCCCAACCTGCTCGCCGCAACCTGCAGCGATACCAGCCAGCGCGGCATGAGCTGTTCGGCAATTGTCAGGCTGGCCGCCACTTTGACACGCCTGCGCTTTTCCGATCGCAGTGATGCCAACCCCGTGTCGACGTATTGGGCGACGTCGAGCAGCCGATCCGCCCACTCGGCGACCACTACTCCGGCGGGCGTCAGCCGCGAACCGCGCGGGGTACGCACGACCAATGCGACGCCGGTTTGCGCCTCGATCGATGCCAGCCGCGCCGAAATGGCCTGCTGCGTCAGCCCGAATTCCCGGCCCGCGGCGGCCAGGCTGCCGGTCCGGGCGATCGCCGTGAAGATCTCGAATGCGGACAGGTCGGGCATGTGGGTGCTGAGCGGCATGACGATCCTCCGGCGGGCACAAGGCGGCTTTGTGAGATCTGTGCCTGTCACAAGTAAAGCTTGTGGCCCCACAAAATTCATCCCCCTGGCCGCGGCTTCTCGACTCGGGAACGATTGCTTACATGACCACGAGCGCCATCGCCCCGGCCACACCGTTGTGGGGCAAGCGGGGCGACATGATCGTGCGCGGACGCCTGCCATACAACGCCGAACCGCCGCCCGCGGTACTGGCCGCCAGTGACATCACGCCTATTGACGCGTTCTATGCCCGCAACCACAGCGAGTTTCCCGATATCGCGCCGCAGCAGTGGCGGCTGGTGGTCGACGGCTTGGTGGAAAGACCGCTCACCGTGACGTATGAGCAGCTCACGACCGAATTCGACCAGCACGATGTGGCGGCCACCCTGGCATGCGCGGGCAATCGGCGCGCGGAGCTGCTGCAGGTGCGGCCGATACCGGGCAAGGATCCGTGGGCGCACGGGGCGATCTCGACGGCCGAATGGCGCGGTGTCCGGCTGGCGGACGTCCTCGCGACCGCCGGCGCGCGCCAGGACGATGGGCTGCACGTGGCGTTCCAAGCCCCGGACCTCGCGCGGGAAGCGCGCCCCGCCCAGCGCTACGGCGGCTCGATTCCCCTGCACAAGGCCACGTCGTCGGAGGTTCTGCTCGCGTGGCAGATGAACTCCGAAAAGCTACCACGCGCCCACGGCGGTCCGGTCCGGGTGGTGGTGCCCGGATACATCGGGGCTCGCAGCGTCAAATGGGTCACCGCCGTCACCGTGCAACACGGTCCGTCGGACAACTACTTCCAGGCGCACGACTACCGCATCCTGCCCCCGGACGCCGACCCGGACGCCGCGGCCGCGGGCGAGGGCATTGCCCTGTCGTCGTTGGCGCTGAACTGCGACATTCTCGATCCCACGGACGGCGACCGCGTGTCTCGGGGCCCGTTGACCATCCGCGGCTACGCAATCGCCGGCGACGGCCGCGGCGTCGAACGCGTCGACGTGTCCCTCGACGACGGACTCACCTGGCGACAAGCCCACCTGCATCGCGCACCCAGCAAGTGGTCGTGGCGGCCGTGGTCGCTGGTCGTCGACGCCGCTCCCGGGCCGCTGCGCATCACCGCACGCGCCTGGGACGACACCGGCGCCGCGCAGCCGGAGTCGGCGGCGACGCTGTGGAACCCCCGCGGATACGCCAACAACGCGTGGGCGCGCGTGGCGCTGAGCGTGCTGTAGGGCTCGCGGCTAAGTCCCGTTGGATTTCTTCAGCCGCGCTATCTCGCCGCCCCAGACCGATTGGGCACCCGCATCGCCCGTGCGGTACACCTGAATCGTCGACGAGATACTCACGGCGAGAACGATTATCGCGACAATGAGATGCGCGACGACCCGGCGTTTGGCGGATCGGCGTTCGACCACGCGCAGCACGACGAGCCCGACTGCGACCACCAGCATGGCGGCGGCGAAATAGACCATGGTGCTGCCCCGCTCGGCATGCTCCTGGAGGATGGGGCTGGGCTTTTTCCTCAGGTCATACAGCCATTCCCCGGCGTTGACGGTGATGGGCGTGATCACCATCGTCGCGGTTGCCAGCGCCAGCGTGAACCACATCAGCTGGCCCCGCCGGGCCGGTGGCCACAGGCCGCACACGATTTCGAGCACCGCGGTCAGCGGCACGAGCACCACCACCAGATGCAGCCATAGGGCATGCGCGGGCAAGCCGTTGACGACGTCCATGCGTCAGCCGCCAAGGCCCTTCTTCACGGCGTCGTCTTGCTTCTGGGCCACGTCGGTGACGAAGTCCTGCGGCGGGAGCGAGTCGACCGGCCCGTCGAATTCGAGCGTGACGAAGGCCTTGCCCTCGGTGAACATCAGTACCAAGACGCCCTTGGAGTTGTCCGGCGCGTTGCCGGATACGGTCGTTCCGCCGGTTCCAACATTGAACGGTTGCGTGCTCGGGTTCTTGATGTTGTTGCCCTGCGCGCCCTTGGCCGCGTTCAGGGCGTTCGTGGCGGCGCCGGGGTCCGCGAGCACCTGGATGGTGTCTTTGATGACATGGCTGTTGTCGTCGGTGCTGAAGGTTATGGCGGCGCCGGGCTGGCCGTTCGGGTTGTTGGTCGGGGGGCCGGCGTTGAACTGGATCGGCGCGTTGATATCGGTCGCCTTGATCAGCAGCCCCGTGTAGTCGGTTGCCGGTGCGGCGGACGCCGAGGTGGGCGCCGCGCTGCCGCTGCTCGACGCGGGGCCGGACGAGCCGGGCTTCGACGTCGACGACGTGGTAGTACCCGACTTGTTGCCGCAGCCCGCCACCGCCACCGTCAGCGCCGTGGCCAGCGCAACGCCGGCGACTGCGGTCCGAGACGTCCGAGAAACCCTCATCGCATCGCGCTCCTTCCAGGCTGATTCTGGCGACACAGTCGACCCGTTCCCGAATCGCACAGTACATCGCCAGGTGTCACCGAAGGTCCCGCCGGGCCGCGCCGGTAGCCAGCGACCTACTCCAGCTGGTCGCGCAGGCAGCGCAGTGTGTGAGCCAGGATGCGAGAGACTTGCATCTGCGACACGCCGATCCGCTCGGCGATCTGGCTTTGGGTCATCGACTCGAAGAACCGCATGTGCAGCACCTGACGTTCCCGCTCGGGGAGCGCGCCCACGATGGCACGCACAGCTTCGCGGTTCGTGATGTGCTCGATTTGCGGATCGACGTCGCCGACCGCATCGGCGACCAGGCGGGGCTTGCCGGAGCCGTCGGCACCGAGGGGTGCGTCCAGTGAGTCGAGCCGGTAGGCATCGCCGGCGACCAGGCATTCAATGATTTCCTCGCGCGGAACCTCCAGCACGGCAGACAGCTCACCGGCGGTGGGTGCTCGACCGAGTTTCTGCGCCAAATCGCTGGTGGTGCGGCTGATTTGGACATGCAGTTCACGCAGGCGTCGTGGCACCCGCATGCCCCAGCTGTAGTCGCGGAAGTACCGCCGAACCTCACCCATCATGGTGGGAACCGCGAAACCGATGAAGCTGGGCCCCTTGTCCGGATCGAAGCGGTTGATGGCGTTCATCAGCCCGAGGCGCGCGACCTGAGTCAGGTCGTCGAGACCTTCTCCGCGCCGGGCGAAGTGGCTGGCCACGTGGTCCGCCAGCGGTAGGCATCGAGCGACGATGCGTTCGCGCTGCCGCCCGTACTCGTGGGATTCCGCCGGCAGCCGGCGCAGCACCACGAACATCTCGACAACGTCGTCGTAGGAGTCGTCCGTTTGGGTTCTGGCTGGTCGAATAGGTCGTGCGGGCGTCGCTACGCCGGTCATCGGCTAGAACGTGTCGCGAAAAGATTTGCGGGGGAAGGGATTTGCATTATTGGCCCACTTTCTGGGTCGTGTGCAGCGCGGCATCGCAGGATATGCGCACAGCCGCCTCCGCTACACCTGTATCCGCCGGAGAAGTCGGTGATCAGCGCACGAAGCAACAACGAGGGGTGACCGGAGTGTTTTCGCCGGAGCCACGCCATGCTCAGCAGCAGTGCAGCTGACTAACCGCTTTTAGCTAAACGGCGACCTGTCCAGAACGGACTTCACAGCCGACTATACGCCCCATTCGGCCCACCAGCGATCGCTCGGCTCAGCGGAGCGAAGAGCGAATGGTCGGTCAGCTTTTGAAGTCGCTGATCGGCTCGGCGAGACGCCTTGTCGCTGGGTGGTGGGACGCGGGCAAAAGCGGCGGGATAGCCAGGAGGCGCCTTGGTTACGGGCTTCTCATTCTCGGACTGCCTCGGTACTGTTCGGCACATGTTTGCGACTCCCACGCAGGAGGTTCCGCTCGCCATCGAGAAGACCGCGCGCACAGGCCATTTCGAAGCGCGCGCCGATGGGTGATCAGCTGCTGGACGGGCGCGGCGTGGTGGTGTCGGGCGGCAGCCGCGGCATCGGGCGCGCGGTGACCGAACTGCTGTGTGATCTGGGCGCCGGCGTGGTGGTCAACGGGCGCGACGCCGACGCTGTGGCGGAGACCGCCGCGGCGATATCGGACGCCGGGGGACGAGTCACGCCGGTAACCGGGGCGGCGGACGACGAACGCACCGCGTGCGCGCTCGTCGACGCGTGCGTGAGCACGTACGGCCGGCTCGACGCGCTGATCAACTGCGCCGGCATCGCAGAGCCCCCGGGCTCGTCGATCCTGAACATTTCGCCGGACGAATTCGACCGCGTGATCAGCGGGCACCTGGGCACGGCGTTTCACACGTGCCGGGTCGCGGCCCGCGTGCTCGCGGCGCAGGGGCACGGCTCGATCGTCAACACCGGCTCGGTGGCGTTTCTCGGCGACTACGGCGGCACGGGTTACCCGGCGGGCAAGGGAGCCGTCAACGCGCTGACGATGGCCATCGCGGCGGAACTGAAACCCCACGGCGTGCGGGCCAACGTGGTGTGCCCCGGCGCCCGGACGCGGCTGTCCACCGGTACCCAGTACGAAGAGCACATCGCGGACCTGCACCGCCGCGGGTTGCTGGACGAGATGACCATGCGAGCCTCGCTCGACAGCGCCCCGGCCACGTTCGTCGCCCCGCTCTATGCGTATCTCGTCAGCGACTTGTCGCGTGGTGTGACGGCCCAGATCTTCGTGGCCGCGGGCGGATTCGTGGGCAGATTCGACCGGCCGACGCCGCGCGTGCTCGCCTACCGGGACCACCACGACGCCGAACCATGGTCGGTCGAGGAACTACACGAGATGGTCGTTAGGCCGGCGCCGAAGTGACCGGGTTCGTTGAACCGAGGGGCGCGCGGGCACGTATCCAATGAAGTGACGGGCCCGCTTCGGATACTTGTCATCGGCGCCGGCGTGAGCGGGATCTCGGTTGCGCGGGGGCTGCTGCGAGACGGCCACGACGTCGCGGTCTTCGACCAGCGCAAAGACACGAGCGCCGGCGGCGGCGCGGTGACTACCTGGTCCCACGGCGAGGCGGTGCTGCGGCAGCTGGGCGTCGACATGGACGGCGCCGGTCAGCTGCTCTCCCGGGTGCGGGTGCTGAGCTCTCGGGGACGCCAGCTGGCGAGCCTGGACGTGCACGCGATGGTGGATCAGCTGGGCGCACCCGTGCGGATGGTTCCGCGCCGCGTGCTGCTGGAGCGGCTGTTGGACGGCTTCCCGACCGATCGCATCCGATGCAACTCCCGCGCGGCGCGGGTCGTGACGAACCCCGATGGCGTCCACGTCGAATTCGAAGACGGCAGCGTGGCCCGAGGCGACCTGGTCATCGGGGCCGACGGCCTGCACTCCGTCGTGCGAAGCGTCGTCGGCGCCCCCGCCGCCGAACCGACGGGCTGGTGCAGCTGGCAGGGACTCGTCACCCTTCCCGGCATCGTCGACAAGCGCGTGGCGATGATCGTCATCGGCGAGCGCGGCAACACCGGGGTATGGCCGGCCGGAGGTTGCCGTGTCCAGTGGTGGTTCGACCTGCCCTGGTCCCGCGATTTCGTCAGGCCCCGCCGTCCGATCGACCTGATCCGGTCGAATTTTTCCGGGTGGTCGGACACCGTCGACCTTGTCCTGGGCAGGCTCACCGACGAGGACCTGGTGGGTTCGCCCTACCCGCACTTTCGGCACCCGACGCTTCGCCCGCTGGGCACCGGTCCGGTGACGCTGCTCGGCGACGCCGCCCACACCATGCCGCCCACCCTCGCGCAGGGAACCAATCAGGCGTTGCTGGACACCATGGTGTTGTGCAGGGAGCTAGCGGATGTCCGTGAGGGGGGGAGCGCCGAGATTTCCGCGGCCTTGCGCCGGTACGAGAAAGCCCGGCGTCGACGCGTCCGCGCCGTGTCCTGGGTCGCATCGCTACAGGTGGCCCACGGGGAGTCGGTGTTGTGGCCGGCGACGATGATTCCCGACCGGGTACACACCTGGATGTTGACCACGTTTCTGCGGTGCACGAGCCACCGCCGGCTGTCGGCGGCGATCGATCGCCGCCTCGGGACGGCGATGCCGATCGCGGCGGCCCGCCGGTGAACGGGCCGGCGATGATGCGCGGCACCGACGGTCCGGTGCGGGTGCGCGGGGATCTGGAGGCGCCCTCACGGTGGCTCTGGCTCGTCAAGTGGTGTGTGCTGGCCGTCCCGCACTACCCGATATTGATCCTTCTTTATCTGGTGTATCCGCTGCTGACGATCGTTGCCGGCGTGGCGATCCTGTTCACGGGGCGCTATCCCCGCCCGATATTCGACTTCAACGTCGGGGTGCTGCGCTGGTCGTGGCGGGTCATGAACTACCGCTTCCCGATGAACAGCACCGACAAGTACCCGCCCTTCACCCTGGCGTCGCGGCCCGATTATCCCGGTGACCTGGTGGTCGACTACCCGGAGCGCCTTGCCAATGGGGCGGTGCTGGTGAAGTGGTGGCTGCTGGGCCTCCCGCAGATAGTGCTGTGCTGGGCGATGGAGCCGCTGCTGCAGGTGCTTTGCGTCATCAACGCGGCCTGGTTGCTGTGCGTCGGGTCCATCAATCCCGGCATGTTCGATCTGCTCATGGGGATCGTTCGGTGGCGCTACCGGGTGGCGGCGTATGTATCGTTGATGAGGGACGAATACCCGCCGTTCCGGCTGGATTTAGGTGGCAGATAACGCGCGAAAATCCTTTGTTCCCATACATATATCGGTTTGGTCAGCCGATTTTCGACCGGCTCTTCTACAACCGATATCGTCGAGCGGCGATCGCCCACGCGACCGGCCGGCTGCTGATGGTCGGTCTGGGACCGGGGACCGATTTGAAGTTCGTGCCGCCGGCGGTGACGTCGGTCGCCGCGGTGGAGCCGGTGGCCGCATTCCGGCGGATGGCGTCGCGGGTCGCCGATCGCCACGGTGTTGCCATCGACATCGTGGACGGCATCGGCGAGTCGATTCCCTTCCCGGACAACAGCTTTGATTCGGTCCACATTGGGCTGGTGCTGTGTTCGGTCGACGACGTGGCGGCCACGCTGGGCGAGATCCGGCGGGTGCTGGTCCCGGGGGGCCGGTTGGTGGTGCTCGAGCATGTCCGCGGAGAGGGGGCGACGGGCCGGTTGCAGGATCTGGTCGCGGGGCCATGGTCGTGGTTTGCCGCCGGCTGCCATCCGAACCGCCGCACCGTGGATGCCATCGCCGCGGCCGGCTTCGATACCTCTGGGCTGCGTAGCATCCGAACTCCGGTGCCGTTCCCGTGCAAACCGCATCTGCAGGGCTTCGCCACCGCAGTCGAGGGCAATGCTTGAAATTCGCGGAAGTGGTTGGAATAGCCGGACTTTCCCAGGGGCGCAGTGGCGGTCACCAGCCTGTCGCGAATTGGTTGTTCATTCGTCTGTCAGCTAGCTCATCGAGTTGTAGGCTCCCTGAATTAAGCCCGGTGAGCCGCGCGGCGTCCGGGAGTGTGCCCCTAACGGTGGTGGCCCATCGAGCGATGTCACCTGACGCCATCAGGTGATTAATCTGCAGCATCGGGCGACTGGGGCAGGACATGTCATTTGTAATCGCGGCGCCGGACATCATGACAGCAGCGGCGGCGGATCTGGAAAACATCGGGTCGACGATCAGTGCGGCCAGCTCGGCGGCGGCAGCCCCGACGACCGCTTTGCTGCCCGCGGCGGGCGATGAGGTGTCGGCGGCGGTTACGGCCGTATTTGCCTCGCACGGGAGGGCGTTTCAGGCGTTGAGCGCGCAGGCATCGTCGTTTCATGAGGAGTTCGTGCAAGCGCTGGCCGCCGCCGCGGGCACGTATGCGAGCACCGAGGCCGCCACCGTTTCGCAGTTGGAGGCCGCGTTGCAGTGTGGTGCTCGTGCGCGAACGCCGGCCGCGGGCACCGGGTTTTCGTCGATTGCCGGCCCCTACGAAACGCTGTTCGCCAACACGGCCGCGAACTTGCAAATCCTCGGCGGCGCCATAGCCGCCAATCCGGCGCCGTTCTTGCGCCGATTCCTCATCAACCAGATCGGCTACGCGCAGATGATCGCCACAGCCGTCGAACACGTGCTCCAGAATCTTCCTGCCGTGTTGGCGAGCCTGCCGGCGAACATCCAGGCGGCCATTCAGGCGCTGCTGGCCTTCGACCCGGCCCCCCTCGTGCAGCAGATCATTGCGAACCAATTGGCCTACGCCCAGATCATCGCGACGTCCCTGCAGAACGCGGCCCGCGACTTTGTCATCGGCCTGGAGCAATTGCCGTCGGCCTTCCAATCCGCCGTGCAGGCCCTGCTGGCGGGGAACGTCAACGGCGCGGTGAGCGACATTGCGCAGGGCTTCCTGAATCTGTTCTTCACCGGCGTGGATACGACCGAAACCGGCGATCCCCTTGTTCCGCCCGGGATTGCCATCAGCGTCACCCCGGCGGGAAGCCTGGGAGACCTGTTACCGATCCTCACCATTCCGGGCATGATGGCTCAGAACTTCACCAACCTGCTGCCACCCGGTTCCATCCCGGCACAGGTCTCGCAGAACTTCACCAACGTCGTCGATACGCTCACGAACACCTCCGTCAACGCGACCGCGTTACTCGTGCTCGGGACGGGCGGTCTCAGTGCCACGCTTACAACGGACATCGGGCTGCCGGCGGCGCTTCTCATCGACGCCGTGGGCGCGCCGGTCAACGCATTCGGCGCAGTGTCGGCAAGCGCATCGCAATTCGTCGGCGAGTTGCAAACCGGCAACCTGGCCGGCGCGGTCGGCACACTCGTCGACGCCCCGGCCGTCGTCACCGATGCCTTCCTCAATGGGCAAACGAACTTGGCGCTCTCAATCGCCATTCCGAACCAAACAGTCAGCCTTGGCCCGTTGCCATTGGGGGGCACGCTCTCGTTCACGAACGGCAACGCAAACATAGACATTCCGCTGGATGGACTTCTCGTACCGGAAACCCCGATAACCGGGGTGATAACCGGAACCGCGACAGGCACCGGTCTCGCCGGTATTGCTGCCGCGCTGCTGGTCAACACCCAGCTCCCTCTCGACGTTGACGTCTTCGGCACGCCAACCAGCGGGCTGGCCACCGCCCTGCTGGTCTTCGCGCCCGAGCAGCTCGCGCTGGCGATCACGCCCGCCGCATAGGTTGCCCGACCCGAATGCCGTGTCCGGAGCGGCATTGAACTAATCCGGTCCCTATTTCGTGTCGTTCTACACGCTGCGTGTTGTCGGTGATGACTGCGCCGGCACGGTCGTCGCGGCCCTCAGGGAAGGGACTGTGGTCATGAATTTCTCGGTATTGCCACCGGAAATCAATTCGGCGCGAATGTTCTCGGGCGCGGGTTCCGGTCCGATGTTGCAGGCGGCGGCGGCCTGGGATGGTTTGGCCTCCGAGTTGGGGTCGGCGGCGTCGTCGTTTTCGTCGGTCACGTCGGGCCTGACCCAGCAGGCGTGGCAAGGTCCGGCGGCGGCGGCGATGACGGCCGCGGCGGCCCCTTACACACGGTGGTTGAGTGCGGCGGCGAGCCAGGCGATGGGCGCGGCCGGTCAGGCCCGCGCGGTGGCGGGAGCGTTCGAGTCGGCCCTGGCGGCCACGGTGCATCCGTTGCAGGTCACCGCCAACCGGAACGGGTTCGTGCAGTTGGTGATGTCGAACCTCTTCGGGCAGAACGCGCCCGCGATCGCGGCCGCCGAGGCCGAGTACGAACAGATGTGGGCCCAGGACGTGGCCGCGATGGTCGGCTATCACTCCGGTGCCTCGGCCGCCGGCGCGGCGCTGGCGCCGTTGCATAACCTCGCCACCCAGCTCGCGTCGGCGCTGGGCCTCAGCCCGGTCACCAATCCGGTCGCCGGCGACCCGGATTTCATGAGCCAAACCACCAATTTCGGCGGGTTGTTGACGGCCACGGCGATTGCCGACCCTGACGACAACCACTTTGTTGCGGCTAATTTCGCGAGCCCGCTCTTCACGGCTTCGGCGACCTCCGGGGCTGAGCCGACAACGGGCATGGGTGCGGTCGGGCAGACGATCCTGACGTTCCAGAGTCCGGTGGCCCCGTTCCTGAACGGTTCGTTCGCCCTTCCCATCACGGATCCCATAGCCCCGCTGTTTACCGCGCTGCTTCCGCTCGGCCTCTGAGCGTCCGCGGGTACCGGAGGGGAGTACCCGCGAGTCCTGCTGCTCGGCTACTCGACGCTGACCGCGTCGATGATGTTGAGCCGCGCCGCGCGCCGTGCCGGTGGCACCGAGCCGAGCAGGCTGATCGCCAGCGCACCGAGCGTGAACGCACCCGCCATCCAGCTGGGACGGAAGGTGACCTGGAAGTTCATCATGTCGCCGCTCACGAGGCTGAACAGCCATTGGTCCGTCATCCCGAACGCCAGCCCCAGCACGCCGCCGACAACGCCGATGCCGGCCGCCTCGGCGAGCACCATGCCCAGCGTGAACCGCCGGCTCGATCCCATCGCGCGCAGCACCCCAATTTCGCGGCGCCGTTCCAGCACCGAGAGCGTCAGCGTGTTGAGCAGCGCGACCGCGGCCACCAACACGACGATGATCCATACCGCATTCGCGATGAACATGCTCTGGTGCATCGGGGCCTCCAGCCCAGCCAGCTTGGCGCGGCCGTCGTAAACGTAGTTCGGCCCGGGCACCGCGCGACGCACGTCGGAGAGGAGGCGACCGGCGTCCACGCCGGGCGCCGCGGCGATCTCCAGCGTGGTCGTAATCGGGCGGTCGAACCACCCGCGCAGTTGGTCGAGGCCCATCCCGACGGTGCCGATGACGGTCGAGAAGTACGGCACCAGCGCCAGCACCGTTGCCTGGCGCACCCCGTGCGGCGTCTGCATTCGCAATTGCCCGCCGACCCGAACGTGCAGCGTCTTGCCCAGGTTCTGGGAGAGCACCACGCCCCCGCCGGCGAGCACCTGGTCGCGGGTCCGTGGGTCGAGCGCGCGGTACAGCGGGTCGGCTGTGCCCGGGGAAAAGCCGTCGAGCATCACCCGGGTGCCACCCACTTCGGCGAATCCCAGCGCGCCCTCGGTGACGTGCCGGACGCCCGGCAACGCGGCCACCTTCGCCGAAAGGCCTTGCGGCAGAGCATCCGTGGGGTAGCCGTCGGGGGAGTTCGCGCTCACCCAGACCGGGACGTCGGCGACCGGCGCGAAGATGCCCCGCGCCGAACGGATCATGTCGGCGTTGGTGCCCGTGATGGTGACGGTGGTGACGACCGCGATCAGCACCGTCATCACCGTTGCCCACACCCGTCGCGGCGCGCGCTCGATGGTCGCCGCCGCGAGGGCCCCGACGGAGCCGAACACCCGGGCCGTCGCGGCGGTGGCGTTGACGATGGGCGCACTGAGCGCGAATCCAAGCGCTATCTCGGCGGAGAACACCGCCGCCATCGCGACGAACGCGAGGACGCCCCGCTGGTCGACGACGACGGCGACAGAGACCGCGAAGACCGCCAGGGCGCCAACCCCGCTCGCGCCGCGCAGCCACCGCGGCACGCGGTCCGCGGCCGAAACCCCGACAGGCGCCAACGCCTCGATGGGCGCGACCTTGTACACCTGCCGCGCAGCCATCGCCGATGCCACGACGCTGGTGAGGGCGGTCGCCGCGAGGGCGGCCGGTATCGCGTAGCCGGGCAGCCAGTACTCGATGCGGGCCTCCAGCCCCTGCGTCATGGCCGGCGGCAAGCGGCCAATCGCGATGCGGCCCAGAAGAATCCCGAGGGCCGAGCCGAGCGCCCCGCCGATGACACCGAGGATCGCGGCCTCCGCGAGCATGTCGCGGACGATGGTCGCGCGGCGGCCGCCGATCGCGCGCAGCATCGAAATGACCGGCCGCCGTTGGCTGATCGCCATGGTCATCGTCGTGTAGATCAGGAAGGCGCCGACCATCAGGGCGACCATCGCCCCCATCAGGGCCATGTAGTTCATCAGCTTGACACCGTCGCCCGCCCGGGTGGCCCGCATGCTGGGGTCGGCGACGATGGCGCGGCCGTTCACGGCGGTGGTGATCGCGGCGCGGACCCTTGCGAGATCAGCGCCGGGTTTGGTGGTGATCAGGATGGAGTCAAGCTGGCCGTCGCGACCGGTGATGTTCTGCGCCAAGGCAAGTGGGGCAAGGACGTAGTGCCCACCGTTGAGCGCGGCGACCTGTTTGCCCGCGAGGACCTCGCCGACGGTCACCGACCGCGACCCCAACTGGAACGTATCGCCTTTGGCGTGGCCGACACCGGGCCCGACGCGAACCGCGTCCGCCGGACCTGTTGGGCCGGACGGATTCCCGGGCGCTCCCGGCGACCCGTTTTTCAGCGCATCCTTGAGCGCGCCGCCCAGGGCGGCCAGGCGCTCGTCGGCGCCGAACAGCAGGACCGGACCCGACGACGTGGACGCCGTCGTCCGGATCATCGGTGCCGCCGTCGCGACCCCGGGAACCGCGGCGACGTCGGCGGCGATCGCCTCGGGAAAGCCCGCGTCGGTGATGCCCGACACCTCCAACGAGGCGATGCCCGCGATGCCGTCGGCGAGCCGATTGACCGATCCGCTGATCGAGCCGAAGATGCCGAACACCGCGACCAGATACATTGCCGATACCGCCATTACGGCGACGGTTGCGCTGGTGCGCCGGCGATGCACCGCGAGTTCGCGCAGGCTGAACAGGCGCAGCCGGCTCGCCGCGGCGGCGATCCCCGACACCGCCGTCACACCATGACCCCCGAGCGCTGGTCGGCGCCGACACGGCCGTCCTGCAGCGTGATGACTCGATCGGTCGCCGCGGCGGCGTCCGAATTGTGGGTCACCATCACTACCAGCCGGCCACGGCCGGGCTCATGGGCCACCTCGCCGAGTAGCGCCAGAATCGACCCGCCCGTTGCGGAGTCGAGGTTTCCGGTGGGTTCGTCGGCGAGGATCAGCGGGGGGTCCATCATCAGAGCGCGCGCGACCGCGACCCGCTGCATCTGGCCGCCGGACAGCTCGGCGGGCCGGTGCTCGGTCCGGTTGCCGAGCCCGACGCGCTCCAGCAGCCGAATCGCGTCCGGTTTCGCCTTGCCCAGCCGCACGCCGTCGAGCAGCTTCGGCACCGCGACGTTCTCCCACGCCGACAGCGTCGGCAACAGATTGAAAAACTGAAATATGAAGCCGACGCGATGGTGGCGAAACTCCGACTGCTGCTCGTCGCTGAGCCGGCCGATCTCGTCGCCGTCGAATTCGATCGACCCCGAATCGGGGGAGTCCAGGGCGCCCAACAGGTGCAGCAGGGTGCTCTTGCCGGCGCCCGACGGCCCCACCACCGAAACGAAGTGCCCGCCCTCCAGGCGCAGGCTGATGTCGTCGAGGGCCCGCACGGACTGGCCGCCGACCCGGTATTCGCGCACCACGTCGCGCAGCTCAATGGTCAGCACCCGTGGAAACATGATCCTCCCCGCGCTCACGCCGCACCCCAATAGCGCTGGTACTTCAGATAACGGGCGCCGGCCATGATCGGTTCATCGGGGCGACCCAGAACGTGCCCGGCGAGTTTGGGATGTGAAACGTCGACCCGCGTCCTACGCTGTGCTCCGGACCGCAGGAAGGTGTTTGCCAATGCAACCGAACCCGCTCGACCCAGTCGCCAGCGAACGGCTGTCGCACGCAGGCAAGGTGTTCACAACCGATCTGTCGATCAACGAATTCGCCCTGCTGCACGGGGCGGGGTTCGAACCGATCGAACTCGTGATGGGCGTTTCGGTCTATCACGTGGGCTATCAGTTCACCGGCATCAGGCAGCAATCCGAGCTGCCGGTGCTCACCGAGGCGACGTACCGCGCGCGCTGGAATGCGATGTCGCGGATGCAGGCCGAGGCCGATTCGCTGGGGGCGGACGGCGTAGTGGGTGTGCGCCTGGACTGGCGTCACCAGGGGGAGGGCGAGCACCTCGAGTTCATCGCGGTCGGCACCGCCGTGCGCTACACCGCGAAGCCCGGGGCATTTCGGCGCCCCAACGGGCAGGCGTTCACCAGCCACCTTTCCGGCCAGGACCTGACCACGCTGCTGCGGTCCGGATTCGCCCCGGTCGCCTTCGTGATGGGCAACTGCGTGTTCCACGTTGCGGTGCAAGGGTTTATGCAGATGCTGAAGCAGGCGGGACGCAACGCCGAGATGCCGCAGTGGACGCAGGGCAGCTACCAGTCTCGGGAGTTGGCGATGTCACGGATGCAGAGTGAGGCGGAGCGAGACGGCGCGAACGGCATTGTGGGGGTGCATTTCGCCATCTCGAATTACGCGTGGGGACATCACACGGTGGAGTTTTACGTGGCGGGGACGGCGGTGCGTCGCAGCGGCGAGCCGCAGACCCTGACGCCGTCGTTCGTGCTGCCGCTGAGCGATTGATGACGAGCCTCGATCACGAGCGGGTCAGTCGCGCCGTCGGGTCTGCCTTGTCCGGCCCCGGCGGCGTCGGGCTCGTGATCAAGGTGTTCGGCGGCGTGCCCGGGGTGATCGTCACACCGGCGCGGCGGGGCCTGTTTCGCTCGCAGCCGGAACGGGTTCAGATCGGTGACTGGCGCTACGAAGTAACCCCTGACGGCCGGCTCCTCGCCGCCCACGTGGTCAACGGCGTGGCCATCGCCGAGGAGGTCCTCGCCGCCGCGGCCGTCGGTCCGCACATCGCACGGTCGCTCGGGCAACTGGTGAGCGGTTACGGGCCGACGATCATGCCCAATATCGACGCGGCGCTCGAAGCTCTCGACACCAGCTTCTGACATTCGACGGGCCCCGATGACTTTGGGGCCGGGCGGAGGTCTACCCCGTCGTCATCCCCGCCGTGCATTGGAGGCCTGCATGTTCGAAGGTGCCACCCGCGACGCTCTGTGGTCGGCGGCCCACGCTGAGCGCGCGGCGCTCGCGGACGATCTCGCCGAGCTCGACGACGCACAATGGGCGCTGCCGTCGCTGTGCGGACGGTGGGTCATCGAGGAGGTGGTCGCCCACCTCACCGCCGCCGCGAGCACCGGCCCGCTGCGCTGGTTCGCCAGTGCCGTCGGCGCTCGATTCGACTTCGACCTGCACAACGAGCGCCGTTTGGCCGAGCACCGCGGCGCGACTCCCGCCGAGACGCTCGAGCGATTCCGGCGGGTCATCACGAGCACCACCGCGCCGCTGGGACCGACCGCCGCATTTCTGGGTGAGGTTGTGGTGCACGCCCAAGACATCCGGCGGCCCCTCGGGCTCCTTCGCACGCCACCGGTGGACGTCGTCGTCCCGGTGGCGGAGTTCTATGCGCGCCGGGACTTTGCGGTGCGTAGCCGCAGCGCCATCGATGGTCTCCGGCTGGAGGCGACCGACAGTTCCTTTGCGACCGGCGCCGGCCCGCTCGTCAGCGGGACGACGCTCGCGCTGACGATGGCGATGGCGGGGCGTCCGGCCTATTGCGACGATCTGGCCGGCCCGGGCGTCCGCGCGTTACGCGCCCGATGCCCTTCAGGCTGACGCACTTTCACTCGCCGGTGGCGGGTTGTTTCTGGTCGATCGCCACCACCCACCGGCTGAACCGCCAGGCGCCGTCCCGCTTGACCGCGGTGAACTCGTAGCGGCCGGTCAGGTCGGGGCTGGGCGAACCGCCGTCTTTGACGGCGAAAACCTGGACGTAGCAGTGGCCGGTGGCCTCGGTGGCGCTCTGGCTGGCGAACCAGAACGAATTCAGCGCGTGGCGCCGTTGGTTGTTTTCCTCTTTGAAACGCTGTTTTCTGACCGAAAGCAGGGCCATGACGGTGTCGATGTCCGCCGACAGCGGGCTACCCTCGTGCAGCAGCACGAGCTGCGGTGACTCGGTGAAAAGGGCGCGAAAGTCGTCGAGCCGGTTTTCGTCATACGTGTAGGCATAGGCCCCGAACAAGTTGATGATCGCCAGTCGATCGGTGGCATCGAAGTCCGTGCGCCCGACGTCCGTCACCACTCGGCCTCCTCAAATGCGAAATGCTGTCGCGTCGATGGTCGCACGTACTGCGTCGTCGCCTATTGAGAAAAGGGACAAGGCTGTTGAATGCTGGGTGGGCGCCGCAGGCCGGCCCGCGAGGAGGCTGTCATGACCTACGACCTGATCATCCGGGGCGGAACCGTGGTGGACGGCACCGGCGCGCCGGCGCGGACGGCCGACGTCGCGGTCACCGACGGAATGGTCGCCGAGATCGGCCGCGTCGAGGGCACCGCCAAACGCATCGTCGAGGCCGACGGGCTAACGGTGACACCGGGATTCGTCGACGTGCACACCCATTACGACGGGCAGGCCACCTGGGATCCGCATCTCACCCCGTCGTGCTGGCACGGCGTCACGACGGCAATCATGGGCAATTGCGGCATCGGTTTCGCGCCGGTGCGTCCCGATCGGCACGGCTGGCTCGTCGACCTCATGGAGGGCGTCGAGGACATTCCGGGCTCCGCGCTGTCCGAGGGCATCACATGGGAATGGCAGTCCTTCGGCGAGTATCTGGACGCCCTCGAACGGATGCCGCGCGCGGTGGACGTGGCCGCGCAGATCCCGCACGCCGCCGTCCGCGGCTTTGTCATGGGTGACCGCGCGCACGACACCGCGACGGGCGCGGATCTCGACGCGATGTGCGGAATCGTCGCCGACGGCCTGCGCGCCGGGGCGGTGGGCATGTCGTTCGGGCGCACGGCGGGACATCGCAGCGCGTCGGGCGAACCCGTGCCGGGAACCTACTCCGAGGAGGACGAGCTCGCCGCACTGATGGCCGTCATGGCCGAGGTGGGTTCGGGTGTGCTGCAAGTGGTTCCGGCTGGTGTGGGCGGCGCGATGGGCGGCGACCAGCGCCACTCGATCGACGCCGAAATTGACTGGATCACGCGGCTCGGGCGGCAGTACCGGATACCGCTCACCTTCCTGGCGATGGTCAACGAGCAGGACCCGCACGACTGGCGACACTGGTTCGCGGCGGTGCACGAAGCCAACTCCGCCGGTGCGACGATCCGGCCGCAGGTCGCCAGCCGCGCCTTCGGAATGTTGATGGGACACCAATCGCGGATGAATCCATTCCGGCACCGCGCGACATATCGGCCGTTGATGGAACTGCCTTTGGCGCAGCGGGTTCAACGACTGCGCGATCCGGACGTCCGGGCGCGAATCCTGGCCGACGTGCCCGACCCGACGCCGGAGCCGTCGGCGGACCAACTCAACAGGCACCTGTTCAAGCGCCTGTATCCACTCGGCGAAGCGCTCGACTACGAGCCCGCGCCCGAAGACAGCATCGCCGCGATCGCCGAGCGGGAACGTCGCGACCCCTGGGAAGTCACCTACGACGTGCTGCTCGGCGCCGAGGGACGCGAATTCCTGCTGCTGCCCCTGCTCAACTACGCCGGCAACAACTACGACCACCTGTACAACATGATGGCCGACCCGGTGAGCCTGCAGGGGCTGGGCGACGGCGGGGCGCACTGCGGGATCATCTGCGACGCCAGCATGACCACCTACCTGCTGTCGCACTGGGTCGGCGGGCGGACTCGGGGCCCGGGCCTGTCGCTGGAGGCGGCGGTGCACCGCCTCACCGGCGATCCCGCGGGCTTTTACGGGCTGGGCGATCGCGGCGTGCTCGCACCCGGGCGGCGCGCGGACGTCAACCTCATTGATCTGGATCGACTGCGGCTGCACTACCCGGAGCGCGTCGAGGACCTGCCCGGCGGCGCGGGCCGGTTGATCCAGCGCTCGGACGGTTACGTCGAGACGATCGTGCTGGGCCAGACCGTCGTCGCCGACGGCGAACTGACCGACGAAAGGCCCGGCGGTCTGGTCCGGGGCCGCCGCCCGCCAGCTGCCTAGAGCCGGCCCGCGGCGAAGTCCGCCGCCTGATCAACCATCCCGGCCTCGACGTATTGCCGGTGCGCGGCCGGGAATCCCGATCCCGAACAGACGGGATCGTTGGGAACGCACAACTCGATCGTCTTCGGCGCGTACAGCGGACCGATCGTGACCGGGGGCTCGTTGATGATGCTCATGAACTGGGTCGACGGCTTGCCGAAGAGGGCGACGGCGGCGACGTGGTTGGCGACGTCGGGCGGCATCGGCTCGGGCGGCTGCGCGAGGTTCGCCCCATCGGGGACCCGGTTCGCGGTGACGAAGCCCATGACGGCCGCGCCCTGCGAATATCCGCCCAACACCATCTTGGTTTTCGGGCAGTTCACCGCCATCGACTCCACGTGATGGCCGGCGTCAGTGATGCCGTCGATCGCGGTGGGGAAGTCGGTTGTGGCCGGGTAGTTGACCGGGTACACGCCGACCGATCGGGTGCCGACGCGCGAACGCAGCGTGTCCACGAAGTCCTGCCCGACCCGGCCCACGCCGGGGGGCTCGGTGGTGCCGCGGGCGAACACCACCTCGACATCGGGGCACGGCTCGGCAGACGCGGAGGGAACGGACGCGAGCGGCAGCGCCCAAATCGGCGCCACCGCAGCACAAATGAGGCGGGCGAGGGGAGGAAACTGCACGTGGAAAATTTTGGCACACCGTAATGGCGCCTGCTCGGCGAGCGACCGCGGGTGGCGGGACGTCCGGGTGAGGCCTCAAGACTCGGCGGTCCGGACGTGTCGCAGGTCAGCGCGCTACCAGGCGCACGACAACGGCCGATGTACGCATCGCGTTGGCGAGTCGAACGGCGGATGAGATGTGATCAAGTCGATCCGCCGGCGCGGTCCCGAATGCCCTGCCTGCGCACCAGCGAACGGGCAGCGCGTAGCGCGCCGCGGAACGCGTAGGCGGCGGTCACCACCGACAGCAGGATCAGCAAGACGAACATCGGCAGCCAGTTGCCCCTGCTGTGATCGACTTCCCACCAGATGATGGTGAACAGCACCACGCAGAGCAAGAGCACCACGTCCCGCCAATTGCCCCGGTAGGTCAGCGCAGCCTTGCGCAGTGCGCGATTCCTGTCGGCGACCTCGACCAGGTCATCGATGCGCTCGTCGATGCTCCGCCGCAACTCGGCGCGTCGCTCGACTGCCTCCGCGGGGAGACGCTCCAGCAAGTCCATGTCCTGTTTGATGAGCTCGCGATAATCCGGGCCTCTGAATTGACCGGCCGCAACGGCGAGCATCAGGCCACCGAAAACAGGCGCACTGTTCAGTGCGAGTTGTCCCAGCCCTACCACGTCCCCTCCTTCGTCGGTCGTCAACGTCGGTTCGTTGAGGATGGCCGAACTCGGGGTGAGGGATCAACCACTTCGGCGGTATCAGGACGCCCGGGACGGCCGCCCCCGCGCCCGCGCGGGCTTGGCTCCGCTAAGCGCGTCCATGGTGCGCACCAGCTGCGGATAGGCGATCGCGGGCCCGATCCAGCGGGTGAGATAGCGCCTCAAGTCGGCGCCGCTGCGCGGCGGCCGGCCGGGATCGGTGAGGAAGGAGTGCAGCACCCGCAGGCTGAATTCGTTCAGTTCGTCGAGTCCCGCCTCGTCGAAACCGTAGTGCTCCCAATCGATGTCGAAGCGATGCAGCATCGAACGCCCGAACGCCAACGCGGTATCGGAGATGATGGAGACGCCTTGTCCGCCGCGATGGCGCAACACGAATGCGAGCTGATTGTCCGACGCAAGCCGCTCGATGGCGAAAGCCATGGCCTCCGTCATCGCCACCACCGGGTCGGTCACGCCCTCGAGCTGGGTCGCCAGGTGGTCGAGGAACCCGTCGGCCGACCGCATCGCGGTCGCCACCAGCAGCGCCTGGGTGCCGGGGAAGTACCGGTAGACCGTCTGCCGCGTCACGCCCAGCGCGCGCGCCACGTCGGCGATTCCCATTGCCTGACCGCGCTCGTCGATGATCCGATCGGCGGCGTCCAGGATGCGCTCGATCGCCTCCTCGTCGGAGGCGGGCGCGTTCCCTGCCCAGCCGTGACTGCGCACGCTCAGACGATCCTCACAGCTGGATAATAACGATTCGGTTGGGCCACTGGGCTTTAGGCGGCGCACGCCTTGAGAATGAGGCCGACGGCCTCGTCGAGCTGTTCCGCGATCTCTTCATAGCTGACGAACCGGGCCGTCAGGAGGGCCCCGGAGAACGTCATCTGCAGCGCGGACCTCACCGCTCGCGGCCACCCGGGACCCAGCGCCGCCGCGATCCGCCTGGACACCTCTTCGCCGATCTGCTCGCGCAGCGGCTTGACCGCGGGATCATCGGCCATCAGCGCGGCGCCGCAGGCGGTCGCCAGCTCGGGTTCGTCGGCGACCATCAGCGCCATGTCGCGCAAGGTCGCGCTGACCCGTGCCTGGGTCGTGTCGTTGACGTCGGTGTGCAGCGGCAGGTCCTGCAGGAAGCGCAGGTACACCGCCGCCACCAGCGCGCTCTTCGACGGAAAGTAGGTGTACGCGCTGGCCGGGGACACGCCGGCGCGCGTCGCGACGGCGCGCATCGTCAGGGCCGCGTACGACGACTCCCGCAGTTCCTCCAGCCCGGCCTCGAGGACCTTGCGGATCGTCTGCGCCGGCCGGCGGTCGGAGCGGCGGGCCGTCCCGGCGTCCGTCGGAGAAGCCGCCTGTCTAGACACCGGTCCAGTGTAGAAACCGGCGGGCAATCTAAGGTGGCGCCCATGGCCGAGGACGACCGGGGTCGCTGGGACGAGCGGTACGCCGGCGCCGGGTCACCGCAGCTGAGCGAGGTCGGGCCGCCCCGCTTCGTCGCGCGCCACGCGGAGCTGTTTCCGACGTCGGGACGCGCCCTCGACCTCGCCTGCGGGCAGGGACGTGGCGCCGTGTGGCTTGGCCGCCGCGGCCTCGACGTCTGGGCGTGCGACGTCTCCCCGGTCGCCATCGAGCAGGCGCGCGAGTTAGCGCGGCTCGCAGGCGTCGCGGACCGCTGCCGCTTCGACGTCTTCGATCTGGACGACGGGCTGCCCGCCGGGCCGGCTGTCGACGTCGTCCTGTGCCACAACTTCCGGGACCGCCGCCTCGATGAGGCGATCATCGAGCGCCTGGCGCCGGGCGGGCTACTGGCAATCGCCGCGCTGAGCGAGGTCGGGGCCGCGCCAGGACCGTTCCGCGCCACCCCGGGCGAGCTGCTCGCCGCCTTCGCCGGACTCGAGCTTGTCGACGCCGGCGAGGGCGACGGTCACGCGTGGCTGGTGGCGCGCGGGTGAGCCGCCACCTTCGAGACTGCGGCCAGATCGCCAATTTCCGCGAAATCGCGATCTGCGCGCAGTCTCGGCGCGCTGGGCGTGCGCCCGAAAACCGGTAATGTCACCACGATGGAGCGGCGCGTGCTCGAAGCGATCATCTATGAACGCGAACCGCCGATTGCGCGGATCATCCTGAATCGGGTCGACAAGGCCAATACCAAGGACGCGGTGCTGGTCACTGAGGTCGACGATTGCCTGCACGAGGCCGATCGCGACAAAGAGATCAAAGTCGTCATCATCAAGGCCAACGGAAAGGGATTCTGCGGCGGGCACGTGGCGCGCTGGGGCCCGGGCGAGAACCCCTACC
The DNA here is from genome assembly GCF_002101935.1 of Mycobacterium sp. IEC1808. Lineage (NCBI taxonomy): Bacteria > Bacillati > Actinomycetota > Actinomycetes > Mycobacteriales > Mycobacteriaceae > Mycobacterium > Mycobacterium sp. IEC1808. The sequence continues at coordinate 40,760 of NZ_LQPV01000029.1, read as the reverse complement.
CGGACTTCGGAAACACCTTCGAGGACCTGTACAAGGGGACGGCCGACCTGTTTCTGTGGCCCACGCTTTATCTGTGGGAGTTTCCCAAGCCGACGATCTCGGCGATCCACGGCTATTGCATGGGCGGTGGCATTTATCTCGGCCTGCTGACCGATTTCTGTGTCGCGTCCGAGGACGCGTATTTCCAAATGCCGCTTGCCCAAAGCCTTGGCGAGCCCGGCGGGCACACCATGATCGAGCCGTGGTTGCTGATGAACTGGCACCGCACCATGGACTGGCTGTTGCTGGCGCCCACCCTCTCGGCGCAGGAAGCCCTCGACTGGGGTCTGCTCAACAAGGTTGTGCCGCGCGAAGAGCTGGAAAACACCGTGGAGGAGATGGCGCGCAGGATCTCCCAGATCCCGTTGACCACGCTGATGGCGGTCAAGAACAACGTGAAGCGGGCTTGGGAATTGATGGGAATGCGGGTCCACCTCCAGGTCAGCCACATCTTGACCAACATGGTGGGCGCCGCCTCCGACGTGCAGGCGCGCCGGGCCGAACTCATGCAATCCGGCATGAAGCCACGCGATTTCGTCGGCCGCGACGAGAGTTCTCAGGACGAGCAGACGTAAAACCCCCCAAAATGCGCGGGTTTTGGGAGCGTTTGCGTCTGCTCGCCAGACCTAGCGGGTCCTTTCGCCGGCGATCCGGCGCCCGGCGGCGTGCCGCGCGGCCACGTAACCGAACACCATCGAGCTGGCGATGCTGGCGCCCGCGCCCGGATACGTGCGGCCCATCACCGTCGCGGTGGTGTTGCCCGTGGCGTAGAGGCCCTCGATCACCAGGTCCTGCTCGTCGAGGACCTGCGCGTGCTCGTTGGTGACGACGCCCCCGCACGTCCCGACGTCCGCCGGGAAGACCCGGGTGGCGTAGTACGGCGCGCGGTCGAGCGGGCCGACGGCGGCGTTGGGCCGGTAGCCCGGATCGCCGAGGCAGTCGTTGTAGGCCGACTGCCCGCGCCCGAAGTCGGGGTCCAGGCCCTTGGCGGCGAACCGGTTGAACCGCTGGATCGTTTGCGCCAATTCGTCGGCGGGAAGGTCGATCTGGCGGGCCAGGTCGGCGATCGAGTCGCCGCGTTTGACCGCGCCGCTCTCGATGAGCTCGGGCGGCAGGTTCTGCTTACGCTTGAGCGGGTTGGTGCTGGTGACGTACCTGCGCACGTACCCGTCGTCGAAGATCATCCAGCAGGGCACCGCCTTGTTTGCGTACATCGCCTTGCCGACCTCGACGTAGGAGTTCGACTCGTTGCAGAAGCGCCGGCCGGTCGCGTCGACGTAGATGGCACCGGGACGCTGCCGGCCGGAGCCGAGCGAAGCGGCGGCGGCGCCGCCGTCCTTGATGAAAACCGAAGGCAGCCACCAGGCTTCGTCGAGCAGGTCGGTCTTCGCTCCCAGCCGCATGGCGGCTTGCAGCACCTCGCCGGTGTCCCCGGCATTGGCGATCGACCACTGCGCCTCGTTGGGTTGATCGCCGCTGTACTGGCGGCGCATCTCCTTGTTGTGACCGAATCCGCCGGCCGCCAGCAGGACTCCCTTGCGCGCCTCCACGTTCAGCGGCACGCCGCCGCGCGTCACGCGGGCCCCGACGACGCGGCCGTCCTCGACGATGAGGTCTTCCATTGCGGCGTTGGTCCACAGCGGGGGTTGCCCGTCACCGAATTCGATGAGCGCCTTGAGCATCTGGGCGATCAGCGAGGCGCCGTTGGTGAGGATTTGCCGGCGACGGGCCCGCGCGGCCGCGGTACGCAGGAACACCCGGGTGGCCACGGCGAACGCGCGCGGCGACCGGTTGTAGTACTGGACCGAGCGCAACTCGTTGGTGAGGACCACGAAACCGTAGTTCTTGGCCAGCGGCGGCTGTACCTTGTCGCTCCAGCTGCCAAGCTCCGCGGCGTCGAAGGGGATGCCCTCGATGGCGCGGCCGGACTCGTTGCCGCCCTTGTGATTCGGGTAGTAGTCGCTCCATCCGGCGCAGCGGATCATCCGAACACCTTTGCGGGTAAGGAAATTGATCATTTCGTAGCCCGCGGTGAGGAACATCTCGCGGCGTGCGGGGGAGGAGGGAGCGCCGATGTCGCCGACCACGTCGGCCAGGTAGGCCATGCCGTCCTCGTGCGAGTCCGCGATGCCCTCGGCCCGCATCAGGGGGTTGTTGGGCAGCCAGACGATGCCGCCCGAGAGCCCCGTCGAGCCCCCGACCAGCGCCTGCTTCTCGAGGATCAGGGGTTCGAGCCCGCAATCGATCGTGGCCAGCCCGGCCACCATGCCGCCGCCGCCGCTGCCCGCGATGAGCAGGTCGACGGAGCGGTCCCAGCGGGTGGTCATCGCCCCTCCGAGCTGAATCCCAGGTCGGCGATCGGCACGTCGATGGTGGTGTTGGTCTTCTGGATCGCGGGCACCAGCGCCTCGTAGGGCAGGCCGGCCAGGAAGCCGTCGATGACGCGTTCGAAGTTCGAGATCAGCCCCTCGATCCGATCCGACAGCCGCATGTAGTCAAACCCCTTGGAGTGCAGGCCCTTCTGCTGACGCGGCAGGTTGGAGAAGTCCTGCGCGGGGATGGGCGGCCAGCGCGGGTCGTCGGGCGCCATGGGTTCCGGTGGCGTGGGCTTGGCCGTGGCCTGGTCCGGCGGGATGCGGGTCAGCGACCAGATCTCGAACAGCGTCTCCTCCGGACCCAGCGGACGGATCCGGTACGACGAGGCGCTGCTGTACTGGGGCAGCAGAAAGTAGTGCGGGAAACAGAAGTTGATCGCTTCAGTGATGCCGCGCCGCTCGAGCTCGTTGAGGTCGGGCATGTCGCAGCCGCGGGCCCGATGCCACTTGACGATGGCGTCGTTGAGCGCGGACCGCCAGGCGGTCATCGCCGCTGCTGGGTCGGCCGGCAACTCCATGGTCTGCAGGCCCTCGGCGATGCGGACGTCGTTCTCGTGGGTCATTCCGGCCATGCCCTCGCCGAGGGTGCGCATGAAGTACAGGTTCGTCTGGGCCAGCCCTGGCGGTTTCGAGGTGCTGGGCATCGAGGACGGCAGCAGCTGCGGGTGGGTCTGCGGGACGTGGTAGCCCTCCATGAAGGCGGCCGTCGCCAGCTTCCAGTTCACCGGCAGCCGGCAGGCCTGCCACCACTCGACGCGCAACGATTCCACTTTCCACGCGTCGTAGATCGTCGCGAACGGTTCGAAGCAGTCCCGCATTGGCGGCGCGTCGTCGTCGAGGTTGATCCACGCGCAACCGCCCCAGAGCTCGCATCTGACCGGGACGAGTTGCAGGTCATCGGGGCTCAGGTTTTCCTCGGCGAACTCCTCGGGCCGCAGCACGAAGGTGTTGCGGCCGTCGATGGCCCAGCACCAGCCGTGGAACGGGCAGACGAAGGTGCGGCGGTTTCCATTGCCCTCCACCAGCTTTACCCCGCGATGGCGGCACGCGTTGTGGTAGGCCCGCACGTTGTCGGCGTCCAGCCGGACGACGATGACGGAGTCGTCCAGGATCTCGTACTCGACGTAGTCGCCGGGCTTCGGGATCTCCTCGAGGCGACAGGCCATCTGCCAGACGCGGGGCCAGAGCAACTCGGCCTCGAGGGCGTAGAACTCCGGGTCGTAGTACCGCTGTTTGGGGATCCGGTCGGGCCGCTGAACCGCCCACGGCACCGGCAGCGGCGCCCAGTTCACGTCGGGGTGGGTGCGTTCGGTAGTCACCATGTCCGTTCCCTCGTTCATACGATCCGCGACGCCCGCCCTTGCCAGTAGCGTTCGCGAATGCGCCTCTTGTACAGCTTTCCGTTGGGGTCGCGCGGCAGCTCGGCCTCGAATTCAACTGTGCGCGGGCACTTATAGCCCGCCAGGTGCGCCCGGCAGTACGCGATGAGCTCCGCCTCCAGATCGGGCCCGGGCGTGACGCCGTCGGCCGGCTGCACGACGGCCTTGACCTCCTCGCCGAACTCCTCGTTGGGCACGCCGAACACCGCGGCGTCGACGAGCTTGGGATGCATGACCAGCAGGTTCTCCGCCTCCTGGGGGTAGATGTTCACCCCGCCCGAGACAATCATGAACGTTGACCGGTCGGTGAGGTAGAGGTATCCGTCGTCGTCGACATACCCCATGTCGCCGAGCGATCGCCAGCCCCGCTCGTTGGAGACCGACGCGGTCTTGGCCGGGTCCTTGAAGTACTCGAATTCGGGGCCGCCCTCGAAGAACAACTCGCCGGACTCGCCCACCGGAAGCTCGACACCGTCCTCGCCGACGACGTGAACGGGGCTGAACGGCTTGCCGACCGACCCCGGATGGGCGAGCCACTCCTCCGGGCCGATCGTCGTGCCCGCGAATCCCTCTGTGCCCCCGTAATATTCGTGGATGATGGGGCCGAACCACTCGATCATCCGGTATTTGACGTCCACCGGGCACGGGGCCGCGGCGTGGATCACGCACTCGAGGCTCGAAAGGTCATACTTGCGCCGCACCGCCTCGGGCAGCTTGAGCATGCGCACGAACATCGTCGGCACGAACTGGGCGTGGGTGACGCGGTGGGTCTCGATCAGCCGCAGCACCGCCTCGGCGTCGAACTTGCGCATCAGGATCGACGGGGCGCCGACGCGGTGCACCGCCATGGTGTAGTTCACCCCCGCCGCGTGATACAGCGGTGCGGGGGAGAGGTACACGCTGGAGCGGTCCATTCCGTACTTGTGGATCAGCGCCAGCTCCAGGACCGACTGGGCCCACGACCCGTTGCCGTCGGCGGGCAGCGACCGCCGAACCGCCTTGGGCCGTCCCGTGGTGCCCGACGAATAGAGCATTTCCGACCCGTCCGACATGGGTGGGGGGTCGCCCGCCGCAGCCAGGGCGTCGTCGTAGGATTGCCAGCCCGGCAGGGCGCCGCCCACTGCCAGGTGGATCCCGACGCGTGGATTGGCCGCGCGGAGGTGCGCGGCGAGGTCGGCCATCGACGCGTCGACGAACACCGCCTGGGCGTCGGAGTCCTCGATGACGTAGGCGACCTCGTCGGGGGTGAAGTGGGTGTTGACGGCGGTGTAGTAGAGCCCGGAAAGCTGGCAGCCCCAGGTGATCTCGAAGAACTCGGGCCGGTTGGGCAGCACCAGCGCCACGCCGTCGCCGCGGCGCAGCCCGGCCGTATGAAGGGTGGCCGCGACGCGTTGGCTCTTTTCGTACAGGTCGCCGTACGTGATCGTGCCGCCATCCGCGACGAGGAGGGCCGGCGACTCGGCGGCGGTGCTCGCGTGGTCGGCGATGTTCACAGCAGACCTATGTCGTTGCGGCGCCGTCGGTCTGGGCTGCCGCCGCCGCCTGGCGCCGGGCCTGCTCGGACGGCAGCACCTTGTCCTTGAACACCGTCTGGATCAGCTCCTGCACGTCCTTGCTGATCGACGCCAGTGCGACGAGGTCGTTGGAACTCTGCCAGTGCACCCGCATGCCCATCAGCTCCCAGGCCCGCTTCAGGTTGGCCTTGGTGGCCAGCAGCGTCGTCATCGGCGCCTGGGCGATGTGGCGGGCGATGGCGTCGGCCCGCGATTCCAGTTGGTCGCGCGGAACGACCTCGTTGACCAGTCCGACCTCCAGCGCCTTCTTCGCGTCGATGACCTCGGCGAGGTAGAGGTAGTACGCCGCTCGCCGCCAGTTCATGAAAATCCATGGCTCGATTGAGCATTCGCCGGACGGCATGCCGAAGCCCTGCAGCGGCGGATAGGAGAAGTACGCGTCCTCGGCGGCGATGACGATGTCGGTGGTCAGCCCGTAATGGGTGCCGCCGCCGACGCAGTAGCCGTGCACGGCCGCGATGGTCGGCTTGGAGAACTCCCACAGGTTCAGCACGGGCTTCACGAACAGGTCGGTCTGCGGCTTCCACGGCGTGCCCATGACCTTGGCGCCCTCGACGAACGCCGGGTAGTCGACGGCGTTGTTGCCAATGGCGTGCCCAGAGCAGAAGCCCTTGCCGTTGGCCTTGAGGATGAGCACCTTGATGTCGTAGTCGCGGTCCGCGTCCAGCAGCGCGGCATCGACCTCCTCGGCCAGCTTCTGGTCCTGGGCGTTCGCCTTCTCGGGCCAGTTGAGCGTGACGCGTGCGATCGGGCCTTCTTTTTCGTAGACGATTCTCTCGCGGGTCTCGTTGAGATCCATGTGTTTGCGTCCCTTTCTTATGACGTTATGAAGCCGATTTCGGCGCCGATGTCGTAGGTGGTCCCAACCTGTCCGGTCCACTGCACGATGCCCGAGGCACCGGCCTCGATTTCCTGTTCCACCTTCTCGGTGGCGATCACATAGATCGGCGTGCCCTCCTCCACACGCTCGCCGGCATCGACGAGAAGGCCGGTGAGCTCGGCCTCCGACACGGCCACCGACACGCGCGGGATGCGAATGACGAAGTCAGCCATGAACTTTGGCCCGATCTAAGGTTCGCTGGGCCGCGGCGACGATCCGCGCCGGTGACGGGTACACCTGCGCCTCGAGCGCCGCGGCCGCCGGGTTGGGGACGAACCGCGCGGCGACGCGCTCGATGGGCGCGGCCAGCTCCCCGAACAACTCCGACTGCAGGGTCGCGGCGATCTCGGCCCCCGGGCCGGCGAATTGGACGGCGTCGTGCACGACCACGACTCTCCTTGTGCGGCACGCGGATTCGACGATGGTTTCGACGTCCAGCGGCACCAGCGTGCGAAGGTCGACGACCGCGGCGCTGACGCCCTGTTCTGCCAGCGTGTCCGCCGCCGCGAGCGCATCGTGCACGGGGCGCCCGTAGGCGATCAGCGTTACGTCGGTGCCGGGCCGCTTGATGTCGGCCTGGCCCAGGGGGACCGAGAACCCGGGTTCGACGGGCACGGGACCCTTCTTGCCCTGCAGCCGGATCGTCTCGACGAACAGGCAGGGATCCTCGTCGAAGATCGCCGATGTGAGAAGGCCTTTCCCGTCGCGCGGGGTGGACGGCACGATCACCTTCATGCCGGGGATGTGCATGAACCACGCCTCCAGGCTCTGCGAGTGCGTGGCGCCGGTGGCCAGCCCGGCGTAGACCTGGGTGCGGATGGTGATCGGCGCCGTCGTCCGCCCGGCAGTCATGAACCGCAATTTCGCGGCGTTGTTGATCAGTTGGTCGGCGGCGATGCCGATGAAGTCCATGATCATGATCTCGGCCACCGGCAGCATCCCGTCGATCGCCGCACCGATCGCAGCGCCGACGATCGCGGCCTCGGAGATGGGCGTGTCCAGCACGCGTTCGTGGCCGTACTTCGTCGACAGCCCCGCCGTCGGCCCCGAGGCGCCGGGATCGGCGATGTCCTCACCGAGCAGGAAGACGCGGTCGTCGGCCGCGAGCGCCTCGTCGAGCGCGAGGTTCAGCGCCTCGCGCATCGTCATCTCTTTGTCGGCCATGCGTTTACACCGGGTACCTGATCGGGGTCGCGTACACGTCGTGGTCGAGTTCGTCGATCGAAGGCGACGCCGCGGCCATGACGGTCGCCAGCGCGTTATCCACCGCCGTCGACGCCTCCTGGTCGATGTGATCGAGCTCGTCGGCGCCGCAGATGCCGGCTTCGGCGAGGTGGTTGCGGAAACGCGGCACCGGGTCGGCCGCCATGGCCGCGGCCAGTTGCTCCTTGGGGATGTAGGGCATCCGGTCGCCGAAGTAGTGGCCGCGGAAGCGGAACGTCACGCACTCGATGAACGTGGGACCCGCGCCGGCGCGCGCCCGCCGCAGCGCCTCGTCCAGGGCCGATTTCACCGCCAGCGGATCGTTGCCGTCGACGCGCACCCCCGGCATGCCGTAGCCGGCCGCCCGTTCGGCGACGTGCTCGAGCTTCATCGTGTCCGAGGTCGCCGTCATCTCGGCGAACAGGTTGTTCTGGCACACGAACACCAGCGGCAGGTCCCACAGCGCGGCCATGTTGGCGGCCTCGTGGAACGAGCCGGTGTTGGTGGCGCCGTCGCCGAAGCTGACCACCGTCACGCGGTCCAGACCCTTGCGCTTGCCGGCCATCGCCAGCCCCACGGCCACCGGCGGCCCGGCGCCGACGATCCCGGTCGAGAGCATGACGCCCTTGGCGGGGTTGGCGATGTGCATCGTCCCGCCCTTGCCGCGGCTCGCGCCGACGGTGCGTCCCATCATCTCGCCGTAGATCTCCTCGAGCGGGACGCCCTTGCCGATCAGGTCGTGCAGCCCGCGGTAGGTCGTCACCAACTGGTCGTCGGCCCGAAGCGACACCCCCATCGCGGCGGCGATGGCCTCCTGGCCGCGCGACGGCCAGTACACGCACATGAACTCGCCGGTGCCGATGCCCTTGGAAAGCCTGTCGTCGGCTGCCTTCATCAGGACCATGAGTTCGTAGAGGCGACGCTGCACGTCGGTTGCCGATCGACCGTCGCTCACCAAGGCCCCTCCATTTCCGTTGCGCTGCAAAGTCTTACGTGCCCGACCACGGCTTGACCTTCAGGAAGCCGCCCCCGTCCACGCGGAGCTGTTGGCCGGTGACGTAGCGCGCCGCGTCCGAGGCGAGGAACAACACGGCCTCGCTGATGTCCTCGGGCTCGACATAGGGGATGGGCATCGCCTGGACCACCGGGAAGACCGGTTCGGCGTCCTCGCGCTTGGGTTCGGACAGGTCCGGCCGGAACGCGCGGTACATCGGTGCGCTGTGCAGCATGTCGGTGTTGACATTCGTCGGGTGCACCGCGTTCATCCGGATGCTGAAGGGCGCGAGCGCCAAGGCGAAGTCGTGGACATAATGCGCGGCAGCCAGTTTCGCGAAGGCGTAGCCAGCCCCTCCGGGGCCTCCGGACACGCCGCCGCCGGTGTTCAGCGACGACATGAACGCCGCGTTGGACCCGATGACGATGATCGACGCCCCCGCTTGCAGATGTTTGAGGCTCGCGTGCACCAGGTTGAGCACCCCGAGCAGGTCGACGTCGACGGCATCGGCGAACGCCTGGGGCGGAAGGCCCGCGGTCAGCGGGCAGATGCCGGCGTTGGCCACCACGATGTCGAGACGGCCGAATTCGGCCACGCCCTCATCGATCGCGGCGGCCAGGGCCACTCGGTCGCGCACGTCCGCGATCGCCGTGTGCGCGCGCTGCCCTTCCTTTTCGACCAGCCGTGCCGTCTCGTCGAGATCCTCCGGCCGGGCCAGCGGGTACTCGTTGGTTTCGATGTCTGCGCAGATATCCACCGCGATGATGTCGGCGCCCTCCGCGGCCAGCAGCCGCGCATGCGAACGCCCCTGCCCGCGCGCGGCCCCGCTGATCAAGGCCACCTTGCCCGTCACCCTGCCCATATCCTGTTCCTTCGCCCTAAATCAGCGACCCACGTTGGGGGCCAAAGCTATTCGCTGCCAAAGAAGCGGGAAGGCGCGCACGAACCGCAGCGCGGAGCGGGGTCGGACCCAGGGTCTGCCCCATCGCATCTCTTCCACGAAAACCGCGCGTGGCCGCAGCCGGGCTGTCGATATCCCTTAGAGTAGCTAGAATACTTAAAATAGCAAGAAAGGCGGCTGCCTTGCCTGGGGTGCTGAGCGGTGTCCGTGTGGTCGAGTTGGCGTCGTGGACGTACGTGCCTTCGGCGGGGGCGGCGCTATCGGACTGGGGCGCCGACGTGATCAAGGTGGAGGGCGTCACCGCGGGGGATCCCGGACGCGCGCTCGTGGTCGGTGGCTTCACCCGCGAAGCGGCCCGCCCGGACGCCGACTTCATCCTCGAGTTGGGCAATCGCGGCAAACGCAGCATCGCCATCGACATCAAGTCCGAGGTCGGCCGCGACCTGTTCGGCCGCTTGTTGGCCAGCGCGGACGTGTTCCTGACCAACTGGCTGCCCGGCGCGCTCGAACGGGCCCGGCTCACCGTCGAGGACGTCCGGGCGTTCAACCCGAAGATCATCATCGCGCGCGGCACCGGGCTCGGGGTCCGCGGTCCGGACCGCGATCGCGGCGGGTTCGACGCGGCCACCTACCTGGCCCGCGGCGGGGTGGCGTACACACTCACGCCGTTCGGCACCGACACGCCGGCGGTCCAGGGCCCGGGGTTCGGCGACCTGCAGGGTGGTGCGACGCTGGCCGGCGGCGTGTGTGCCGCGTTGTTTCACCGGGAGCGCACCGGCGAACCGACGATTGTCGATTCTTCGCTGCTGGCGCAGGCGATGTGGGCGATCGCGCCGTCGATCTCGGCGGCCGATTTCTTCGACATCGACGGCATCCCGGGCGCCCCGCCCGGGCTGGCCATCAATCCCCTGGTGAACCGGTACAAGACGAAGGACGGCAGGTGGATTCAGCTGGTCTTCCTGCAGCCCGACAAGTTCTGGGCGGGCTTCTGTGAGCGGATGGGCCTGGGCGAGTTGGCCACCGACGAGCGGTTTGTGCCGTCGAGCAACCTGATCGCGAATGCGGCCGCGGCGACCGAGATCTTCGCGAACGCGTTCGCGCGCAATGACCTTGCGCACTGGCGAAAGGTGCTCGCGGACGAACCCGGGGTGTGGGGCGCCCTCGCGACGCCGCGGGAGACCCTCAACGACCCGCAGGTGGAGCCCAACGGCTACGTGGTGACCAACGTCGACGACCACGGCGAGAAATACCGGATCGTCGCGGCGCCCGTTCAATTTGACGAGACACCGCCGGCTCCCGCCCGCGCCCCGGAGCACGGGCAGCACACCGAAGAGATCCTGCTCGAGCTCGATGTCGACTGGGACGACATCGCCAGGGCGAAGGACCTCGGGGCCATCCTCTGAGGCCCGCCCGTCACCGGGCCGCGGCGGCCTTTCGGGCGGCGATTTTGGCGCGCACCGCGTCCTTCTTCGGCGATTCGAATGTCTCGTAGGAGAGGGTGGTCGTCGCCGTGGTCGACCCCATTCGCTCTGTGCCCGGAGATGACAACTGATACCCTATGGGGTATATTTCTGGTAAGTCGACTAATACCCCCTCGGGTACTGTGTGTGCCGCAAGGGGAGACGGAGGGATCTACATGATTGGTGATCAGGACAGCGTCGCCGCGGTGCTCAACCGCCTGCGCCGCGCGCAGGGGCAACTCGCGGGGGTGATCTCGATGATCGAGCAGGGCCGCGACTGCAAGGACGTCGTCACCCAGCTCGCGGCGGTCTCGCGCGCGCTCGATCGCGCCGGGTTCAAGATCGTCGCGACCGGGCTGAGGGAATGCGTCACGGGCAGCACCGCCGACGGTGGGGCGCCACTGAGCGAGGCGGAACTGGAGAAGTTGTTCCTGGCGCTCGCGTGAGCGCACCAGGGCACGAAGGGAAGGAGTCATGATGGATATCGCGCTTGCGACGCCGCTGCATACCTCGTTCGAGGACGCGGTCGCGCGTACCCGCCAGGCGCTCGCCGAACAGGGCTTCGGCGTGCTGACCGAAATCGACGTCAAGGCCACGATGAAGGCCAAACTCGGCCACGACATGGAGGACTACCTGATCCTCGGCGCCTGCAACCCGCCGCTGGCGCATCGCGCCGTGCAGGCCAATCGCCAGATCGGCCTGCTGCTGCCGTGCAACGTTGTCGTGCGCGCCGACCCGGAGGATGCCGGGACGGTGCTCGTCGAGGCGATGAATCCGGGGCTACTGGTGGAGGTCACCGGTGAGCCGGAGCTGCGTCCGGTCGCCGAGGAGGTCGGGGACCGGCTGCGGGCGGCGATCGAGTCACTCAAGAGCGCTTCGCCGGTGAGAGCCGAGTAGGCCGACATGCCAGACGAACATCACCATCACCACGAGGTCCTGCAGGAGTTGCTGCCCCAGCACCGCGAGCTGCGCAAGCAAATCCCGGAGGTGTACAAGGGGTTCGCCGCCCTGAGCGGGGCCGCCCTGGCCGACGGGGCGCTGAGCCGCAAGGTCAAAGAACTCATGGCGCTGGCGATCGGGATCGTCCAGGGCTGCGACGGATGTATCGCATCGCACGCCCAGGCCGCCGCCCGTGCGGGTGCCACCCGTGAGGAGGCCGCGGAGGCCATCGGCGTGACGATCCTGATGCACGGCGGGCCGGCCACCATCTACGGTGCACGCGCTTACACGGCGTTCTGCGAATTCGCCGACGCGGAGCCGGGCGAATAGCCCGAGCGGCTCCGTCGGGCTCTCCGGGGCATGTGCCCTGCTGCGGATTTGATAGCGCCGGCGATATCAAATCCGTGAGTCACGTACCCGATCGGGACCGACCGGATCCACACCGGCACCCTGACGAATGTCCCGACGTCGAGGGACCAAAGTCATTGCCTGCCAATGATGTGCTGACCTTTGCCGCCCCGAGTCGTAGGTTTAGGCCCGGAGCACACCATGACTGCATTCTTACGCAACAGCGACGCGTTCACGTGGGCGATGGAATCCGATCCGCGGCTGCGATCGACCGTGGTCAGTGTCGTGCTGCTGGATCGGTCCCCGGACTGGGACGCGGTGCGCGAACGTTTCGACCTGATCAGCCGCAAACTCCCGATGTTTCGGCAACGGGTGGTGCCCTCGCCGCCCCCGGCTCCGCCCCGCTGGGAGTACGCCCCCGACTTCGACCTCGACTACCACGTTCGGCGCGGTGCGGCGCCGGGGGCCGGAACGCTCGACGACCTGCTCGAGATGGCTCGGTTGGCCGAGATGCAGGACTTCGACAGGGCCCGCGCGCTCTGGGAGACGACGTTCATCGACGGCCTGGAAAACGGTGGCGCGGCGATGATTTGCAAGTTCCACCATGCCCTCACCGACGGGATCGGCGGCGTGCAGATCGCGATGAACCTGTTCAACCTCTCCGAGGACCTGTATGAGCACGAGCCGCTGCCGCCCGAGCCGGAGGCTCCCAGGCCGTCGTGGGTCACCGGCTACCGGGACACCTGGCGCTACGACGCCGGCCTACTCGCGAACGCCGTTGCCGGCGCGGCCAAAGCGGCACCACGGCTCGTCTACGACGGTGTGCGCCGGCCCGTCGCGACGGTTAGATCGGCGACGGCCCTGGCGGGGTCGGTCTATCGGCTGATGCGGCCGATAAGTCACCCTGGCTCTCCGCTGGTGACCGACCGTGGCCTGATCCGGCATCTCATGGTGCACGAGGTGCCCATGCCGCAACTGCGCGAGGCGGCCCACCGCTGCGGTGGCGCGCTCAACGACGCGTTCGTCTCAGGCGTGGCCGGTGGGCTGCGCCGCTATCACGAGAAGCACGGCGTCGAAATCGGTGACCTGCATCTGACGATGCCGATCAGCCTGCGGACCGAGGCCGACGACATGGGCGGAAACCGGATCACGCTGATGCGTTTTGACGTGCCCGCGGGTGAGGCCGACCCGGCGGCGCGCATCGAGGAAATCCATCAGCGCGCCGGCGCGGTGCGCAACGAGAAATCCGTTCCCTACACCCAGCGGATCGCCGGGGTGCTTAACCTGATGCCCCGCTGGTACATCGGCTCGGTGCTGCGCCATGTCGATTTCGTCGCCAGCGACGTGCCCGGGGTGCCGGTGCCGGTGTTCCTGGGCGGCGCACCGGTGCGCGCGCAGTACGCCTTCGGACCGACCATCGGCTCGGCGGTCAACGTCACGCTGCTCACCTATGTCGACAAGTGCGCGTTGGGCATCGACGTCGACACCACCGCCATACCGGATTTCGACGTTTTCTACGACGCCCTGGTGGCCGGCTTCGACGAAGTGCTGGCTCTCGCAGGCTGATTCGCGCTGTCCCGGATCGGTCACAAGCCCATATCGATTCCAACGCTGCTCTGGCACACCGCCTTCGATCCACAAATCATGGGCATAGGGCGCCTTTTAGGGGACAAGGCGCGACGATGCGTATCGCACGGGTTCTGTGGCCGCCATGCGGGTGGCGGATTCCGTTCGGGCGCAACAGGAGGTATCGAAAGCATGATGGCGTACGGCCCGAACTCCGGCGGCATGCTCGACACCGCGCGGGGCATCTTGATCGGACTTCGCCGATGCCCTTCGCACGTGGCTTTGGACGAATTGCACAGTGCCGCATTGCGTCACAAGATTCCGGTATTCGCCATGGCGTGGGCGCTCGTCCACCTGGCGGGCGACGGCGAGAAGACGCCGAGCTTCACCGACGCGCAGTCCGCCGCTCGCCACGAGTGGGGTTCTCTGTTCACCAAGTCCGCGGCGGTCAGCTGCTGAGCGGCGGCTAGGGAATTGGCGCCGGCCGGGGTCCTGGGGGGTACCGCGGCCGTCGCCAGCCAGCAGTTCACGTGGTCAACGCGTCCATGCGGGCGAGGCGGCCGCCGCGCGCAATGCGGTGAGGATGCGCTGCTCCTTTTCGCGAAAGCGTGCGGTGGGAGCGGGAACCGAGATCGCGACCACGTTGTCGCCGGCGGTGCGCCGCGCGATGGCGGCGGCCGAGATTCCCCGAGTGTGCTCGTCGCGGTCGAAAGCGACACCGGTGCGCCTGATCTCGGCCACCTCGTCACGCAGCGCCTCGGTCGCACCGGGGCCCAAGCGAGCGAGGACGGCCTCGGCCTCCGCGGCGTCCAGGGCCGCCAGGGCCGCTTTTCCGTTGGCGGTCGATTCCAACGGGAATCGGACGCCGACCGCCGAGACCGCGCGCAGCCGGTGCGGCGACTCGATCTGGTCGACGAACCACATTCGCCGACCCCGCAGTATCGACAGATCGACCGTTTCGCCGTCGGTGGCGCGCGCCACCCGTTCGATCGTCGGGCGGAAGATCGTCGCGATCTGTTCCCCGTCGGCCCCGCCGAAACCCAGCAGGCGATCGCCGAGCGAGAAGTGCCCCTGCGCATCGACGCTCGCCAATCCCACTTCCACCAGGCCGACCAGCAAGCGGCGAGCGGTCGACTTGGCCAGCCCAAGCCGCTCGCCGAGGTCGACCAGGCGCAGCCGCCCCGGCTCGGCGGCGATCTCGTCCAGCGCGGCGGCGGCCCGGCGCAGGACCTGGATTCCTTCGTCGCGACCGGTCGGCAAAATCTCCCCCTCAGACACCCTTATTTGGCACGCGTCCACTATAGTGATCCGCATAGCGGACTACCAAGACCCGAAATGCGGACCAAAGGAGTTCCCACATGGGCGCGCTACCAGCCGGGCGGCACTTTTTCCGGGGCGATGACGGGTACGAGGCCGCCCGGCTCTGCACGGTGTGGCATGAGCGAGTGCCCGAACGCTACCCCGAGCTGATCGTCCAGGCCGTCGACGCCGCGGAGATCATCGCCGGCATCCGCTATGCCACGGCCAACGGACAAAAGGTCAGCATCGTGTCGGGCGGGCACAGCTTCGCCGCCAGCCATCTGCGCGACGGCGCCGTCCTGCTCGACGTCAGCCGTCTGGATCACGCCACGGTCGACGCCGAAAAGGGCCTCGCCGTCGTCGGTCCGGGCAAGGGGGGCAGCCTGCTCATGGCCGACCTGGAGGAGCAGGGCCTATTCTTCCCCGGCGGCCACTGCAAGGGCGTCTGCCTCGGCGGCTATCTGCTACAGGGTGGCTACGGCTGGAACAGCCGCATCTTCGGTCCCGCCTGCGAGAGCGTCGTCGGCCTGGACGTCATTACCGCCGACGGCCAGCAGATCCATTGCGACGCAGACAATCACGCCGACCTTTACTGGGCCGCCCGCGGGGCCGGCCCGGGTTTCTTCGGGGTCGTCACGTCGTTCTACCTGAAGCTGTATCCGCGCCCGGCCGTCTGCGGCACCAGCGTCTACGTCTATCCGTGGGACCTCGCCGACGAGGTCTACACCTGGGCACGCAGCATCAGCGCCGAGGTGGACCGCCGGGTGGAGATGCAGGCCATCGCGACGCGCAGCCTCCCGGAGATGGGCATCGACAGCCCTGCGATCGCCTTCGCGTCCCCGGCGTTCGCGGACTCGGAGGAGGAAGCGCAACAGGCCCTCGCCATCTTCGGCACCTGCCCCGTCGTGGACAAAGCGCTCCTCGCCGTCCCGTACATGCCGAGCGACCTGCCCACCTGGTACACCGCCGTGATGACCCACTATCTGAACGATCACCGCTACACGGCCGACAACATGTGGACCTCCGCGTCCGCCGCGGAGCTGCTGCCGGGCATCCGGACGATCCTGCAAACCATGCCGCCCGCCCCGTCGCACTTCCTCTGGCTGAACTGGGGGCCGTCGCCGCCGCGCCAGGACATGGCCTACAGCGTGGAAGACGAGATCTACCTGGCGCTGTACGGCTCGTGGAAGGACGCGGCCGACGACGAGACGTACGGCGACTGGGCCGGATCCAACATGGCGGCGATGTCGCACCTGGCCACCGGAATCCAGCTCGCCGACGAAAACCTGGGCAACCGGCCGGCGAAGTTCGCCACCGACGAGGCGATGGCGCGCCTGGACAAGGCGCGCGCCACCTATGACCCCGACGGCTTGTTCAACAGTTGGATGGGAAGGCTCTGATGTCCGACGAGAAGTACCTGGGCTACCGCGGCGACGACGTGAACACGCCGTTCGGCAAGTTCTTCAAGCCCGAAATGGACCCGCTGCCAAAGCATGTCGTCGAGGCGCTCCAGCATGGCCCGCAGGGTGGGATGGCGCTGCTGGCGTTCGACGACGCCGCAACCGTCGCCGAGGAGGGGTACCACCAGACCGAGAACGGCTACGGCGTCCTCGATGACGGCGGCTTTCAGGTATCGGTGCGCACCGACATGCCCGGGGTCAGCCCCGCGATGTGGGCGTGGTGGTTCGGCTGGCACGGTTGCGACACCCGCCGCTACAAGTTGTGGCACCCGCGGGCGCACCTGTCCGCCGTCTGGAAGGACGGCCAGGACAACCGGCGCTACATCGACCGCTGGTCGATGATCAGTGAGTACATCGGTTCGACATTGCTCAACGGCGCAATTCAATTCGTTGAGCCGACAACCCTGGGCTGCCCGCCCGACAGCGCGGACGCCGTGTCGATCTGCGCTCGGCTGGGCTCGGCCGAGGCGCCGGTGGATACGGGATGGTTCATCCATCACATCCGTTCGACACCCGACGGCGCAGAGATGCGATCACGGTTCTGGATGGGCGGAGCGCACATCGCCGTGCGCAATGCGCCGGACATGGCGTCGCGGGCGGTTCGGCCGTTCGCCTCGCGGGTGCTGGGCACCCCGGAGGCGACCGCCCGCAACCTGCTGGTGCACTGTGCGCAGGAGATGAACCACCTGGCGGGCTTTCTGCCCGAGCTCTACGAGGCCTTCGCCGACGAATAGGACGCGCCGTCACGAGAGTGCCAGTGGCAACGCGTTTCTCGAGTGGCGCGTCGCTGGTTGCACTCTCGCGGCGTGGGCATCAAATCGACGGCGCCGCCGGCTGGTGTGGCGCGCCGACCACCACGAATGCCTCGACCGTCGTGGCCTGTTCGAAGCCCTCCACCTCCACCCGCCACTCGTAAAGGCCGGGCTCGAGGGGTATTCCCGCGGGGATGTTGAGCGTGAGCGGCATCCGGACCGACGTGCCGTGGATCGCCCCCGGGGGGCGCCCGGCCTCCGCCGAGGCTTCGAAAGAGATCCGCTGTGGCCCTTGCGTTCCCATCACCACCACCGGTTCACCGTCGGTGGTCAACAATTGACACGTCAGCTTGTGCGGTTTGTTGGTCTCGTCCCAGTCGATGTCCAGGAAAAGCACCAAAGCGAAAGCGGGCGTTGGTGTTTGACACTGCCGCCACCCGAGCCCGAGGGCATTGACCTTCCCGGATTGGACGTCGGCCTGCGCCGCGTCCGCGAGGAACAGGCTGATCTTCACGCCGGAGCCGCGATCGCCTTGGCGGTTGTCACCGCGAGACCCTGCCCTGCCATCTCCGCCGCCTCGAGATCCACGAGATCCTTCCCCCGTCGTTATCCGGAGGATCATACCTTCGCGCGGACCAGGCACCGCGGCCGTGCACCCGCGCGGGTGCCGTCGGGCCGCCAAGCGAAACGGGCGGTCGCTATGTGCCGGCGGGCTTCGGCGATTCGCCTTCCTCGGTCTGGGTCAGCTTTTCCGGGCAGTACGCCGAGGCCGCGATCGCCGCGAACTTGGCGGCCCCGGGACCTTGGAATCCCGGATTTTTCTCCTGCAGGTTCTTGACGATTTCCTCGCCCGTCATGCCGTCGTCGGCCGACTTGCATACCTGCTTGCCGGCGGTGATCGCACGGTCGGCGTTCAGGTAGGTCAGCCCGGCCTGAGTAAGCGCGTTGAGGAAGCTTTGATCCTTGGCGTCAGGGTCGGCGTACGCCGGGGCGGCGGTACCGATCACCAGGGCGGCACTTGCCATCAACAGTACGAGTCTCATAGTTCGGTGATTCTCGCAAAGCGGGGCTGAGGGCGCCATCCGTTGCGGCCAACGGGACTTTAACGGCAGCTGGCCGCCCGATGAAAAATCCGAGGGAGTCAGGCGTCGCGCAGCCGGCGTCATTCCCCGGGCGGGAGCTGCCGCGGGCCCTCGGGCGCACGCAGCTCGCCCGGCCCGTCCCGCTGCGTCAGCTCGGCCTTGCGGTCGCGCCCCGCCACCGCCAGGCCCTCGACGTCCTTCGCGGCGATCGGGCGCCCCGAGCGCCGCTGGTGCCCGCCGACCCGGTGCGGTGTGCCCGCGCCACGGTCGCCGCGCGAAGACGAGACCCGCGCGGTCGCGGGCGGGGCTTCGTCGGTCTCGGACCGCCGCGGCGCCTGCTCACCGGGATCGGTGCTTTCCGAGTCCAGCGTCACCTTGCGGGTGCGCTTGAGCGCGAAGGTGATCTCCTCAACCTCTTCGAACACGTGGCGCGCGGTACGCAGCGGCTGGGTGGTGTTGTCGATGACCCGGGCGACGAACGGCGGGACCAGCGGGCGAATCCAGCGGGCGGCGGCCTTGGTGGCGTCCGGAAGCGACGGGATCAGCGGCGTCGCCCGCTCCTCGTGTGGCTCGACCTCGCCGCCCGCCTCGACCGGGGCGGGCAGGTTCGCGGGGGTCTCGGGTGGCACCTCGACCTCGGGCTCCGGCTGGTCGGCGGGCAACGGCGCGATCGCCCGGCTGGCCGCCTCCGCCTCCGCCGCGATCGGCAGGTAGATGTCGTCTTGCACCGGCTCGAACGTCCGCCGCGACGACGCGCGCACCGGCGCCTCGAGGGCGTCCATCACCCGCCGGCGCTGCTGCTCGCGGTCGATCTCGGTCTGCGCCTCGATGGCGAGCCGCGCCTGGGTGAGTTGGTGCTCGGCCCACATGATCTCGGCCTCGCGGCGGACCTGCGCCCGTTTGATCGCGATGGCGGTTTCGGCCTCCATCTCGGCCCGTTCGCGCTCGGCCCGCGCGGTCGCGTGCCGGTCGTGCGTCGTCTCGCCGCGCCACAGCCGCAGGATCAGCGGCAGCAGGCACAACAGCGCGAAGAACGCGATCGCCGCCAGTCGCAGCGCCAACGGCCCGGCGCCGGACAGGGTGACCTCGTTCATGGCGACCCAGCGCGCGCCGAGCCCCCGGCCGGCGTCCGCGGCCACGTCCTGACGCGCCCGGGTCAGGGTCTGCTCCTCGCGGGAGATCTGGGCGTCCAGTTCGGGCGCCTGGCGGTCACGGGTCGCCAACGCGTTGTCCAGTTCGTGCTGCGCGTCGGCGAGAAGCTCGTTCGCAGTTCGGGTTTCGGGCCCGGCCCCGGGCACGCCGGTGATCCGGGTCTGGGGGCAGGGTGGCGTGGGGTTGTACTCGCAGCGTGCCACGACCAAAGCCTGGTCCTGGCGTTCGCGGGCCTGCGCCACGGCGCGCTCGAGCCCGGCCCGCGCGTCCCTGGTTTGTTGCAGCGACGCCGAGGCCCGCACGACGGCCGGCGCCGAGTCGGCGTCGCGCAGCGCCCGTTCGTCGAGCCGGTGGTCGATCGAGCTGGCAAAGATGACGAGGGAGGCGAGCTCGCCGACAACGACCCCGACGGCGATCGCGACGGCCCCGCGAGCCACGACGCCGAGCCAGCCCCGCCGGGGTCCGCCGGCCGTGCCGCGGGTCACCGCACCGACCAGCAGGCCGAAGACGAGCGTCAGCGCCACTACGGCGAGCGTTGGCCAGCGGGTGGACTCCCGCAACGCGAGGCCGGCGACCAGCCAGGCCAGCGCGGCCGCGAGCAACACGACCGCGCCGGCCAGGGCTTCCTCGGCCTGGGCCTGCCGCTCGTGGCTTTCACCGAGCTCGCGCCGGTGGCCGCCGCCGAGCCAAGTGAGCGGTCCCTGGATCCGGGACTTGAACGAGCGCGACGCAGTAGCTTCCTGGGCGCACATCAGCTCTCAACACCTCCAAGTCAGTCCAGCCTCCCAGGCCGGCGGCCGGCGCACCGAATCCAGGCGCCACGCGTGTGGTGATGTTCACAGCGCAACGGGGTGGGTGCGGGGTCACATCCTCGTGATACCCATCGGGTCCGCCCAGCCTGGACCGGGGCCACGCCTGGCTCGAATTTGCTGCGACGCGAGCAGATCAGCGACGGTTCCGGCAGGGGACGTGAGACGGTATAAGCCTATGCCAAACCACGATTATGTCACCTACGAAGAGTTCGGCCGCAGGTTCTTCGAGGTCGCGGTCACGCCCGAGCGTGTCGCCGCCGCGTTCGCCGACATCGCGGGCAACGAGTTCGCCATGGAGCCCATCGCACAGGGCCCCGGCGGGATCGCCAAAGTCAGCGCCAACGTCAAGATCCACGATCCCAAGGTGACCCGGCGCCTGGGGGAGGAGATCACATTCGTCATTCACATCCCGTTGGCCCTCGACCTGCTGCTGGATCTGCGGCTCGACAAGCAGCGGTTCGTGGTTTCCGGAGACATCGCGCTGCGCGCCACGGCACGGGCCGCCGAGCCCCTGCTGCTGATTGTCGACGTCGCCAAACCGCGCCCCTCCGACATCACCGTTAACGTGTCGTCGAAATCCTTCCGCGGCGAGGTGCTGCGCATCCTGGCGGGCGTCGACGGCGAGATCCGTCGCTTCATCGCCGCGTACGTCGCCGAGGAGATCGACTCACCGCAGTCGCAGGCAGCACAAGTGATCGACGTGGCCCACCAGTTGGCGGAGGCCTGGCCCTAAGCCGGCGCGCCGGGTTTATCCCTTCGGCACAGGCGGGTATGCGGTTGCAACGTCCGTGACCGCCTGACGAGGAGCGAGAACCGTTGGCACGAGTAGATGTTTCGGTGGCGTCCGATGTGCCGCCGGAAACCGCCTGGAAGCTGGCGTCCGACCTGCGCCGGTTCGACGAGTGGTTGACGATTTTCGGTGGCTGGCGCGGGCCGGTTCCGTCGACGATCGAGAAGGGCACCTGCGTTTCGTCGTGCATCAAGGTCAAGGGCTTCCGGAACATCATCCACTGGGAAGTCACCTGTTACGACGCACCCAAAGCGGTTGAGCTGCAAGGCCGGGGCCGCGGCGGGATCCGCATCGGAGTAGGTGTGACGATCTCCGACGACCATCCCGGATCGAAGTTGCACCTCACGGCGGACCTCAAGGGCGGGGTGCTCAGCGGGCCGGTCGGTGGACTGGTCGCCAGGGTGCTGCGCTCGGACATTCGCAATTCGGTCAACAACTTGGCGAACCTGCAGTAGCGCTGCGTTTACCGCCGATCGGTGTGCCAGCCTCGTTCGGCTTCTCGGATTTGCCTGCGGTCCATGGCAAGCCACGCCAGCCCGGCGCCGAAGGCCAGCAATCCGACGATCGCTGCGTCAACGCCCCCGACCGCGTCGCCCAGGGCGAAATTGATCACGCAGACCACCAGCGCCAGGGCGGCCGCGGCGACGACGAGCAGGCCGGGGGAGCGCTTTCGATCACCCGCGAAATGATGCCGCGCGAGGTGCCCCATGACCGCCTCCTCCAATGTCGCTTTCGTTCGACCGCTCTCCCGCGGCTACCCGAAATGTCCTCGGAGCAAACGACTTTGCCGTGGAGCCGCCGTATTGAAGTGTCCGGTCGCGCTAGTTATTCGGGGCCGAGCGGCCGCAATCGGCGGACCGGCCGGGTCTCGATCGCGTTGATGCTCAGGGCCCGGCGGCTGATCCGCCAGCCCGCGTCGGTCAGCCGGTATTCGTCGTCGTAGCGCAGATGCCACACCACGTCGAGCACCTCGTCCCCGCGGTGGCTCCAGTGATGCGCGATGCACGCGACCCGCCCGGCGGCGGTGCCATGGGCGGTCCCGTCGTACACCTCACCGACGATGGCGTGTTCGGTTCGGGTGACCGCCGCGACGGCGGCCACCGCGGCGCCGATCGCCTCGCGGCCGCGGTGGGAATGGACCGGTTCCAGCGCGTCCGGCGGGTCGGGCACCGTCAGCTCGGCGGTCGCGGTGAAAAGTGTTGCGACCGAGTCGAATTGACGGTCATCCACATGGGCCGCGTATCGGTGCACCAGTTCGCTGAGGGCCGCGCGGTCGGCCGCCGAGAGGGTCACGAGCTCAATGACAGCCGCTGGGCGCACGCCGACAGGACGTCCTTGGCCTCCTCGATGTCGGCGGTCGGCGGCATCGACAGCACGATCCGGTCGGCCCCCTGATCGGCGAGGGCGCCGGCGCGCTCGGCGTCGATCTTGGTGACGGCGTGGCCCAGCGATACCTCCAGCGCCGCCGGGTCTCGGCCGGCCGCCGACGCCTCGTCGCGCATCAGCGCGATCAACGACGCGAGCTCCGGACCGGCCACGCCGAGCGGCTGCAGGCCGTCGCCGAACCGCCCGGCCCGGCGGGCCGCCGCCTTGCTATGCCCCCCGATGTAGATCGGAAGTCGTTCCCTGGCAACGGGTTTGGGATAACACACCACGTCGTCGAAGTGGAAGAACTCGCCGTGGTGCGACACCCCCTGCGGCATGTCGGCCCACAGCGCCCGCAACACGGCCAGCTGCTCGTCGGCCCGCCTGCCCCGGCTGTCGAATTCCGTGCCGCACGCCTCGACCTCCTCCCTGAGCCAGCCCACCCCGACGCACAGCCGCAGCCGGCCGCCCGAGAGCGCGTCGACGGTCGCCGCCCGCTTGGCGAGCACCACCGGGTGGTGGTTGGGCAGCACCAGTACCCCGGTGGCCAACCGCAGCCGGCTGGTGTGCCCGGCCAAGAAGGCGAGCGTGTCGAGCGGGTCGGGTATCGGGCAGTCGGCGGCCAGCCCGACCCGGCCCGAGCTGTCGTACGGGTAGACGCTGTCGTAGCGGGTGGCCAGCACGGTGTGCTCGACGACCACGATCGATTCGAACCCGCACCGGTCCAGGTGGCCCGCGAAGCTCGCCATCCATTCCGGGTCCGCGGTGACGCCTTCGGCGACCGGGGCCAGGACCGCGATTTTCGGGGAAGCCGTCATGGCAACCGAAGCTAACAGGTGGGGTTTATCGGGGCGCCGCAATCGCCTCTCGGACGGCCTCGGCCAGCGCGGCCGCCCGCCGATCGGTGAAAACGTCCTCGAGCAGCACCGGTCGGCCGTCGGGGCCGGTCAGCGGGACCCGCCAGTTCGGGTACTCGTCGGTGGTGCCCGGCTGGTTCTGGGTGCGCCGGTCGCCGACCGCGTCGGTCAGCGCCACGCCCAACAGCCGCGACGGCGTCCGGCCCAGGTATCGGTAGAGGGCGAGAATCACCTGCTCCGGGTCGTCTTGAGCGTCAACGCCGTCGCCGAGCAGGCCGACCCGGCGCAGCTCGGCCATCCAGGCCGCCAGCTCGGCCCGGTCGGATTCGAGCTCGACCTCCACCGGCCGGGTCAGCAGCCCCAGGGACTCCCGCAGCCGGACATGGTCGCCGGCCAGGTAACCGGCCGTCGGCGGCAGATCGTGGGTGGTGACCGAAGACAGGCAATACTCGCGCCAGCGCTCGGCCGGCAGCGGGCCGCCGTTCCCGTCGCGATCCAACTCGAACCACAGGATCGAGGTGCCCAGCACGCCCCGTAATAAGAGGTAGTCGCGGACCCACGGTTCGACGGTGCCGAGGTCTTCGCCGACGACGAGCGCCCCGGCCCGGTGGGCTTCCAGGGCGACGATGCCGATCATCGCTTCGTGGTCGTAGCGCACGTAGGTGCCCTCGGTCGGCGGGGCGCCGCCCGGGATCCACCACAGCCGGAACAAGCCGATGATGTGGTCGATGCGGACGCCGCCGGCGTGCCGCAGCACGGCGCGGATCAGCGCCCGAAAGGGGCGGTATTCCTGCTCGTCCAGCCGGTCCGGACGCCACGGCGGCTGCGACCAGTCCTGGCCGAGTTGGTTGAACTCGTCCGGCGGCGCGCCGGCCGTCACGCCCAGCGCCATCACATCCTGCAGGGCCCAGGTGTCGGCGCCGTTGGGATGCACGCCGACTGCAAGGTCGTGCATGACGCCCAACGCCATCCCCGCGCGTATCGCCTGGGATTGGGCCGAGGCGAGCTGCTCGTCGAGTTGCCACTGCAGCCAGCGGTGGAAATCGATGGCGTCCGAATTCCGTTCGACGAAGCCCGCGACGCCGGCGGCGCCGGGGTGCCGCAGCGACTCCGGCCAGCGGTGCCAGTCGTCGCCGTATTCCTCGGCCAGCGCGCACCAGGTGGCGAAGTCGTCGAGCGCCTGGCCTTCCCGGTCGCGGAACGCGGCGTAGCCCAGCTCACGGCCCGCCGAGCGGGGCACCCGATGCAGCAGCCGCAGCGCCTCGCGCTTGGCCGCCCAGCCGCCGTCGCGGTCAATGGCGTCGATTTTTCCTGCCCGGTGTTGGACGTCCGAACGCAGCCGGCGCACCCGTCCCCGCTTGGTCAGGTCGGCGTATTCGGGGATCGCCTCGACGCGAAGGTAGAGCGGGTTGAAGAAGCGGCGCGACGTCGGCAGGTACGGCGACGGCTCCATCCGGCTGCCGGCGCCGGCCGGCCCGGAAAATCCAGCGGCGTGCAGGGGGTTCACCAGCACGTAGTCGGCGCCATGGCGGGCCGCCGACCACACCGCGAGGTCGCCCAGGTCGGTGAGGTCGCCGACGCCCCACGACTGCCGCGATCGCACGCTGTAGAGCTGCGCGGCCAGACCCCACGCGCGGCGCGCGCCGAGCTGCTCCGGCAGCCCGAGCCAGTCCGGCGTGACGATCAGCGCGGTGCTCGTTTCGCAGTCGCCGGAACGCAGGTGGACGCGGTGGTATCCGACCGGCAGGTGCGCCGGCAGGACGAAGCTGGCCTCACCGATCCAGCGCCCCTCCAGATCGAACGGCTGCGTGAAGTTGTCGACCTGCACCACCCCGCCGCGCACGGTGCCGTCCTCGAGCTGCAGCCACACTTCGGCGGGATCGCCGTGCGTCACGTGCACCCAGAATCGGATCTGCTCACCGGTTCGCCCGACGATGGTCGCCGGCATCCGGCGCTCCCAATACGACCGCCGCTGCGCGGTCAGAGCGACGTTGCGCTCTTGTTCGGTGCCGGCGGCGACGCCGAGCGCGGCGAGCACCGCCACCAGCGTGCGCTCACCGACGAGCACGCGCCGACCGGTCCAGTCGTCGTACTCGGTGGCGATGCCGAAGCGGCGGGCGAGTTCGACCAGCGAGGGCGCGAGCTCCGTCATGTCGCCCATCTTGCTTGAGAAGCCGTTCCGTCGCCTCATCGCCGAGCCGGACGGCGAAGCTGGGCGTTCGACAGGACTAAGTGGCCGTCCCCGGTTAACATGCCCATTGAAGACGTGAGGAATCCAGCCGGGGGATGAGTGGGGAACAGCAAGACTGCCAGCGGCGCTGCTGGCACGGTTCGCGACACTCACGACCGGAACGAGGCGGGATTCGTCTGCGCGGCCAGATTGAATCCAAGTGAACGCGCACGGGAACGCGTGGCGAGGTGCGTTAGCGTCCCTTACGGTTGTCACGGTTGTCGAAGCAATTCGCGCCCGGATATTTTTCAAAGACAATGTCCAGGCGTTCTAGCAGACCGGATGGTGAATTAACGTGGCGGAAGAGAGTCGCGGGCAGCGGGGGTCGGGGTACGGCCTTGGGTTGTCGACCAAGACCCAGGTAACCGGCTACCAGTTCCTGGCCCGGCGGACCTCGATGGCACTGACCCGTTGGCGGGTCCGCATGGAGATCGAGCCCGGCCGCCGCCAGACGCTGGCCCTGGTGGCATCGGTTTCCGCCGGGTTGGTGATCTGCCTGGGCGCCCTGCTGTGGTCGTTCATCAGCCCGTCGGGCCAGATCAACGAGTCGCCGATCATCGCCGACCGCGATTCCGGCGCCCTCTACGTCCGCGTCGGTGACAAGTTGTACCCGGCGCTGAACCTGGCGTCGGCGCGGCTGATCACGGGACGGCCGGACAACCCGCACCTGGTCCGGTCGAGCCAGATTGCGAGCCTCCCGCGCGGGCCCCTGGTGGGCATCCCGGGCGCGCCGTCGAACTTCGCCCCCAAGACCCCGTCCGCGTCGTCGTGGCTGGTGTGCGACACCGTCGCCGGATCGACCGGCGTCGGGGCGCCATCCGGGGTGACCGTGACGGTCATCGACGGAACCCCGGACCTCAGCGGCCACCGGCAGGTCCTGAACGGCTCGGACGCCGTGGTGCTGCGGTACGGCGACGACGCCTGGGTGGTCCGGCAGGGGCGCCGGTCGAAGATCGACGCGATGAACCGCTCGGTGTTGTTGCCGCTGGGCTTGACGCCCGAGCAGGTCAGCATGGCGAAGCCGATGAGCCGCGCGCTCTACGACGCGCTGCCGGTGGGCCCGGAGCTGACGGTGCCCGAGATTCCCGGCGCCGGTGCCCCGGCGACGTTCGCGGGCGCGCCCGGCCCGGTGGGGACGGTGATCGTCACCCCGCAAATCAGTGGGCCGCAACAGTATTCGTTGGTGTTGGCCGACGGCGTGCAGACGTTGCCCCCGCTGGTGGCGCAGATCCTGCAGAACGCCGGCGGCCCCGGCAACAACAAGCCGGTGACGGTCGAACCGTCGTCCCTGGCGAAGATGCCCGTGGTCAACAAGCTGGACCTGTCGTCGTATCCCGACAACCCGCTGAACGTGATGGACATCCGGGAGAACCCGGCGACCTGCTGGTGGTGGCAGAAGACCTCCGGTGAGAACCGGGCCCGCATCCAGGTCATCTCCGGGTCGACCATTCCCGTCGCGTCCAAGGAGATGAGCAAGGTCGTGTCGCTGGTGAAGGCCGACACCACCGGCCGCGAGGCCGACCAGGTGTACTTCGGGCCCGATCACGCCAACTTCGTGGCCGTCACCGGCAACGACCCGGGCGCCAAGACCACCGAATCGCTGTGGTGGCTGACCGACGCCGGCGCGCGGTTCGGGGTCGACGACACCCGCGAGGCCCGCGAGGCCCTCGGCCTCAAGACCGCTCCTAGCCTGGCGCCGTGGGTGGCGCTGCGGCTGCTGCCGCAAGGCCCGACCCTCTCTCGGGCGGACGCCTTGGTGGAGCACGACACCTTGCCCATGGACATGACCCCTGCAGAGTTGGTGGTACCCCGATGAAACGTGGATTCGCGCGCCCGACACCGGAGAAGCCCCCGGTCATCAAGCCGGAGAACATCGTCCTCCCGACCCCGCTGAGCATCCCGCCGCCGGAGGGTAAGCCGTGGTGGATCGTGGTGGTCGGCGTGGTCGTGATCGGCCTGCTGGGCGGCATGGTCGCGATGACCTTCGCCAGCGGCTCGCACGTCTTCGGCGGCGTCGGCGCGATCTTCCCGATCTTCATGATCGGCGGCATGGCGATGATGATGTTCGGCGGCCGCTTCGGCGGCCAGCAGCAGATGAGCCGGCCGAAGCTGGACGCGATGCGCGCCCAGTTCATGTTGATGCTCGACATGCTGCGCGAGACCGCGCACGAGTCGGCCGACAGCATGGACGCCAACTACCGCTGGTTCCACCCGGCGCCCGACACCCTGCCCGCCGCGGTGGGCTCGTCGCGGATGTGGGAGCGCAAGCCGGACGGTAAGGACCTCAACTTCGGTGTCGTCCGCGTCGGCGTGGGCATGACGCGTCCCGAGGTGACCTGGGGTGAGCCCCAGAACATGCCGACCGACATCGAGCTCGAGCCGGTGACCGGTAAGGCACTGCAGGAATTCGGCCGCTACCAGAGCGTCGTCTACAACCTGCCGAAGATGATCTCCCTGCTGGTCGAACCGTGGTACTCGCTGATCGGGGACCGCGAGCAGGTGCTGGGCCTGATGCGCGCGATCATCTGCCAGCTGGCGTTTTCGCACGGCCCCGACCACGTGCAGATGGTCGTGGTCAGCTCCGACTTGGAGCAGTGGGATTGGGTGAAGTGGCTGCCGCACTTCGGTGACTCGCGGCGCCAGGACGCCGCCGGCAACGCCCGCATGGTCTACAGCTCGGTGCGCGAGTTCGCCGCGGAGCAGGCCGAATTGTTCGCCGGCCGTGGCTCATTCACGCCCCGGCACGCCAGCTCGTCGGCGCAGACCCCGACGCCGCACACCGTGATCATCGCCGACGTGGCGGACCCGCAATGGGAGTTCGTGATCAGCGCCGAGGGCATCGACGGCGTGACGTTCTTCGACCTGACCGGCTCGTCGATGTGGGCGTCCGTCCCCGAGCGGACGCTGCGGTTCGACGAACGCGGCGTGATCGAAGCCCTGCCGCGCGACCGCGACACCTGGATGGTCATCGACGAGAAGCCGTGGTTCTTCGCGCTCACCGACCACCTCAGCATCGGAGAGTCGGAGGAGTTCGCCCAGAAGCTGGCGCGCTGGCGGCTGGCCGAGGCGTACGAAGAGATCGGTCAGCGGGTGGCCCACATCGGCGCCCGGGACATCCTGGCCTACTACGGGATCGACGATCCGGCCGACATCGACTTCGACGCGCTCTGGGGCAGCCGCACCGACGCGATGGGCCGGTCGCGGCTGCGTGCCCCGTTCGGCAACCGATCCGACAACGGCGAGTTGCTGTTCTTGGACATGAAGTCCCTGGACGAAGGCGGCGACGGCCCGCACGGCGTCATGTCCGGTACGACCGGTTCGGGTAAGTCGACGCTGGTGCGAACCGTGATCGAGTCGCTGATGCTCGGCCACCCGCCGGAGGAGCTCCAGTTCGTGCTGGCCGACCTCAAGGGTGGTTCGGCCGTCAAGCCGTTCGCCGGTGTGCCGCACGTGTCGCGCATCATCACCGACCTGGAAGAAGACCAGGCCCTGATGGAACGCTTCCTGGACGCGCTGTGGGGCGAGATCGCGCGCCGCAAGGCGATCTGCGACAGCGCCGGAGTCGACGACGCCAAGGAATACAACAGCGTGCGCTCCCGGATGCGGGCCCGCGGCCAGGACATGCCGCCGCTGCCCATGCTGGTGGTCGTCATCGACGAGTTCTACGAGTGGTTCCGCATCATGCCGACCGCCGTCGACGTGCTGGACTCGATCGGCCGTCAGGGCCGCGCCTACTGGATCCACCTGATGATGGCGTCCCAGACGATTGAGAGCCGGGCCGAAAAGCTCATGGAGAACATGGGTTACCGGTTGGTGCTGAAGGCCCGCACCGCCGGCGCGGCGCAGGCCGCCGGTGTGCCGAACGCGGTGAACCTGCCGGCTCAGGCGGGTCTGGGTTACTTCCGGCGGAGCCTCGAGGACATCGTCCGGTTCCAGGCCGAGTTCCTGTGGCGGGACTACATCTCGCGCGGCATCACCGTCGACGGCGACGAGGCCCCGGCGTTGGTGCACAGCATCGATTACGTTCGGCCGCAACTGTTTACCAATTCGTTCACCCCGCTCGAGGTGAGCGTCGGGGGACCGACCATCGAGGCGGTTCACTCGAACGGCTCTAACGGTGAGCCGCTCGAGGTGCTGGAAGCCGAGGGCGAGGACGACGACGAGGGCATCAGGACGCCCAAGGTCGGCACGGTGATTATTGATCAGCTGCGCCGGATCGACTTCGAGCCCTACCGGTTGTGGCAGCCGCCGCTGAACGAACCCATCGCGATCGACGATCTGGTCAACCGGTTCATCGGCCGCTCGTGGCAGCAGGACTACGGCACCGAGCAGAACCTGGTCTTCCCGATCGGGATCATCGACCGGCCGTTCAAGCACGACCAGCCGCCGTGGACGGTCGACACCTCCGGGCCCGGTGCCAACGTGCTGATCCTGGGTGCCGGCGGTTCGGGTAAGACCACGGCGCTGCAGACGCTGATCTGCTCGGCGGCGCTGACCCACACGCCGGAGCAGGTCCAGTTCTACTGCCTGGCCTACAGCGGCACCGCGCTTACCACGGTGGCCCGCCTGCCCCACGTGGGTGAGGTGGCCGGTCCGACCGACCCGTACGGCGTGCGCCGCACAGTAGCCGAGCTGCTGGCGCTGGTTCGCGAGCGCAAGCGCAGCTTCCTCGAATACGGAATCGCTTCGATGGAGGTGTTCCGGCGCCGCAAGTTCGGCGGCGAGGCCGGGCCGGTGCCCAACGATGGGTTCGGCGACGTCTACCTGGTGATCGACAACTACCGGGCGCTGGCCGAGGAAAACGAGGTGCTGATCGAGCAGGTGAACCTGATCATCAACCAGGGTCCCTCGTTCGGCGTGCACGTCATCGTCACCGCGGACCGCGAGTCGGAGCTGCGGCCGCCGGTGCGTAGCGGTTTCGGCTCCCGCGTCGAATTGCGTTTGGCCGCAGTCGAAGACGCCAAGCTGGTGCGGTCCCGGTTCGCCAAGGAAGTCCCGGTCAAGCCTGGACGCGGCATGGTGGCGGTCAACTACGTCCGCCTCGACGCCGACCCGCAGGCCGGTCTGCACACGCTGGTGGCGCGGCCCGCGCTGGCCAGCACGCCCGACAACGTGTTCGCGTCGGACAGCATCGTCGAGGCGGTCAGCCGCCTGGCGAGCGGCCAGGCCCCGCCGATTCGCCGCCTGCCGGCGCGCTTCGGCGTCGAGCAGGTGCGCGAGCTGGCGGCCCGCGACACCCGCCAAGGGGTGGGTGCCGGCGGAATCGTCTGGGCCATATCGGAATTGGATCTGGCGCCGGTCTATTTGAATTTCGCCGAGAACGCGCACCTGATGGTGACGGGCCGGCGCGAGTGTGGCCGCACCACGACGCTGGCGACGATCATGTCGGAAATCGGGCGGCTGTACGCGCCCGGCGCCAGCAGCGCGCCACCGCCACCGGCCGGGCGGCCCTCCGCCCAGGTGTGGCTGGTCGACCCGCGCCGTCAGCTGCTGACGGTGCTGGGCTCGGAGTACGTGGAGAAGTTCGCGTACAACCTGGACGGCGTGCAGGCGATGATGAACGACATGTCCGCCCTGCTGGCCAGCCGCGAACCACCGCCCGGCCTGTCGGCGGAGGAGCTCTTGGCGCACTCGTGGTGGAGCGGCCCGGAGATCTTCCTCATCGTCGACGACATCCAGCAGCTGCCGGCCGGTTTCGATTCGCCGCTGCACAAGGCGGCCGCCTGGGTGACCAGGGCCGCCGATGTAGGCCTGCACGTGATCGTCACCCGCACGTTCGGTGGCTGGTCGTCGGCGGGCAGCGACCCGATGCTGCGGGCACTGCACCAGGCGAACGCACCGCTGCTGGTGATGGACGCCGACCCCGACGAGGGCTTCATCCGCGGCAAGATGAAGGGCGGCCCGCTGCCCCGCGGTCGAGGCCTGCTGATGGCCGAGGACACCGGCGTGTTCGTCCAGGTGGCCGCGACCGAGTTCCGCAAGTAGGGACCGCTACTGGGATTGGCCGCTGCGCTGGGCCTGAAAGAGATCAGGCCCAGCGCAGCGGTAATGTCTTGAGCGCGAAGGTCTTCGACGGGAACTTGATCTCGGGCGTGTAATCCTCGGGCAGTTCGAAGTCCGGGATCTGCTTGAGCCATTCCGCCACGATGATGGTCAGCTCGATGCGCGCCAGGTGGGAACCCAGGCAGCGGTGCGGCCCGCCGCCGAATCCCCAGTGCCGGTGCACCTTGCCGTCCAGGAACAGCTCATCGGTGGACATCGGGTCGCTGCCGTCGCGGTTCACCGCGGCCATGCACAGCCGCACCGGTGTCCCCGCGGGCAGGGTCATGCCCCCGACCTCGACGATCTCCGTCGTCACCCGGGGTGCCACCGGCGCCGACGGCTCGAGCCGCACGATCTCCTCGATGAAAACCCTGATCTGCCGGGGATTGTCGCGCAGCGCGGCACGCAGGTCCGGCCGGCGCGCCAGGTGGTAGAGCGAGAACCCGATGGACGCGGTCACCGTGTCCAGGCCGGCGAGGATCAGCAGGTGGCTCATGCCCAGCAGCTCCAGGTCGCTGAAATTGCCCTCGCCGGTCATCACCCGGGACAACATGTCGGTGCCCGGATTTTCCCGCCGCTTCTGGATCGCGTCGGTGAGATACGCCAGGAGCTTGCGGGCTTTTTCGTGGTCCTCTTGCGTCATGTAGGGCCGCTCCCCGATGACGGCGTCCTTCCAATCGATGATGAGGTCACGATCCTCGACCGGCAGGCCGTAGAGATCGAGGAACACCTGATAGGGGTACAGCCGCGCGAAATCCGCCATCGCGTCGCACTTGCCTTGTTCGGCGAGCGCCGCGATCATCTCGGCGGCGTGCCGCTGCAGCACCGGCCGCGACGCGCTCAGTCCCTGCGGGCTGAAGTACGGCTGCAGGATCTTGCGGTAGCGGGTGTGTTCCGGCGGGTCGAAGGCCAGCGGCACGACCGGCAATGGGCTGCCCGGGGGTTGCAGCGCCAGCCGCGACGAGAACACCTTGGTGTTGCGCAGCGCGGCGAGCACGTCCTCACGCCGCGTCAGGTAGTAGTGGCCGTTCATAAACACCACCGGCCCGGCGTCCCGCAGGGTCTTCCATCCGACGCCGCGGTCGGCGGACATCGGCAGCTTGGTGTATTCCAGCCGGGGTAGGTGGAAGGTGGCCGGCTGGCCTTCGCCGAGAGTGCTCATGCGCTCTGATCTCCGCTTGTCCGTTCGGTTTTCGTGTTGTCGCCGTCGTCGTCGACGCCGCCGGACCGCCCGGATCCTCTCGTCACCGGCTTGTCGACGGCACATCAATATCCCACGTGGAACGAGGGGGACACCAATCGTGTAGGCCCCGATCGGCAACCGTCTCCTAGACTTTATCGACCGGCTAATCTACCTATCGTCCGTTCCGGGTTTTCGCGAATGCCGCCAAAGGAAACGAAGAAGGAAACCTTGTGAAGGTTCGTCTCGAAACGTCCAAATGCGTAGGCCACGCCCAGTGCTACGCCGTGGATCCAAACCTGTTCCCCATCGACGAGTCGGGCTATTCGATCCTCGAGGAGCACGAGGTGCGGCCCGAGGATGAACAATTGACGCGCGACGGCGTGGCCTCGTGCCCGGAAATGGCGCTGATCCTCGAAGAGGACTAGCGGCCCAGCAAGGCGAACCGGTGGGGAAACGCACGATGAACATTCGGTTGTCTCTGGTAAACCGCCGCTGGCCGGGAGTGAACATTGGTTGGCTGGGAATGAACAGTTGGCATCGTCGGTCGGAGCGCCAGGCGCGACCAGCTAATGTCGTTCGCGAGCGGCAGTTCAGGCACCAAAGAGCTGTCGCTCGGTTGCTGACAGCGGGTTAGTCGAGGCGGAATGGGCATGTCGTTCCTGACCGGAAGTCCAGGCAATCCTGGTGCCGGAGCACCTATTTCGGGCATAGGGAAGCGGTGCGCCGCGGTGCGCGGAACGTCCGATCGACTGGGTTTGCTGGTCAACAACGTTGTGACCGCAACCACCATGGCTTGTACCTGACCGCGATGATCGCCGCCGCGATCATGGCCAACTGAGGAGGACACGGTGTTCGACTTCGGAGCGCTACCGCCCGAAATCAATTCCGGTCGGATGTATGCGGGTCCGGGGGCGGAGTCGATCATGGTCGCCGCGACCGCGTGGGACGAGCTGGCGTCGGAGCTGAGCACAGCTGCTTCTGGTTACGACTCGGTGATCAACGATTTGATCAGCGCTCCCTGGGTCGGGCCGTCGTCGACGGCGATGCTCAACGCGGTGGTGCCCTACGTGAGCTGGCTCAGCACGGCCGCCGGCCTGGCCGAGGACAGCGCCAGCCAGGCCCGCGCAGCCGCGGGCGCTTTCGAGGAGGCGTTTGCGCTGACGGTGCCGCCGCCGGTGATCGTGGCCAACCGGGTGCTGTTGGCGACGCTGGTCGCGACCAACTTCTTCGGGCAGAACACGCCCGCGATCATGGCCACCGAGGCCCAGTACATGGAGATGTGGGCCCAGGACGCTGCCGCGATGTACGGCTACGCCGCCTCCTCGGCCGCCGCCACGGTGCTGACCCCGTATCCGGAGCCGCCCAACACGAGCACCCCGACCGCGGCGGCCAACCAGAGCGCCGCCGTTGCCCAGGCCACGGCCCAGCCGGCCGCGCAGACGGTGCTGGACCAGATCGCGGCCATCCCTCAGGCATTGCAGCAACTCGCGCTGCAGCAGGTGTCGAGTTACACCTTCACCAACTGGCCGTTCTCGATGCTGCAGCAGCAACTGCAATCCTTCCTCAAGTACGGGCTTCCGACCGCGACCAACGACTGGTTCGGGATCCGGAACAACGGGTTGGCCTTCCCGTCCAGCGGCATCAGCCCGTTGGGCAACGAGATACGGCAGTTCGCGCAGGCCTACTTCGGGGTGGGTAT
Organism: Mycobacterium sp. IEC1808; assembly: GCF_002101935.1. Taxonomy (NCBI): domain Bacteria; kingdom Bacillati; phylum Actinomycetota; class Actinomycetes; order Mycobacteriales; family Mycobacteriaceae; genus Mycobacterium; species Mycobacterium sp. IEC1808. The sequence goes on along the minus strand of NZ_LQPV01000029.1, from coordinate 6,379 downwards.
CGGAAACTTCGGGTGGTCGATCGGCCAGCAGCTCACGTTCGGCCCCGGCGGTGCGACGGCCGGGGCCGGTGGTGCCTGGTTCCCGACACCGCAGTTCGCCGGCCTGCACCTGGGTGGCATCGGCGGCCTGGGCGGCGCGCACCCCGCCGGCGCCGTTTCGGCGAGCGCCGGCGAGGCCGGCAGGATCGGGGGACTGTCGGTTCCCGCGAACTGGAGCAACCCGGCCGCGCAGGCAACACTGGTCAGCGCCGTGTCCGAAGAGACGCCGCCCGTCAACGCGGGTGGCGGCGCCGTACCGGGGAACGCCCTGCTGCGCGGCATCCCGACCGGGGCCGTCGGACGGCGCAGCGCCGGCTACGGCTACACCACCAAGTACGGCTTCCGCTATAGCGTCCTGACCCGACCGCCATCGGCCGGATGATCGAGAGGCGGCGACCGATGACCTTCCAGCCGGCAAACCTGCCCAGGGCTGCCCCGAGTGAACAGCAGTTGTCCAGCAATGAACAGTTGGCGCTAAGGAGGCGCGACCCGACGGGATCCAATTAGTCTCACTAGCAAGCCCTGTCTGAAGTGAACTTCAGCAGCGAAGAGCATTCCTTGAAGGTCATCGAGCCTGAAAGTTGAGGAGGAAACGAAAATGTCGTTTGTGACTACCCAGCCCGAAGCTTTGGCGGCGGCGGCAGGCAGTTTGCAGGGTATCGGCTCGGCGTTGAGCGCCCAGAACGCCGCGGCGGCGGCCCCGACGACCGGGGTGGTGCCCGCTGCCGCCGATGAGGTGTCGGCGCTGACCGCGGCCCAGTTCGCCGCGCACGCCCAGATGTACCAGGCCGTCAGCGCTCAGGCCGCGGCCATCCACGAGCAGTTCGTCAGCACCCTGGGCATCAGCTCCGGGTCCTACGCGGCGACCGAGGCGGCCAACGCGGCCGCGGCCGGCTAGGGGGTTTAGGACATGACAATGGATCTCGGAGCACTACCTCCCGAAGTCAGTTCCGCGATGATCTACTCGGGCCCGGGTTCGTCGTCGCTGATGGCGGCCGCCTCGGCGTGGAACGGCGTTGCCGCCGAGCTGACTTCGGCGGCGATGGGCTACGACAACATCGTGACGGCGCTGGCCAGCGAGGAGTGGATGGGGCCGGCGTCGGCGTCGATGGCGTCGGCCGCTCAGCAGTATCTGCAGTGGATGACGACGACAGCCGGTCAAGCCGAGGAGGCGGCCGCGCAGGCCCAGTCGGCCGCGGCGGCCTACGAGACGGTGTTGGCCTCGGTGGTGCCCCCGCCGGAGATCGCCATCAACCGCACCATGCTGACCCAGGCCCAGGCGACCAACATCCTGGGTCAGAACAACGGGATCATCGCGCAGCTGGAGGCGCAGTACGCCGAGTTCTGGGCGCAGAACGCCTCGGCGTTGTACAGCTACGCCAACCAGTCCGCGGCGGCGGCCAAGGTGACGCCGTTCCAAAACGCGCCCACCGTTGCCAACCCGGCAGCTGCGGCCGTCACTCAGTCCGCGGCACCGGCGGCCTCGATCCAGCAGACCCTGCAGAGTTATCTCACCCAGATTCAGCAGGCGCTGGGCGCGCTCGGCTCTCCGGCCACGACGAACTCGTTTGTCTCGCAGTTCTCGAACTCCAACCCGTTGATCAGCGAGGTCTGGTTCCTGTTGACCGGTCAGACGATTCTGCCGTCGAACATCGGTACCGCGCTGGGTGGCTACTCGAACTACGCGAGCTTCTTCTACAACACCGAGGGTCTGCCGTACTTCAGCGTTGGTATGGGCAACTTCGGTGTTCAGATGGCCAAGACCCTGGGCGCCATCACCGGCCCGGCGGCGGCGGCGGCCGCCGTCCCGAAGGGCCTGCCCGGGCTGGGCGGCCTGCTGGGCGGCGGCGCCGGCGGCGCGGCGGCGCACCTCGGCAGCGCGACGTCGATCGGCAAGTTGTCGGTGCCGGTCTCGTGGACCGGGGCCACCGCCCCGACGGCGGCCGCAGCCCACGCCATTCCGGTCAGCAGCATCAGCGCTGCGCCGGAGGCGGCCGGGGGACCCGGCAACCTGCTGGGCGGCATGCCGCTGGCGGGTGTCGGCTCCGGTGCCGCCAGCGGTGCGGGACCCCGGTACGGGTTCCGTCCCACCGTCATGGCCCGGCCGCCCCTGGGTGGCTAGCCGCCTTTCCGTCACAACTGGCGTCGTGGGCGCAGGCACATTGCCTGCGCCCACGACGGCGTTTTGGGGCCTGATCGGTCGCCGCGCGGCCCCGTTCGCCGATCGACGACGCGTTGACTGCCGGCCCGGCAATCGGGCGCCGATCCGGACTCCGCTAACGCGATCCCGTTAGCTGAGCCGCCCGTCTGGCAACCCCTTCTGCGGCTTTAACTGCGGCCGGATTTTTACCCGGCCCCGTCACTTTCGGCCCGCCGACCCCTCCGAAAACGGGCCCGCTCGGGATGCGCGCTGGGCACGTCGTCGACTCATTTCCGCAGGTAGCGACCGCTGCTTGGGGCGAGCTGCCGCTCACCGAGCGAGGCCCCCGTCGCCCTCCGACCACCCGCCGGGCCGGTGTCGCCGCTTGGGCGTGGCAACTCGGCCGGCGCCGGGCGGGGATTACGGGCCTTAGCCTCCTCTCTAGCGAACAGCCTCCTAAACATTCCTTGCATCAGTCGTCATTAGCCCGAACTTGCGGAGAAAACATGTCGTTCGAGTCCGGTGGTTCATAGGTGTTGGACTTCGGGGCGCTACCGCCAGAGATCAACTCGGGCCGGATCTATGCCGGCCCGGGTTCCGGCTCGATGATGGCCGCGGCTTCGGCCTGGGATGGGCTGGCCAGCGAGCTGAGTTTGGCGGCGACGGGCTACTCGTCGGTGATCACCGAGTTGACCAGCGCACCCTGGTTGGGCCCGGCATCGCGATCGATGCTTGCCGCCGCCGCGCCCTATGTCTCGTGGCTCAGCGCCGCCGCGGCGCTCGCCGAGGACGCCGCGAACCAGGCCAGAGCCGCAGCCGCCGCGTTCGAAACCGCATTCACGTTGACGGTGCCGCCACCGCTGATCGCGGCGAACCGGGTTTTGTTGGCCACGCTGATTGCGACCAACTTCTTCGGACAGAATTTTCCGGCCATCGCCGCCACCGAGGCCCAGTACGCCGAGATGTGGGCCCAAGACGCCATGGCGATGTACGGCTACGCGGCTGCCTCGGCGACCGCGACACAGTTGACCCCGTTCACCGAGCCGGCACAGGCCACCGACCAAGGCGGGCTGGCCGCCCAGGCGGTCGCAGTCGGTCAGGCCATCGCCACGCCCGCGGGCACCGGTGCGCCCCAGGCGGCCGCGGCCACCCCGGGGCTTGCGCTGACCCCCGACGCGGTTTCCATTACGTCCGTCTTCACGTCGATAAACCAAGCGCTGCAACAGCTTTCGGCCGGGGCGCTGGCTTCGCAGCTGAACCCGTACAACTGGTGGATCGTGCAGCAGGTCGTCGCCCTCAACGTGTCGAACCGAACCGCGCTGTCGCGCACCACCGTGGGTCTCGCCTATTTCTCCACCGGGCTGATGCAATTCTTCGGCTCCATCGCGCAGCAGGTCACCTTCGGCCCCGGTGGGACGACGGCCGGGGCGCAAGGCGCCTGGTACGCGACACCGCAGTTTGCCGGCCTGCATCTGGGCGCCGTCGGCAGCGGCGCCGCCGGCCATGGCGGGATCGCGGCGAATCTGTCCTCGGCCACCAAGATCGGCGGGCTGTCCGTGCCGCAGGGGTGGGCCGGCTCTCCCGGTCCGGTCGAGGAATCGGCCGCCCAGGCGGTCGCCGTCGACTACGCCACCGACCCGCAGGGTGCGGGCAACGGGCTGCTGCGCGGCATGCCGATGGGCACCGGCGGCCGACGCTCGGGCTCCGCCTTTCCGCCCCGCGAATACGGATTCAGGCGCAGCGTGCTCGCCCGCCCACCATCCGCCGGATAACCAGCTGTACGAGGCGGCCAACGTGGCCGCGACTGATGAAGGAGTCAGGACATGGCAATCGATTTCGGTGCGTTACCGCCGGAGATCAACTCGGCGCGCCTGTACACCGGTGTGGGCTCGACACCACTGGTGACCGCGGCCTCGGCCTGGAACTCCCTGGCCGCGGAGCTGAACGCGGCCGCCCTGGGCTACGAGAACGTGGTGACGCAGCTGGCCGGCGAGGAGTGGCTCGGGCCGGCCTCGGGGTCCATGGCCGCCGCGGTGCAACCGTATGTGGAGTGGGTGAGCGCGACCGCCGCGCAGGCCGAGCAGGCCGCCACGCAGGCCAGCGCGGCCGCGGCGGCCTACGAGGCCGCGTTCGCCGCGATCGTGCCCCCGCCGCTGATCGCGGCCAACCGCGCCGAGTTGGCCCAGGCGGTGGCGACCAATGTCATCGGCCAAAACACCGGGATCATCGCGCAGCTGGAAGCCCAGTACGCCGAATTCTGGGCCCAGGACGCCGCGACGATGTACAGCTACGCCGGCAACTCGGCGGCGGCTTCCAACGTCACGCCGTTCACCTCGGCACCGACGGTGGCCAATCCCGCCGCTTCGACGATCCAGGCGGCCGCGACCACGTCCGCCGCGACCACGTCGGTCGGCTCAATCCAGAACCAGATCAACGCCGCCATCAGCCAGATCAGCGCGCAGCTGGCGAGCCTGGCGTCGCCTTTCTATACGCCGCTGCAACAAGAATGGTGGTATCTGGCATCGGCAAACGGGCCGCTGTCCGCCGTGTGGCAGGTCCTGTTCGGGTCACCGTCGTTCCCGGGCGCCAGCCTGTCCGCCTTCATGTCGGCGTGGTCGCCCTACGCCGGCGTCCTCTACAACACCGAGGGTCTGCCATATTTCAGCATCGGCATGGCCAACTCGATGACGCAGACCGCGAAAACCGTCGGGGCCCTCGGCGGCGCGGTGCCGGCGGCCGCGGCCGCCGTCCCCAAGGGGCTGCCCGGGCTGGGCGGGCTGCTCGGCGGCGGCGCCCCGCCGGTGGCGGCGCACCTGGGCAGCGCCACCTCGATCGGCAAGCTGTCGGTGCCGGCCGCATGGTCCGGGCCGGTTTCGACGACCAGCCACGCGACGGCCATCCCGGTGAGCAACGTCCGGGAGGCGCCCGACGCGGCGCCCGGAAACCTGCTGGGCGGCATGCCGCTGGCCGGGGCCGGCACGGGCGGATCCGGCGCGGGACCGCGGTACGGATTCAAACCGGTCGTCATGGCCCGCCCGCCGGCGGCCGGCTAGCCGGGCGGACAGGCCAATGGTGCGCAGGCGCGTCCCGGGCGGGACCTCGTCGCCGGCCCGGCAAAGACATTTGCTCCGGCGCGATTTGACGGCGTCGGTGCTAAGCTCCATACGTGCTGGCCAACCGGCCTTCGACAGCAACCCGGAGGGGTTGACCTTTCAGGTTTGCTGTGACGGTCCTGTGAACGCCAGCGATAGCGGCCAGGCGCTGTTACTGTGTCGTTACTAAAAGTGAATTCGCCGTGCCATCCAGTGAACAATTGCGAACAGGTGGACTCGGAATCAGCTTGAAACGGATGCTGTCATCTACTCTCTTGCACAGAGCAGTGCGGGGGACAATCTAGGAGGGAAAACATGTCGTTCGTGACCACACAGCCGGAGGCCCTGGCTGCGGCGGCCGGGAGCCTGCAGGGGATCGGCTCGGCGCTGAGCGCGCAGAACGCGGCCGCGGCCGCCCCGACGACCGGGGTCGTGCCCGCTGCGGCCGACGAGGTATCGGCGCTGACCGCGGCCCAGTTCGCCGCCCACGCGCAGATGTACCAGGCCGTCAGCGCCCAGGCAGCCGCGATTCACGAGCAGTTCGTGAGCACGCTGGGAATCAGCTCGGGCTCGTACGCCGCGACCGAAGCCGCCAACGCAGCGGCCGCCGGCTGATCAGGTTCAGCGGTTCTGGAATGTCGGGTCTGACGGCTGGGCCGGGATCCGAACTCACGTCGATTCAATCGCCGCGGTTGGCGCCTGAGGTCAGCACGTCAGGCGCCGGCCACGGGACGGGGGGAAGTCTTTCTATATGTGGCTTGACGGTGCGCTAGCGCGTCCCCGTTCGGCCAGCGTCACTCACAACTGAATACAAGTCACTCAGAATTAAGGAGAAAGCCAACATGGCAACACGTTTTATGACTGACCCGCATGAGATGCGGGCGATGGCGGGCCGCTTTGAGGTCCACGCGCAGACCGTTGAGGACGAGGCTCGCAAGATGTGGGCGTCGTCGATGAACATCGCCGGTGCTGGCTGGAGTGGCCAGGCCCAGGCGACCTCCTACGACACCATGGGTCAGATGAATCAGGCGTTCCGCAACATCGTGAACATGCTGCACGGTGTGCGTGACGGGTTGATCCGCGACGCGAACAACTACGAGCAGCAAGA